>DRKQ01000155.1 GCA_011051685.1 Gammaproteobacteria bacterium
ACGAGCCAAGGTCGAGGCCGAGTCGATAACGCATTGCGGGCAGCATATTTGTCCCTCCTTTGACAGATTTTCCCATAGCCTATATCATTTTCCCGCACACATCATTGGGATATGTGCTCCAGCCGCTAACAAGCTGTTAGAGCACAAAATGCGAGGCCGCTATATGCGGCCTCTTTCGATTTTTCTGGATGTTTTCGAGTGAGTGCCAATAGTGTCGAATAGCATAACGGTGGATCCTCGTGATCTACGCTGGATGCAGCATGCTCTGGCGTTGGCCGTCTTAGCAGAGGAAAAAGGTGAGGTGCCGGTGGGGGCGGTCATCGTGCGCAATGATGAACTCATTGCCGAGGGCTGGAATCAGCCGGTATTGAGCCATGACCCCACCGCCCATGCCGAAGTGGTGGCGCTGCGCGCTGCGGGCCTGGCGGAGAAAAACTATCGCCTGCTGGACACCACCCTGTACGTCACCCTGGAGCCCTGTGTGATGTGTGCAGGCGCCATTATTCATGCCAGGGTAGGACGCGTGGTCTATGGGGCAACGGACCCTCGTGTGGGGGCCGCGGGCAGCGCCTTTTCCCTGTTGGGCAGTGAGCAGTTCAATCATGTGGTCGAGGTTGAAGGCGGCGTGTTGGCAGATGAATGCGGTGAACTTCTGCGGCGATTCTTTCGGGCCCGGCGATAGTGTTTCCTTCGGCGTTTGTGGATAAAAGAATGGTGTTTAACAGAATAGGCCTGTTTGCCGGAATCCTGATGACGATGTTGCTCGCCGATGTGAATGCCGGGAATATCTGGACCGATACCGCTTATGAATCCACCAGCGTTCCCATGGAGCCGGTGCAGGTAGCCGCGCACAGTTATTACGTACAGGGGCCGGCGGGAACGCCCACGGATAACGAGGGTTTCATGTCCAATGCCGGTTTTGTGGTTACCGATGAAGGTGTGGTGGTGTTTGATGCCCTGGGCACGCCTTCCTTGGCCTATCTGTTATTGAGCAAGATTCGCGAGATTACCTCCAGACCGGTGGTAAAAGTGGTGGTGAGTCATTATCACGCAGATCATATTTACGGCTTGCAGGTTTTCAAGGACTTGGGCGCGGAAATCATTGCTCCCGCAGGCGCCAGTGACTATCTGAATTCGCCGACAGCCAAAGGCCGTTTACAACAGCGGCGTGAAAGCCTGTTTCCCTGGGTGGACGAAAAAACGCGCCTGATCATGCCTGACAGGTATATTGATGAACCTTACTATTTTCAGTTAGGCGGTGTCGACTTTCTGGTTCAACCCCTGGGCTCCACCCACTCCGAGGGCGACCAGACCCTGTTCGTCAAACAGGATCACGTTCTCTACGTGGGCGATCTGATATTCGAGGGAAGGATTCCTTTTGTGGCGGGTGCCCAACCTGAGCAATGGATGGCCCATCTGGAGAAGCTGGATGCGACCAGCATCGAGCACATTGTTCCTGGGCACGGGCCCGCATCAAACGACCCCCGAAAGGCCTTGGCATTCACCCTGGAGTACCTGCATTTCGTACACGACAACATGGCCAATGCCGTTGAAAACCTGGTGCCCTTTGACGAGGCCTACGCCACGCTGGATTGGTCGCGTTACGAAAAAATGCCCGCTGCCCAGGCCAACAGAATGAACGCCTACTACGTTTACCTCGGCCTGGAGGCCGCTTCGGTGGGGGAATGAGGTTCCCAATAAGCCCAGAAGTGCGTATCCTATGCGATCTTTTGTGCGGCGCGTACAGTAATGCGTATTACGCCCAGTGAGAAAATGACCACAAAGTTTGGAGAGCTGCCGGAGCTGATGCGCGCCATCCATGGCGCGCACCCTTCGGGCGCACTAAAGTGCGTCCCGTTTCGTTCCTGACGAAACGGTGGCCGAATGAGTAGATAGTTGCAGTGTGAAAGTATGAAGATGATCAGAAAGTTTGGAGAGGTGCCGGAGCTGGCCGAACGGGCTTGATTCGAAATCAAGTGAAGGCTCACGCCTTCCGAGGGTTCGAATCCCTCCCTCTCCGCCATACCATAAAGGCCACCCAACGGGTGGCCTTTATGGTATGGCGGAGAGGGAGATTGGCACGGGGCAGAATCACTCTTGTCCCTTTTGTTTGCCACCTTCCAGGCATTGCACTGCGTTTTTCTTTGCCGCGGTGGAGCATTTCAGGTGCTCCTCGGCGTTATTTTCGTGTTGCTGTGCACAGGCTTCATAGGCGCGAATCAGCGCCCAGTTGCATTCCAGCCGGTGGCTGAGTTCTTGCTCTCGGGCGTGTTGTTGCCGGCGTTCTTGGGCTGCCTGTTCCAGCTCCCGGAGCAGGGATTGCAGGCGCTGTTTCTCCGCCTGGGCCTCGTGCCCGCTGGCCAGGCTGGGAATGCCGGGATTGGCGAGTAACAGTGCAAAGAGCAGGACAAGGGGTTTCTGTGGTGATGGGCGCATGACCGTAACGCGAACGCGGTGGATGGGGCTGAATTTCAGGGGCGTAGGATAGCAGGATGGCCATTTTTTTTCAGGCGCGGGAGTACGAAGCCCGGGCCAGGATGTTATTTTGCCGCTGACACGGTTCACAGGAAGTATTGATATACTGACGACTCCCGTGTATCAAGTATCTGCCCACGTATGCCGATGAAGCACAGGGCGGATTACCATGCCGGCTCAGGTCGCTGGTGCGGCATGAATCCATACAGTCATTGGGAGTGCTTGGGTCTATGGAACCCCTTCGAGTTTTACTCATTGAAGATTCTGAAGACGATGCAGAGCTGACTCTGCGCCAGCTGAAAAAGGGTGGCTACGAACCCATTGCCAAACGGGTGGACACGCCCGAGTCCATGCGCGCGGCCCTGGAGATGCGTGAGTGGGACATTATTCTTTCCGACTACACTATGCCCGAGTTTAGTGGCCCCGCGGCCCTGGCGCTGTTGCATTCCACAGGGCTGGATGTGCCTTTCATCGTGATTTCCGGCGCCATGGGCGAGGAATCGGCGGTGGCCCTGATGCGCGCCGGGGCGCACGACTACATCATGAAGGACAACCTGGCGCGCCTGATTCCCGCCATTGAACGTGAATTGCGCGAGGCCGAGGTACGACGTGCCCGGCAGCGGGCGGAGGCGGATCTGGCCCTGGCGGCCAAGGTGTTCGAGTCCAGCGTGGAGGGCGTCCTGATCGCCGATCATGAGGCTCGCATCCTGCGCATCAACAAGGCCTTTACCGAGATTACCGGGTATACGGAGGCGGATGTCGTTGGCCAGCGGCCGAGTATTCTGCAATCGGGGCGGCATGACCGGGATTTCTATCGCGCCATGTGGCAGTCCATCAACGACAACGGCTATTGGCAGGGGGAGATCTGGAACCGGCGCAAAAACGGTGAAATATTTCCGGAATGGTTGACCATCAGCGAGGTGACAGATGCCAGCGGCCAGCGTACCCATTTGATCGGTGGTTTCACCGATATGAGCCAGCAGAAGCAGGCGGAGGATCGCATCCATCACCTGATGTACTATGATGCCCTTACCGACCTGCCCAATCGGGCCCTGTTTCGCGAGCGCTGCAAACGAGCCATGTCACGGGCATGGCGGAGCGGAAAGCGGGTGGCCTATCTGCATTTTGACATCGACCGCTTTGTCACAATTAACGATACCCTGGGCCACCAGGTGGGTGACCAGCTGCTACAGCAGGTGAGCCAGCGCTTGGCAGGCTCGGTGCGTCAGCAGGATCTGGTGGCGCGTTTCACCGGCGACGAGTTTGGAATAGCCATGGCGGATCTGGATCGCGATACCTCGGTGGAAGATTTGCTGCATACCGTAGTGAGTGCCTTCTCCGAACCCTTTCATGCCCAGGGCCGGGAAATCTTCCTCGCGCCCAGTATTGGCGTGGCCATTTTCCCCGATGACACCAGTGATTTTAGTGAACTGGCGCGGTTCGCAGACACGGCCCTGCACGTTGCCAAGCGGGATGGCGGCGCCAACTACCATTTTTATAAGCAATCCATGAACCGCCGGGCCGATGACAGGCTGGACATGGAAAGCGCCCTGCGTCGCGCTCTGGAGCGAGAAGAGTTTCAATTGTATTACCAGCCTCAGTGGTCGTTGGCCACGGGTGAGATAATCGGCGTTGAGGCCTTGTTGCGCTGGCAGCGCAGGGATGAAGACATGATGCTGCCGGGGAAATTCATCCCTTTGCTGGAAGAGACCAGCCTGATCATTCCCGTGGGTGAATGGATTCTGCGTCAGGCCTGTGCGGATCACAAAGCCTGGATGACGATGGGCTTCAAGCCTACGCCGGTGGCGGTGAATCTCTCGGCCCGGCAGTTTCGTGACAAGGGCTTGGTGTCCATGCTTCGCCGGGTACTGGAGGACACCGGCATTGACACGGAAATGATCGAACTGGAGATTACCGAGAGCTGTGTCATGGAAGACCCGGAGGAGGCCTTGAAGACTTTGCAGGCCTTCCATGATATGGGGGTGCGCATTGCCATCGATGATTTTGGCACGGGCTATTCCTCGCTGAGCTATCTCAAGCGCTTCCCCCTGGACGTGCTGAAGATTGACCAGACCTTTGTGGCTGATGTGCCGGCGGACAATGACGATGCCGCCATCATCGATACCATCATTGCCATGGGGCATCGGCTCAAACTGTCGGTAATCGCCGAGGGCGTGGAGACCCAGGAACAGGCCGATTTCCTGCGTGAACATGGCTGCGACAATGTGCAGGGTTATTTTTATGATCGTCCCATGCCCGGTGAAGAGCTGCTCTCCCGGTTCATCAAGGTCTGAGCCACTACACCATGAACTGGGGACTCTACACACGGGTGATTGTCAGCCTCGGCGTGGTGCTGTGTGTGTCCATGGTGTTACTGGGCTACATTTTTTTACATGACCTTAAAGAAACTGAAAAGGTAAAGGATGTCGCCCTGACCCTTGGGGGTATCTGGTTGCTGGTGATGCTTACCATCCACCTTGTCTTGCGCAGTACCCTCAAGCCACTCACTGCCCTTACCAAACATATTACCGGCGCATCCTTGCAAACCTCACGACAGAAAATCAGCGTGACCTTGCGCGGCCGCAAAGATGAGGTTGGCGTGTTGGCCTGCGCTTTTGACGCCATGCTCGCCAACCTGCAGAGATCCTATGCTGATCTGGAAAAACGTGAAGAGCATTACCGGCAGTTGGTGGAAACCGCCAATGTTATTCCTTGGGAGCTGGATCTCAATTCTCGGCGCATAAGCTATGTGGGGCCGCAGGCCAAGGCTATTCTCGGATACGAAATAGAGGACTGGTACAAGGAGAAATTCTGGCTGAATCATGTGCATGCCGACGATTTGGAGACGGCAGAAAATTTCTATCGTTCAATTGCCTCCACCGGCGAGCGGGGCGATGTCGAATACCGTATTCAACACGCCAACGGCAAGTGGGTGTGGGTGCGTGATTACGTTCACAGGTCTACCAGTGATCCCCGCTCACCCACCCTGCAGGGCCTGACCTTTGATGTGGACGAGAGGGTGAAGGCCCGCGAGGAGTTGCAGCGTTACCGCGAGCATCTGGAAAACGTGGTGGATGAACGCACCGCGGAATTACTGGCGGTGAATCAGGAGTTGCAATCCTTTGCCCATTCTCTCTCGCAGGATTTGCGGGTTCCCCTGCGCATCATCAATGGTTTCAGCGAGGCCCTGCTGGAAGATTATGCGGACGCGTTGGATGAGGAAGGCCGCAGTTACCTGCAACGCATTTGTGGCGGCACCAAAAAAATGGGCCAGATGATCGAAGACATCCTGATTCTCTCCCGCGTGACGCGCCAGGAGCTGTACCGCAAGAATCTTGATCTGGCCCCGTTGCTTGATTCTGTAGTAAAGCGTCTCGAGGAGGAGTATCCGGATCATCGAGTGACATTTGTCGCCGATCAGCAAATGCGGGCCAACGGAGATCCGGAACTGCTGAAAACGCTGCTCCACAATTTATTGAGCAATGCTTGGAAGTTCACTCAAAACACCGCGCAGCCACAGGTCGAATTCACAGCTCAGACCGATAATGGCGTTACCGTGTACAGCATAAAAGACAATGGCGCCGGGTTTGACATGCAGTACGTGGAGAAGCTGTTTCTACCTTTCAGGCGCCTGCATAACACGGAAGAATTTGAGGGTGCTGGTGTGGGATTGGCGGCGGCAAAACGGATTGTTCTGCGGCATGGGGGGCTTATTTGGGGCGAGGGTAAGGTGGGCGAGGGTGCGGTATTTCGTTTTACCCTCACTGCACCTACATCGACAGAGGAAGGCCGGGACGTGAGACAGTCTGCAGATACCGAACCCGCGGTTTGATTGAGGCGCTGAGGAATGAAGACTACTATTTATGGATAGACGATTCACCGACAAAATGAACGACGTGCTGTCGGTGCCCAAGACAGCCGGGCGACGTCACCTGGTTATTGGTTTTGCAACAGTGTTGACATTGATGGTGGGGGTAACGGGATACACCCTGCTTCGTCTTTCGACAATTAATGATCAATTGTCCGCGGTAGTCAATGTGCATAATGTCAAGAACGAACTGGTGGCTGATTTACGCGATGCCATGCGTCAGCGCCAGTTGGGCTTGCGCGACATGTTGCTGGTAGACGATCCGTTCGAACGGGATGAGGCCTGGCAGCGTCATATGTTGGCGGCAAGTCGTTTTATGACTACGAGACAAAAGTTGGCGAAGATGCCCATGTCTGACCAGGAGCGCATCGCTTTTGACGCCATGACCAAAGGGGCCACGGATGGTGCGGTTATCCAGCGCAAATTACTCCAGCAACTTGACCTTGACCAGCAGATTCCCCGGCGTGCTCTATTGCCGGCCTTTCACACTGCGTTGAATGCACAGGATGCAGCCTTCACGGCGATGAATAATCTCTCTGTCATTCAAAAGAAAGCGGCGCGGGAGGTTGCTGAAGGCGCCCAGCAGGCCTTTCGGCAGACCATGGCCGCCACTCTGTTTCTGGTCATGGGGGCGGTTTTGATGGGGGGCCTGGTGGCTTGGTCGGTGTTGAGGCGGGATCAAAAGATGCGTTCCGCCCTGCAAGTGTATCAGAATCAATTGCAGAATCTGGTACAGGAACGCACCGCTGAGCTGCTCAATGCCAACAGTGAACTGGAATCCTATAGCTACTCGCTGGCCCACGATCTCAATGCCCCACTGCGGGCAATCACCAGTTATTCACAAATTCTGGAGGAGGATGCCAAAGAGAAGCTCGATCCCGGCGAGCTGGACAGCCTACAACGCATCACCCGCGCCGGCCAGGTGATGAATCGCCTCATTGAGGATATTCTCAAGCTGTCGCGTATTACCCGCTCTGGTTTTCATCGTGAGCCGGTGAGCCTGAGTGAGCTGGTGAAGAGCCAGGCGACCCGCCTGTCATCCCTGTATACCGAGAGGGAGATCCGCTGGCAGATTGCAGAGAATATTCTGGTCAGTGGCGATTCACTGTTGTTGACCCTGCTGCTGGAACATTTGCTGGAAAACGCCATTCGCTTCAGCCGTGACAAGCCCCGCACAGAGATTCAGTTTGGCGTGGAGCAACAGGATGGTGCACCGGTGTATTTTGTCAAAGACAATGGCTGCGGTTTCGATATGCGCTATGCCGACCGGCTGTTTACCGCCTTCCAGCGGTTGCATGGCGAGGATTTCACCAGTGGCACCGGGGTGGGGCTGGCCATGGTGCAGCGTATTGTGCAACGTCATGGCGGCCGGGTGTGGGCAGAGTCGGAACTGGGAGTGGGCTCGGTATTCTTTTTCACTCTGCCGGAGTCGCACTAGGGCTCTGACCATTGGTTGCCCAGGAATATATCCTATAAAAAAAGTGGTTTTCGGCAAGCCCATTGCAGGCTATGGTTATCACTCAGTAGTTTTACGGGTGCTGGACACGGATTGCTGTCAGGACAGAGGCAATCCGCAATGGACATGCAACGGGAGAACTGGCGAAAATCGAAGACAAGGGGAAATGGATGTCGGATAACGTTATTTTGTTGGTTGAAGATAACCCGGATGATGAGGCCCTCACCCTGCGGGCCTTGAAAAAAAACAACATCCTCAATGAAGTGGTGGTTGCGCGGGACGGGGAAGAGGCACTGGACTATTTGTTTGGTACTGGCAAGTATGAGGGCCGTGACACCAGTATCCAGCCACAGGTCATTCTCCTGGATCTGCAACTGCCCAAGCTCAGTGGCCTTGAGGTGCTCAAGCGTTTGCGGGAGGATCAGCGCACCGTGTTGCAGCCGGTGGTGATACTGACCACCTCGAGCGAGGAAACGGATATCATGGACAGCTACACACACGGTGCCAACAGTTATATCCGCAAACCGGTGGACTTCAATCAGTTCATCGATGCCGTGAAACAACTGGGCCTGTACTGGTTAGTGCTGAACGAGGCGCCCGTGCGACGCAGGGAAATTTGAGATGTCTGTAGCACTGCGAATCCTGCTGGTGGAGGATTCCGAGGATGACGCCCTGTTGCTCAAACGCGAGTTGCAGCGCGCCGCCTACGATCCTACGGTTTTGCGCGTCGAGGATGGCCCGACCATGCAACAGGCCCTGCGTCAGCAGCATTGGGACGTGGTAGTCACCGACCACAATATCCCCGGCTTCAGTTCCGAAGAGGCCATTGCCATTGCCAAGGAATGTAAACCGGATATCCCCGTGATCATCGTCTCCGGCAGCATTGGCGAAGACATCGCCGTGGCGGCCATGAAAATGGGCGCCCATGATTACATCATGAAGGACAATCTCAAGCGCCTGGTGCCCGCCATCGAGCGGGAGTTGCGCGAGGCGGAAATGCGTCGTTCACATCGGCTCGCCGAGGCCACCATTTATCACCTCGCCTATCACGACCAGCTCACCGGCCTGGTCAATCGCAATGAATTTGACCGTCACCTTAACAATGCCCTGGCCTCCGCCAAGTGCGATGACGTGTCTCATGTGTTGCTGTACCTGGACCTGGATCAGTTCAAGGTGATCAACGATACCTGCGGTCATCAGGCTGGAGATGAACTACTCAGTCAACTGGCCCTGGTATTGCGTGAAGAGGTGCGTGGTAATGATATTCTGGCCCGCCTGGGGGGAGATGAGTTCGGCCTGTTGCTGGAGAACTGCCCTCTGGACAAGGCTCAGGAGATTGCTGAAGACCTGCGTGCCCTGATCAGTGATTTTCGTTTTGTTTGGCGTGACAAAACCTTCAGTATCGGGGTGAGCATTGGCATGGCGAAAATTACCAAGGAGGCGCAGGGCGCCGATGAGGTGCTGGGTGCTGCCGACATCGCCTGTTATGCTGCCAAGGATCTTGGCCGGGATCGGGTGCATGTCTATCGGGATAATGACACCGAGCTGCGACGCCGGCACTCAGAGATGCAATGGGTGGCGCGCATCAAGAATGCCCTGGAAGAGGGACGCTTCGTCTTGCACCAGCAGGCAATGAAGTCATTAAGCCGTTTCAACGGCGCAGTTCAGTGCGTGGAATTTCTGGTGCGCATGGTGGATGAAGAGAACCGCTTGATCATGCCCGGTGCGTTTATACCTGCGGCGGAGCGTTATGGAATCATGCCGCTGCTGGATCGTTGGGTGGTGCGTTCGGTAATCACCCATCTTGCCCGCAATCTTCCTCTACATGATGAAAATCACAGTGTGTTCTTCATCAACCTTTCCGGCCATTCCTTTGATGACGAGGATTTCCCGGTGTTCATCCGCCAGCAGATCAATCACTACGGTATTGCCCCCGAGATGCTATGTTTCGAGATTACCGAAACAGCGGCCATCTCCAACCTCAGTGAGGCAGTGAATTTCATCAACGAGATCCGCGGTTTTGGTTGCCAGTTTGCCTTGGATGATTTTGGTTCCGGCCTCAGTTCATTTTCCTACTTGAAGACTTTGCCGGTGGATTATCTGAAAATAGATGGTTCATTCGTGCGCGACCTGGATGTGGATCCCATGAATTTTGCGATCGTCCAGGCAATCAACGAAATCGGTCATGTGGCCGGCCTCAGTACTATCGCAGAATTCGTTGAGAATGAGCAAACCCTGGAAAGCCTGCGAGGCATCGGGGTGGACATGGTGCAAGGTTATTGCATTGCTCGTCCCGAGGCTTTACCGGGTCAGGCTGTGGTCTGATCCTGATCTGTCAATGCCATCTCGGGGAGTACTCTAACTTAAGGAACCTCTGATTATTAAGGGTCTCAAAATGGGTTTAACAGACATTGGTGAGTAATAGCCACCTTGGGAAAGCCTGAAGCGGCAATGAGTGGATGCAAGCTATCCCATAGCGCACTTAAACAATGCCAAATACTGTGGGAGCGCCTTTCCAGGGGCGAATCGCGCCTGGAAAGGCGCTCCCACACGGGGAAATAACCCTGTTGCAATTATTTTGAGACGATTAATAATTCTGGGACAGCGAGATTGTGAGATGAAATTTGTTCAGCGCAAGGCGCGGATTGCCGCCAATAGCGGGACTATTGGCAAGATTCGCAACGCCGCGATGGATGATTTCAGTCACGAGGCCGCGTTGCATGAATTAATCAGAGGTTCTTTAATTCAGAGGTTCCTTAATAAAGCGGCCGGCCCATGGGGGGCAGCAAGGCGCGTTACTGGGGCCTCGCGTTGCAAGCGGGGTGAGAAGTGGCGTAACAACCCGCTGGCCATGCCATCAAAATCCGTGGCGATATCCGCTTCTTCCATCTCCGCTTCTTCCACATCATGCCCTTCTGACTGTTCGCTGTCCTGCAGCAGATAGCCACCGCATTCCAGCTTCAGGGAAAGCAGGGACTGGGCATTGTCGCACAAAAAGCCGAAAAAGCGTTTTGCGGTAGCCCGGGTTTTCGCTCCGAGCATGATGACGCAGACGTTGAAGTCGGTATCCAGGGAGGCCATGAAGGCCAGTTGATCATAGGCGATTCGCACGCCCCCGAGGGATGCATGCACGGCGATGATCAGGCGGTCGCTTTGCAGTGCCAGGGTGGTGGAAGGGGATGAGGCCGGAATCAGGCAATAGTCGGGCAGGCTGGCGTCTTCATGGAGATCCATTTCTCCGGCCAGTGAAGATAGTTGATTGGATACCGCCAGACGGTTTTCGATATTCAGCACCATGGAGCTGCTATTTTGCCGGTTGAAGGCGCGGTTCAGTTCGTACACCACGTAATCATCATTCTTGGTGCCCAGTAACACGGGGATGACGGTGGTGTTTTCCCAGGCTGGCAGGCGCTGATCGGGATTGCTGAGAAAGTGATGGCCGATGTCGGCAAGCCGGTGTTTGGAACGTATGGCCGGCTTGGTGGCTGGTTGGCGATCATGGATAGGGTTCGACATGTGACTGACCTGTTTGTTTATTGGTGAAAGGATGCTGGGCGGGTTTCTTCATTACCCACCCGTAACATGGAATTGTGTACCCCGTGGGGATTGAGTACCTGGTGCGGGTTGGTGGGGTCGTTGCGCCACTTGCCGTCGATTACCAGACGGTACTGGTATTCGCCGGCGGGCGCGAAAAATATCTTGCGTACGGAACCGTTTTCTTCAATGGTCTCGACACCTTCGTCTGGGATCCAGTCATTGAAATCCCCGGCGATTTTCAGTTCCCGCCGGGCAAAGTTTTCGTAGCAGAGTTCCACGCGATGTAGTACGTCAACAGAACCTTCGATGGTGATAATGCTGTCCCGGTCATCGACAAAGACGCTTTCATCCTGCGCCCGTTCCTGCTCATCGACGAGTACCTTATCCAGCGTTGTTTCCAGGGGGAGGGAATTCAGCTCGGTATCGGGTGAGATTGTGTGCTGGTTCGGTCTGACCGTTAGAGGGGCAAGCTCTGTTGCTTGGGGCGGGGTGATTCGATCCCTTAGCCAGGAGGTTTCGGATTCAATGACGGCCTTCTCGTCACTGGAACGCTGAATGATTTCCTTGGCCAGTAAGCGGTAATCCCTGGCGGCAAGAGAATGTGTGTCGTAGTGAATTATGGCTTGCCCCTCACACACCGCCTCCTTGAGACGTACCGTGTTGTGGATCAGGCTGGACAGTACGTTGTCCTGGTAGCGCTCCCATACCCCTAACAGGAATTTGCGACACAGGCGGGTGCGTTTATCCACCAGGGTGGGCAGCATGTTGATCTCGATATCCAGTTGATATTTTTGCGCCACCAGGTCCACCGTCTCGCCCAGGCGTTCGATGCCGTCGATGGAAAACAGACTCATATCGATGGGCACAATCACTCGCTGTGCGGCGCGGATGGCGTTGATGGACAACAGGCTCAGTGATGGCGGACAGTCGACGATCACAAAGTCATAAATGGATTGCAGGGGCTGGAGATGATCGGCAAGCTGGCGCTCGCGTTTGGGCATGTCGGCGAGAACATGTTCCACCGCGGCCAGGGAAATGGTGGCGGGTACCAGGTCAACACCGTGGCTCACCGCAGGAATAATGGCCTCGGCAAGGGGGAAGTCCAGGGCGAAGACCTCGTACAGCCCCGGGTCATCCTGGCGGCGCTGTCCCAGCCCCAGGGAGGCATGCCCCTGCGGGTCGGCATCCACCAACAGCGTGCGGTGGCCCAGGTCTCCCAGACAGGCGGCCAGATTGATGGCCGTGGTGGTCTTACCGCAGCCCCCCTTTTGATTGGCAATGGCAATGATCTTCATAACACCCCCTGAGTTGATGAGACAGCCGTTTTCATCGCCGACGCCGCGCGGCTGACAGAGCGCGGCCGGCTCATTGCTGTACCGCCTCCTGGCGGGCAGGCAGACTCTGTTCGAACAGATCATTCTGTTCCGGCGCCATTTCACCACGGATGCTGGCCGCTTCGCGTTCCAGTTCCGCCACCGGGTAAATCCACTCCTGGCCGGACAGGGCCTCAAAGGCTGCCTCCCGGTGCAACACCAGGATCACATCCCCCGTAGCCACCAGTGACAATTCGGTGAGTGGGGCATTGCACGAGGGCAGGAAACCGGTGAGTGAGGTGATGGACCTGCGAATGCGCTGCACCGAGACACCGGCATCAATCAGCTTGCGAGCGGTTTTCAGTGCAAGTAAATCCGCAAAGGAATAGCGGGCATGCCCGCCACGGGTATTGTCCTGGGGCACCACAAGCCCCGTCTTGCGCCAATAGCTGAGCTGGCGGCGGGTTAGGCCGGTGATGCGCATCACCTGCTGACAGGAATACCCTGTGTCGTTCATTGAGCCCCCCTTAGTTTTGCCAGCTCCCTGTGGCTGCAGCCTGTCTCATGTACGCAGCGAGTTGCTTCATATTTTCAGACTGTGTCCAGTGTGGTTATTGGTCAAAAAATGTCAAGCAAAAAACGGACAAAAATAACTGTTTTTGTCCGTTTTTTCCTCGAGGACATTGGATTGCCCGGGGATGCCGTTTTGTAATCTCATTTCGAGAATAAAAAATCGTAAAATATTAGTTCTGGCAATAAGGGTGGAGTGCTATTGTGTATCTCACGTGCTACCCAACACGTACCACCCATGACCCAAAAACCGCGGCGCCCCCCTCGCCGCGGTTTTTTCTTGCCAGTAATGTTCTGCCAGTGTTGTCGCTGTGAGGTTATTTTGATTTGCCTGTTGCCCTGATACCCAAGTCAATGACGGACAGGTGTCGAAAAAAAACCTTGAACATTTCAGGGTGGCGGGTAAGATACCCCGACACCTCAAATGAGGGAGGGGGGAGAGTGCTTGCCCTGGCCAGTCCAGGGCATGCACTTTTTTAATCCGGCCCTCGTTTATCCAGCCCCTTGTTTTATCCGGCCCCTTAGCCTGCTTGTTCTCATCAGTTCCCCGTTTTTGTTGCCTGAATGGTTGCCAGAAGCTGTTGGACGTCACCAGATGCTTGCTTTGCAGCCCTTCTTATCTGCGCTACCGTATGAGCATCCGAGGTACAGTATTGGCTTGCACATGCCGATGTGAAAGCAAAGAGACCGTTGATGCACAGTGACTAGCGGACAGTAAAAAAATCATGACCTCCATTTCTACACCAGAAATCCTCGATTCGGCCTACGCGCTGCTCGATGCCGCTGTGCTCACCTACAAGGGTGAACCCACGGGCACTGCAGCGGCGCTGGACGAAACGGTTGCAGCACCCAATTATGAAGAATGTTTTGTGCGCGATTTCGTCCCCAGTGCACTGGTATTTTTGTGTGATGGTAAACCTGAGATCGTGCGCAATTTTCTGAAGATGGTGGTCAGCCTGCGCAATCAGCAGTCAGTGATGGAAGGCCATGAACGTGCCCTGGGTTTGATGCCCGCCAGCTTTCGTGTACCCGCGGAAGATGATGCAGAAGGCAAACCCACCGCAGATTTTGGTGAACTGGCCATCGGTCGTGTGGCGCCTGTGGACTCCGCCATGTGGTGGGTGATTTTACTGCGCAGCTATATCTTGGTAACGGGTGATGTTGCGCTGGCGCACAGTAAGGAATTTCAGGAAAGTATGCGCTACACCCTGGATTTGTATTTGAAGGAAAGTTTCGAAACCTCCCCGGCCATGCTGGTACCGGATGCCTCGTTCATGATTGACCGGCGCATGGGGGTGTATGGCCATCCGCTGGAAATCCAGGCATTGTTGTATGGCATGTTATGTACGGCACAGGAGTTATTGTTACCCACGCCGGAGAACGAACGGCTGCTGTCCAACTGCAAAAAACGCATGCAGACCCTGCGCTCTTATGTGCGTATCTACTACTGGTTAGACTTGCAGCGGCTTAATGAGATTCACAGGTTTCGCGCCGAAGAGTTCGGCAAGGACGCGGCCAATCATTTGAATATCTACCCCGAAACCATTCCCGAATGGATTGATGGCTGGCTACCACCCGAGAGTGGCTACCTGGTGGGTAATCTGGGCGTGGGGCGCATGGATTTCCGATTGTTCTCATTTGGCAATCTGCTATCCATCCTGTTTGGCCTGGCCACCGATGAACAGGCGCAGCAGATCATGAACCTATACGAAGCACGTTGGGAAGAGCTGGTGGGCGTTATGCCGTTAAAGATTGCGTATCCAGCCGTGGATGGTGACAAATGGCGGTATACTACGGGCAGTGATCCCAAGAACGTGCCCTGGTCATATCACAATGGTGGTAGCTGGCCCTGTTTGATATGGGCCTTCGTAGGTGCAGCATTGCGCACTGGTCGGCACGAGCTTGCCCATAAAATGCTGAACCAGGCCATGACCAGGTTGCACCACGACAACTGGCCCGAATATTACGATGGTAAAAAAGGAAACCTCATTGGCCGTCGCTCGAACATGAAACAAACCTGGACCGCCAGCGCGGTGATTCTGGGTCATCATTTTCTTGAAAAGCCGGATGCTCTGGCGGTTTTTGAATCTATCAATTTTTAAAAGTTTTACCTGATGCCGACAATAAATCCGGAACAGCTTACATTTCCAAAATCCTCGCCCCAGGCCAGCAAAGTGTTGACCCTGCTGGCGGAAGAGGAACCTGATATCGAGGCGATAAACGACAATATTCTGCAGGATCCGGTGCTCGCAGGCATTCTCCTGCGTTACGCCAATTCGCCTCTTTACCGACGGGGTACCGAGATCAGTAATGTACCCACGGCGACGAAAATGATAGGCCTGAAAAACGTGCGCAGCGCCGTGGTGCTGGCGGCATTGCGCGCCACATGCCCCAAGGAAACCGAACTGACAAGGGCTGTTCTGCAGCATTCTCTGGGGATAGCCGCGTTATGCAAACTGATTGCCAGGAAGTCTTTACCATCAGCGGCGGACGATATGGAGTTGCTGGGCCTGCTGCACGACATGGGTATGATGGTGCTGGCCAGCAATCTGGAAAAGGAGTATCAGGCCCTGTTTGACCGTGCCCATGCTGAGCACATTCCCGTGGACAAACTGGAAATGGAGATTTTTGGCTTTAACCATGATCAAATCACGGCCCGGGCCTTGCAGGAATTCCGGCTGCCCAAACATCACGAGGAATTATTGTCGCATTTTCATCAGCCGCCGGATGAAAAAAACACCGATACAGAGGACAAAAAGCAACGTGCCGTGTTGGTGCTGGCGCACCAGTTGTTATTTGAGATGCGTGGTGACGATGCCTGTGACGAAACCCTGTTCGAGTCTACGGAAGCGCTGATGACCACTCTTGGTCTCGACGAGACGGTGCTGGAAGATATTCTCGAAAACGCCCTGGCACAGCTCTCCCATTTTGCGAGATAATAGCGCCGCCTCTTTTTTCTGTCCCGGTATTGCCTGCCCATGGCCCTGATCAAGCTCGACGATGTTTCCCTGGCCTTCGGCCATGTGGCCCTGCTGGACAAGGTCAATTTCCAGATAGCACCCGGTGAACGGGTCTGCCTGGTGGGGCGTAACGGCGCCGGCAAGTCCACCTTCATGCAGGTGCTGCGGGGCGCCGTCGCCCCGGACGAGGGCAGCGTGTGGCGCCAGCAAAACCTGCGCATCGCCTGGCTGGCCCAGGAGGTGCCCGAGGACCAGTCGCAGAGCGTGTTCGAGGTGATCGCCGCCGGCCTGGAGGGGGTGGGGGCCTTGCTGGCGGAATATCATCAAGTGGCGTTGTCGCTGGCGGATGACGCCTCTCCCGCGGTGCTGGAACACTTCTCCCAACTGCAGAGCAAGCTGGAGGCGGAAGACGGCTGGCGTCTGGAACAGAAGGTGGAGGACGTGATCTCCCGCCTGGACCTGCCGGCGGACAAGCGGCTCGCGGAATTGTCGGGGGGTCTGAAGCGTCGGGTGATGCTGGCCCAGGCCCTGGTCACCGAGCCTGACTTGTTATTGTTAGACGAACCCACCAACCATCTTGACCTTGCCGGCATCCAGTGGCTGGAGGACTTCCTGCTGGGCTGGAACGGCAGCCTGTTGTTCATCACCCATGATCGCGCCTTCCTGCAAAGACTGGCCACACGCATCATCGAGCTGGACCGCGGCTTGCTCACCTCCTGGCCCGGTGATTACCGGAATTATCTGCAGAAGAAGGAACAGGCCCTGGCCGAGGAGGTCGAGCACAATGCCAAGTTCGACAAGCGCCTGGCCCAGGAAGAACAATGGATACGCCAGGGCATCAAGGCGCGGCGCACGCGCAACGAGGGTCGGGTGCGCGCCCTGCAGGCCATGCGCCGCGAATATAGCGAACGTCGCCAGGTACAGGGCACGGTGAAGCTGAAGCTGGAAAATGCCGAACGCTCCGGCAAGCTGGTGGTGGAGGTGGAGCATGCCAGCGTGGACTACGACGGCAAGCCGATCATTCGCGATTTTTCCACGCGCATCCAGCGCGGGGATCGCATCGGCATCATCGGCCCCAATGGCGCGGGCAAGACCACCCTGCTGAAATTATTGCTGGGTGAACTGAAACCATCAAGCGGTACGGTGCAACGGGGCACCAAACTGGAAGTAGCCTATTTCGACCAGCAGCGCGCGGTGCTGGATCCGGACAAATCCGTGATGGACAATCTCAATTCCGGCAGCGACACGGTGACCATCAACGGTCGGGAAAAACACGTCATCAGTTATCTGCAGGACTTCCTGTTTCCGCCCCAGCGGGTGCGCTCGCCGGTGTCCTCGCTGTCCGGCGGCGAACGCAATCGCCTGTTGCTGGCGCGCCTGTTTACCCAGCCCGCCAACCTGCTGGTGATGGACGAACCCACCAACGACCTGGACGTGGAGACCCTGGAGCTGCTGGAAGAGCTGCTCGGCGAATACCAGGGCACGCTGCTGCTGGTGAGCCACGACCGCGCCTTTCTCAACAACGTGGTGACCCGCAGCCTGGTGTTCGAGGGTGACGGCGTGGTGAACGACTACGTGGGTGGCTACGACGATTGGCTGCGCCAGCGTCCGCAGCCCGCGCTGCCGGAGGCCGCCAGGAAGACGACCGATAAAGCCCACAAGTCCACCACGGAAAAACGCGCCACGACCGGCAAGCCCAAAAAACTCAGCTACAAGGCCCAACGGGAACTAGAGGGCCTGCCGGCGCGCCTCGAGGCCTTGGAGGAGGAACAGAACCATCTGCAGGCCCAGGTCTCCGCACCCGGGTTTTATCAACAGGACCAGGAAACCGTCGCCGCCACCCTGGCGCAACTGGAACGGGTGGGCAATGAGCTGGAACAGTGCTTCGCCCGCTGGGAGGCGTTGGAGGCCGAGCAGGTTGGAGGATAGGCGGATTATTAGGGAGAATGTCGGCAAGACGACATGCCTCTGCGAGGGCCGCCGTGAAGACATCTCTGTTGCCGACAGACATGGATAGTCTTGTCGTCTTATTACTCGTCTCAAAATAATTGCAACAGGGTTAGTTCCTCGTGTGGGAGCGCCTTTCCAGGTGCGAATCGCGCCTGGAAAGGCGCTCCCACAGTATTTGACATTGTTATAAGTGCGCATGGGATAACTTGCCTTGCGCTGGTGTCATTGGTGTTAACAAACCCTAATACACATCGATGGCTGATAAACCAATTTTGAGATACTCGCAAATCGTGTCATCAATGGGAATGGAGTACTCAATAATCCCCTGTACTTGCCGATAATCACTGGGTATTGCATCTACAGTCAAGATACCCAGAGGCATCCCCAGCATGTTGATCGAGCCGCCGGAAAAGGCCCCGGAAATCTCCGTCACCCGCCAGCCCGTGTATAACGAAAGCGCCGAGACCTTCGGCTATGAATTGCTGTTTCGCCACAGCGATGCGGAGTTCTCCAGCCTAGATCACAGCGACCCCGAATCCTCGCAGATTATCGCCAATGTGTTCATGGAGATCGGTCTCAAGCTGCTGGTGGGGGACAAGCCCGCCTTCATCAATCTGCCCCATGGCTTCATCCGCGAACAGCAAAGCATTCCTTTCGCCAAAGACAAGTTTATTCTGCAGGTGGCCGCCAGTGGCGCGATGGACGATGCGCTGATTGCCGCCATCGGCGAGCTTCACGCCCAGGGCTTCAGCATCGCTCTGGATGAGTTGGTGATGGACGCTAACAAACAGGCATTGCTGGGTTACAGCGACATGATCAAGCTGGACATCAGTGGCTACAGCGATAACGAACTGGCCGACTATTGTGTCCAATTGCAAGAGGCCAACCGTCTCCTGTTGGCCAAGCGGGTGGATAGTCAGGATGACTTCGAGCGCTGCAAGTCGCTGGGCTTTCGCTATTTCCAGGGTAGTTTTCTCAGTGAGCCCAAGGTGGTGCGATACAAGACCTTGCCCACCAATAAACTGTTGTTGCTGGAGATCCTCGCCAGGATCCAGGATCCAGAGGTGGAGCTGGTAGAGTTGGAGGAGCTGATCAACCGGGACGTGGGTATCAGTTTCAAGTTTCTGCGCCTGATCAACTCGGCTAACTTCGGCCTGTCGAAGAAGGTGGAGTCCCTGCACCAGGCCATGCTGTTGCTGGGCCTGAAGGAGATCAAGAGCTGGGTGTCGCTGGCGGCCCTGTCCAATATCGATGCCGTGCCCCAGGAACTCACCGACATGTCCATCATGCGCGCCCGCATGTGCAAGGCACTGGCGCAAAAGGCGGGCTGTGAGGATCCCGATGCCTTTTTCACCGTGGGTATGTTCTCCCTGATCGATGCCATCATGTCCAAGAGCATGACCAGTATCCTCAAGTCCCTGCCTTTTTCCGACGAGATCAACGAGGCCCTGTTACGCCGAAAAAGCGGTACGGCCATGGCCGAGGCCCTGGACTGTGTCATTGCCCACGAGCAGGGGGAGTGGCACATGATCAAGTTTGCCCGGCTCACGGCGCAGGAGATCAGGCAGGTGTATATCGATTCCCTGGAATGGTGCCGGGGTGTGCGATCACAATTGGCGTAAAACGCCATCAGGCCAATGAGGTGCTTTCCCTGCGCAGGTGCTCACCGCACTTGCGGCAAACATACTCGCTCTGGCCACGGCGGATTCGATTGTGCCGTACCGTGGTCAGTGAGTGGGTCATGCACGCACAGCGATAGTCGAAGCGCCGTTGCTGCCGAACGGGCAGACCGGTCAGATCGTAGTTGCCCGTGACCCGCGGCTCCGCTCCCAGCAGGCGCATGATGTCCCGCCACTCTTCGCCATGAGGGCGAATATGGCGAAAGCCGAAGAGGATGTCCGCCACATAATGGGCCACCTCGTGGGGCACGGTGGTGGCCAGGCTGTCCTCGAAGTACTTGGCGAAGATGAACGGGTTGAAACGCAGATAGCGTTGCCGGTTTTTTATCACGTACATACCCGAGCTGCGGCCGCGCAGGTCGAAGCGGCACTCGATGGGCTTGAAGTCATGATCAAGCCGTTGCGCACAGTGTTGCAGCAGTTCGCCGACGCGCCGGATGACCTGCTGTTGCTGATCCGCGTTGATGGGCTCGATGGTGATCACTGATGGCGACCACTATTGCCGGACTAGTTCGTTCTCATCCGTATGCTCGAACGGCTTGCCATAGATATCCACCAGGGTGGTTTCCGCGTAGCTCAGCCTGCCATTGCCCACGATGATGCGGTGATTGAACGCCATGGTGCGGGCATTGTCCTGCATGAAGGGGGATTGCACGATGCCCCACTGCGCATTGTCGATGGCCGCCGCCACCCCCAGGGTCACGTTGCCGTCGGCATCGATCGAACCACCATGACGGCCGCCGGCCAGCACGCACACCGCGCGGGGGATGGTCAGGGACTGCATGAGGGTGCCGTTACCGGCATCCCACATCCAGTAACCGGTCTGGTCGTGAAAGACCTGGTCATTGGACTTGCGGCGCACTATCTGCCGGTAATGCAGGGCCACAAGGATCTGCGACTCCGCATTGGTGACATCACCGATGGGCTCGAAGACGATGGTTTCGTAAAAGGGATTGGTTTCGCTGCCCTCTGGGTCGGGGGCGATGTCGGTGCCCTTGTCGCCCTGCCAGCTGCCGATGAGCGGAGTGAGGGGGCCGTAGTCGATGTCTTGGTTCATGGGGAGTCCTTGCTTGTGGGTGCTGCCAGCAGCATAGCGTGGTCCCCTGCGGGAGTTCAATACGAGTGGCTGCGAATGTTGTGGAGATCCGTGGAAACCGCCACAATGCCTTAAAGCAGGCGCTAAGCCGCGATCCCTTCCACGGTTAAGTGATGCACATCCGTGCGCTGGCTGGCGTGCTCGAACGTAATGGCGCAGACATTACCTTCCGAATCCATGTCCAGGATGGTGTTTTCATCCAGATCTTTTGACGTGACAATTTCGCTGTCGCTGAATTCAATGTAAAGCGTGTCGGTATCTTCGAAGTATTTCACTTTCACGATTTATACCCTCGGTCAAAAAATGCATTATGAACAGTTGTGCGGTCTGCCAGTAAAATCACTCGGAGATATTTGCCTCCCGCCTCATCAATTTTTCTCCAGCATCGAATTCGGCCATCGGTCTGAACATGTTCCCGGTCAGGCGATTCAATTGTTTGCAGAATCCATTCTTCTTTGATTGCTGCGCGGTCGGGTCTTGATTTTAACGAGTCAAAATATGCCGTCGTTTTCACTGTGCACTATCCATTGTGGCAAAACAGTTGTGGTTCAGCATAGCGTGATCACAAGCGCGAGTTCAATCCACTATCGTCTGAAAAGTTGTAGATAACCTCCGAAACCGCCACAATGCCCCAAATCATTGTTGGAGGGTGACATTTGTCGCTGTTAATTTCCCGGCTGGCCAGCGCCGTGGTGGTGATCTTCGGTGTGCTGGTGCTGGTGTTCATGCTCATTCACCTGGTGCCGGGGGATCCGGTGGAGGTGATGCTGGGTGAGTCGGCGCAGGCGGCGGACCGCGAGGCCCTGCGTCAGTCCCTGGGGCTGGACCGGCCGCTGCTCACACAATTCGGCCAGTATCTCGGCAATGTGCTGGCCTTCGACCTCGGCCACTCCCTGCACTCCAAGCGGCCCATCACCGACATCCTCCTGGAGCGCCTGCCGGCCACCATTGAGCTGACCCTGGCCGCGCTGTGGGTGGCGCTGCTGGTGGCTTTCCCCCTGGGGGTGATGGCGGCGGTGCGCAAGGATTCGGCCTGGGATCATTCGGCCATGGCGGTCTCCCTGCTGGGAGTGTCCATTCCCAATTTCCTCATGGGGCCCTTGCTGATCCTGGTGTTCGCCGTGTGGCTGGGCTGGTTCCCGGTGAGCGGGCGTGACGGGCTGGCCTCGCTGGTGCTGCCGGCGATCACCCTGGGCACGGCCATGGCGGCCATTCTCTCGCGCATGGTGCGCGCCACCCTGCTGGAGGTGCTGGGGGAGGACTACATCCGCACCGCGCGGGCCAAGGGGCTGGGGCCGGGGGCGGTGATCTGGCGCCACGCCCTGCGCAATGCCCTGCTGCCGGTGATCACCCTGCTGGGCCTGCAACTGGGGGCCCTGCTGGCCGGCGCGGTGATCACCGAGGCAATATTTTCCTGGCCGGGTATCGGCAGCCTGGTGATCGAGGCCATCCAGCGGCGGGATTATCCCGTGGTGCAGGCCAGCGTGCTGCTGATCAGCCTGAGTTACGTGCTGGTGAACACGTTGACCGATCTGGCCTACGGTTGGTTCGATCCGCGGGTGCGGCTGGGGGCTTCGGCATGAGTCGTTGTTGCCGCGGTGAACTTACTCGTCACTCGTCATGCCGGACTTGTTCCGGCATCCAGGATGCGATTGACCTCACTGGATTCCGGGGCAAACCTGGAATGACGGAAATGCGTATTTGCATTCATAATTCTAAACTTGCAAAAGTTTGCTAATCGAGGCGCAGCGGTGTGTTGCACATGAGCCATTCTGCCGTGTTAAAACAACATCGATCCAGCCTCGCCAGCCTGCTGGGCCTGTGGCTGCCCCTGGTGGCCATCGCCCTCTGGGCCCTGGTGGCTCTCAGTGCTAGCTTTTTACCGTTAGCCCCCAATGCCATTGCCCTGCAACACATCCTGCAGCCGCCGGGCAGCGAATTGTGGTTAGGCGCCGATGACCTCGGCCGCTCGCTGGCGGCGCGGGTGCTGGCCGGGTCGCAGACCTCGTTCGTGGTGGCCCTGTGGGTGGTGCTGGTCTCGGCCCTGGTGGGCACGGCCATCGGCACCTTCAGCGCTTACCTCGGTGGGCGCTGGGATCTGCTGGTGGTGCGCGTCATCGATATCTTTCTCGCCTTTCCCGGCATCCTGCTGGCCATCGCTCTGGCGGGCATCCTCGGCCCCGGGATCGAAAATGTGGTCATCGCCCTGAGCATCGTCGGCTGGGTGGGCTATGCGCGCCTGGCGCGGGCCCAGGTGCTGAGCCTCAAGCATCGCGAGCATGTGCAGGCGGCGGTGGCCCTGGGCGCGGGCAGCGGGCGCATCGTGTTTCGGCATCTGTTGCCATTGCTCATGGCGCCCCTGATCGTCGAGGCCAGCTTTGGCATCGCCGGCATCGTCATCGCCGAGGCGGGGCTGTCCTTTCTCGGCCTGGGTGTGCAGCCGCCGGAGGCCTCCTGGGGCAGCATGATCCGCGACGGCACGCGTTACCTGCTGGTGGCCCCGCACATGGTGCTGGTGCCCGGGCTGGCCTTGATGCTGGTGGTGTTGTCTGTCAATCTGCTGGGGGATCGGTTGCGGGACAAGCTTGATGTGCGTAACCGCAATTAGCCACAGAGGACACAGAGAAACACAGAGGAAAATGGACCAAATTGCTTTACATCATTATTAACCCCCTCTGTGAACTCTGTGTCCTCTGTGGCAAAAAAACCGTAGGGTGGGCGCGTCTTTCGTGCCCACGCGCTAAACTCGCTATGCAACGTGGGCACGAAAAACGTGCCCACCCTACGTGAGGTTTGATAAAAACATGTCACTCGGCCCCATCATGCTGGACCTTGCCGGCCCGGAGATCAGCGCGGAAGAGCGCGAGATGCTCCTGCACCCGCTGGTAGGTGGGGTGATCCTGTTTACGCGTAATTACGCATCGCCGGAGCAGTTGCAGCAACTGGTGGCGGATATCCACGGCCTGCGTGACCCGCATCTGCTGGTGGCGGTGGATCACGAGGGCGGGCGGGTACAGCGCTTTCGTCATGGCTTTACCGAGCTGCCGCCGGCCCGGGTGTTCGGCGAGATCTTCGACCACGAGCCCAAGCGGGCCAAGCAACTGGCCGAGACCTGCGGCTGGCTAATGGCTGCGGAGCTGCGCGCCCTGGGTATCGATTTCAGCTTTGCCCCGGTGCTGGATCTGGATTTTGGCGTGAGCACGGTGATCGGCGACCGCGCCTTTCACCGCAATCCCGAGGCGGTGGGCGAGCTGGCCATTTCTTATATGCTGGGCATGAATCGCGCCGGCATGGTAGCCACGGGCAAGCACTTTCCCGGTCACGGCGCGGTGGTGCCGGACTCCCACGTGGACATGCCAGTGGACGAGCGGCGTTTCGAGGACATCATTGCCGAGGACGTACAGCCCTTCGGTCGGCTGGTCCGCGGTGGACTGGGGGGCATCATGCCGGCCCACGTGATCTACGCCGCGGTGGACCACAAGCCTGCCGGTTTTTCATCGTTCTGGTTGAATGACATTCTGCGCGGGCGGCTGGGCTTTCAGGGGGTGATCTTCAGCGACGATCTCACCATGCAGGGGGCCCACGTCATGGGTGACATTGTCGAACGCGGCCGGGCGGCACTGGCGGCGGGCTGTGACATGGTGTTGGTGTGCAATCATCCCGAAGAATCGGTTAACCTGCTGGATAATCTGGGAACCCACGATGACCCCGTGGCCCATGTACGCCTGGCGCGGCTGCATGAGCGCCATAATCTTGACTGGGTCTCGCTGAGACAGGATCCGGCTTGGCAGGCGGCGGTACAAGTGGCCGACGAACTGCGGGGGCGGGGCACGGGGGAGCTGGAACTTTAGACGGTCGGGGGCGTCGTACTTTCTGCTGCCCGCCCAGTAACAATCAATGGGGATGTGCGTCGTAGGCTGTACGTACGCGGGGTGCAAGGTGATAAAGTCTGCACACCCTTGTGATAGAAACGGGATATTTTCCTGTTTTTATGGGAGTGCGTAGGGTAGTTTACGAGAATCGGATTCAGACCGTTAGTGAAAAACCGTTTTTTAAACCAAGGAGAGAAAATCCATGAAAGCAATGAAAACCACCAATATCGCCATGGCTGTAGCAGCCGCCAGCCTGTTTGCCTTTGCCCCCATGTCTGCTGTGCAGGCGGGCAGTGGCCACGATGCCAAGGTGCACTGTTATGGTGTCAATGCCTGCAAGGGTAAAAACGATTGCAAGTCAGCCAGCAATGCCTGCAAGGGCAAGAGCTCCTGCAAGGGCAAGGGCTTTGTGGCCATGAGCGAGGATGCCTGCGAGAAGATTGGCGGTAAGATCGGCGACTAATCTTGCTGATGTTCATGGAGGCCGGTGTGGCAGGGGCTTAACCTTGTGACACCGGCCTTTTTTGTGGAAGGATGCATCAATGGATAGCGATTCAACTGTTGATCATGGCCAGCGGCCTTACCTGGGTTGCGGTTTGGGCCTGCGCCCCGAGTATTACGAGACCATCGTCGAGACCCGTCCCGCGGTGGATTGGTTCGAGATCATCTCGGAAAACTACATGGTGGACGGCGGCAAGCCCCTGTATTTTCTCGACCGGGTGCGTGCAGACTATCCCATGGTCATGCACGGTGTGTCGCTGTCCATCGGCGGCACCGATCCACTGGACGAAGACTATCTGCAACGCCTCAAGCAACTGATCGAGCGCGTCGAGCCACAATGGGTCTCGGACCACATGTGCTGGACCGGCCAGGGCGGTCACAACCTGCATGACCTCATGCCCCTGCCTTTCAACCAGGAGGCCGTCGACCACGTGGTGGCGCGGGTGCAGCGGGTGCAGGACTATCTCGGCCGGCAGATTCTTCTGGAGAACGCCTCCAGTTATGTGAGCTTCAAGCAATCGGAAATGACCGAGTGGGAGTTTCACACGGAGATCATGCAGCGCGCCGACTGCCTGATGCTGTTCGATGTCAACAATATCTACGTCAGCGCGCGCAACCATGGTTTCGATCCCCTGGAATACATCCACGGTATTCCCCCCGAGCGCGTCTGGCAGTTTCATCTTGCCGGGCACAGCGATTACGGCGACTATGTCATCGACACCCACGACCATCCCGTGGTGCAGCCGGTGTGGGAATTGTATGCCGAGGCGCTGCGGCACTTCGGCCCGGTGTCGGCGATGATAGAACGGGACGACCTTTTCCCACCTTTCGAGGAATTGTTGGCCGAACTGGGCCAGATGCGCGCGATCACCCAGCGGGTGTTGGGCGATGAGACAAAGGAGGCGGCAACGTGCCCAGCCTGAAGGAGCTGCAGACAGCCTTCAAACGCAATGTGGTGAAGGGCGACGAAGCCTTCGGTGAGTACATCATCAGCACCGAGGCCGTATCCAGCGATGTACGCCTGGACATTTATTCCAATGCCTATTTCGCCCGCCTGCAGGAGGCCCTGGAAAGCGACTACGAAATCCTCAAACAACTGCTGGGGGAAGACGTGTTCGAAGAGGCCTGCCTGGCCTACATCCACAAGTATCCCTCCCACTATTTCTCGTTGCGCTGGTTCGGTCAGGATTTCCCGGTATTTCTGGGCTATGCGCCGGACAGCGGTGAGCATCACTGGCCGGCGGAAATGGCACAACTGGAATGGTCTTTCGTGGGCGCCTTCGATGCGGCGGATGCCGAGCCCCTTGGCGAGGCCCATGCCGCGGCCATTCCTCCCGAGGCCTGGGCGTCACTGAAAATAGCCTTTCATCCCTCGGTGCGCACCATGACGGTCTGGTGGAACACCCTGTTGCGCTGGCGTACGGCGAAGCATAACGAGACCGTGCCGAAACCGGTCCGCCTGCCCCAGGCTACGCAATGTCTGTTATGGCGCAATGCACTGATCACCCAGTACCGATCCCTGGAGCCCGACGAGGCAGTGGCCTTGCAGGCGGCCCTGGAGGGAGCGGATTTCTCCGCACTGTGTGGCGCCCTGGCCGAAGAAATACAGGATCAGGAGCAGATACCCATGAAGGCCGCCGGCTTTTTGAAGACCTGGTTGGCGGCGGGGATGATTGTGGGGTTTGATTACTGAGATTTTTTCTGGACATCTTAAGGGGCTTAAATTGCTATAACAGTCATCGGTGAGCATTAGTCACATTGGGCGTGCCTGAAGTGTCAGTGAGTGAACACAAGTTATCCCATAGCACATTTATACAATGCCAAATCCGGTGGGAGCGCCTTTCCAGGCGCGAATCACGCCTGGAAAGGCGCTCCCGCATGGGGAAAAACCCCTGTAGAAATTATTTTAAGTCGATAAATAATAAGGAACCTCTGATTAATTCATGGAACGCGATCTTGCGGCTGAAATCATCCATCGCGGCGGCGAATCTTGCCAATAGTCCCGCTATTGGCGGCGATCCGCGCCTTGCGCTGAATGATTTTATCTCACAATCTCGCTGTCCCATTAACTTCAGATTCGTCCTCCCTGTTCCCCAATGACTTCACCAATCCCATCAAAACAAAATGGGGGTTAGTGGGACAGCAGTGATCTTCTTTCTATCCTTCATAGAAGGCCCTGAGTTTCCTTAATCTCTCATAGTTGCGCTAGACTGTTCGTGTGACAGGCAAAAAAATCATCCGTTGGCTTGAACGTTTTCAACATTGGCTGTGGGATACCGACACGGCTACGGTAACGCCGGTGCGGGCCAAGGGTTTGATTGCTGCGCGTATCCTTTATCGCGTTATCCATGATCTCATGCAGGGCCAGTTGACCCTGCGTGCCATGAGTCTGGTGTATACCACCCTCCTGTCGCTGGTGCCTCTTTTGGCGTTGAGCTTTTCTCTGCTCAAGGCTTTCGGGGTGCATAACCAGTTGGAACCACTGCTGCAAAATTTTCTCGCGCCCATGGGCGAAAAGGGTGTGGAACTGTCGGCACAGATTGTACAGTTTGTCAGCAATATCAGCGTTGGGGTGCTGGGGTCCGTGGGCCTGGTGTTGTTGATTTACACGGTGGTGTCCCTGCTGCAAAAGGTGGAGGAGGCGTTCAATTTCATCTGGCATGTCTCCAATCTGCGCAACCTGCCGCAACGCCTGAGCGGTTATCTCAGTGTGGTGATGGTGGGCCCCATGCTGGTGGTCACGGCGTTGGGCATTACTGCCTCGGTGCTGAGCAGTAGCCTGGTGAGTGCCGTACTGGCCATCGAGCCTTTTGGCAGTCTGTTTTATGCCCTGAGCAAACTGCTGCCTTACCTGTTGGTTATCGGCGCGTTTACCGCCACCTATCTGATTATTCCCAACACCACGGTGCGCTGGCGCAGTGCCCTGTTGGGAGGAGTGGTGGCTGGCATACTGTGGGAAACGGTGGGCTGGGGGTTTGCTGCATTTATTGTCAGCTCGGCCAAGTACACGGCCATCTATTCCGGTTTTGCCATCGTTATTCTGTTCCTGGTGTGGTTGTATTTGAACTGGCTGGTGTTGCTGATGGGGGCCAGCATCGCCTTTTATCATCAAAACCCCGGTTACCAAACGCGTCATGGTGGGCACACGCAATTGGGTCTGCACCGTCAACAGACATTGGCGCTGGAAATCATGCGTGTGTTGGGGGAGAGTTTTCAGCGCGGTGAGAACCGTTATTCGGCGGAGTCGTTGGCGAGTGAATTTGCTTTGCCGCGGGAAAGCGTAGATGAGGTTGTGGAAAAATTGCGCCGGGAGGGGCTGGTGGTGCAGAGCTGTGAGGATTCACCGCACCTGATGCCTGGCCGGGATTTGCAGGCTATCGGCCTCAAAGAGGTGTTGGATGTGATTGCCGATGAAACAACACAGTCTATCGAGGTGAATGTCAGTGAGGGCGTATTTGATGTTATGCACGAACTGGATGAGGCAATAGAGGAACACCTGGCAGGTAAGACCGTCAGAGACCTGCTTGAGCACTAATCGCGACGCAGTTTGTCGTTGAGAGCGATTGGCGTTGGATAACGTTCGACAATGAGATAGGAGGAGACAATGAAGGTCATTAGTGTGGCCAGCTGGATCATGTAGGAGGCTTCGCTGCTAATGATCCGGTGCTCCAGCGCGAGTACGGCAATCAACAGGGAAAACTCGCTTATCTGTCCCAGGCGCAGACCGATTTCGCTGGAGCGTCCCGAGGCTTCGCCGGAACGGCGCAGTAACCAACGAAACATCCACGGCTTTCCCAGCAAGGCAATGCCTGCCAGCAGACTGGCCGGTAGCATCACGTCCCCCAGCATGCGCAGGTCAAACCCGGCGCCCAGGGAAAAAAAGAAAATAATCAGGAAAAAATCCCGCAGAGGCTTGAGGTTTTCGCCGATGAACAGGGCGATGGGGTTGCGTGCCAGGGTCACTCCGGCGATGAAGGCGCCGATTTCGGTTGACAGGCCCATGAAGGCCCCCAGCTCGGCAAAGCCCAGACACCAGGCAATGGTGAGGAGGAAAATATATTCCTGAATCTTGTCGAAGCGGGCGATGAGCCGGATGAGTACATAACGCTCCAGTAAATAAGCGCTAAGAAACAGCATGGGCAGGGCGACAATGCGCAGGGCGATTTCCAGGCCCGGCAATTCGGTCTGGCCACTGGTGTGCCCCGCGGTTTGTAACAACAACAATACGATGATGGCGATAAGATCCTGGATCAGCAGGATGCTGATAATGATTTCACCGGTACGTTTATGATGCAGTACGGTGGTGGGTAGCAGTTTCAGGCCGATGATGGTGCTGGAAAACATCAGTGCGGCACCGATGATCAGGCTTTCCAGCAGAGCGAAGCCGAACAGGGCGCCCAGGGCCGCGCCGCTGATGGCAAACAGCAGAGAACTGACCGTGGTGATCAAGGTGGTTTCCCGTATCAGGGGGATAAGTTTGCTCAGTGGCAGGTTCAGACCCAACAAAAACAGCAGGAACATGATGCCTACGTGAGCGATCTCTTGTACCAGTACTGGGTCGCCCACCAGACCAAAAACCGATGGCCCGAACAGGACACCTAACAGAATATAGGCAACCGGCAAGGACTGTCGGGCATACATGGCCATGGTGGCGACCACCGCGGCGCCGGTGAAAATCAGAAAAATGGTGAAGACCAGTGGGTCTTGTTGCATGGCATTGATACGGCAAGAATGGGCCTTGCCTAAACATAGCCGCTATTGCACCAAAGTGGTAGCGCTGTTGAGGTGCCGGGTGTCTGTTTTTTTGGGGCCTGTTAACACTCATTACATCACTGCGGCGATGCAATGAGTGTTCACAGGTCCTAGCCGGTATTGCGCATTCCCGCGGCGATGGCGTTGATGGAGCGCAGCAGGGGGTTGAGCCAGTTCTGGCGTTCTTCCTCGCTGAGGTTCTCATTGCGATATCGCTTGAGTAGAGTGACCTGGATGTAATTCAAGGGGTCCAGGTAGGGGTTGCGCCGGGTTAGCGAGAGTTCCAGTACCGGGTTTTCTTCCAGCAGCTGTTGTGAGCCACTAATGTTGAGCACCTGGGTCACGGTTCGTTTGTATTCCTCACGAAAGATATTGTAGACCCGCTCGCCTGTGGCGGGATCCAGGCACAGCTTGGCATATTCCTTGGCAATATTCGGCTCAGCCTTGTACAGGGCCATTTGCGTATTACTGAGCAGGGCACGGAAGAAGGGCCACTGTTGATACATTTTTTGCAACTGCGCCAGGCGCGTGGGATCGTTTTGTCGCCACTGTTCCAGCGCGGTGCCGATACCGAACCAGGCCGGCAGAGTATGGCGGGATTGCGCCCAGCCGAAGACCCAGGCAATGGCGCGCACCGATGATTTGGTGCGGTCGCCCTTTTTGCGGTGTGAGGGGCGTGAGCCGATGTTCAACAGGCCGATTTCATTTACCGGTGTGGCCTCGTAAAAATAATCCAGGAAGCCTTCGGTGTGGTCGGTGAGTTGGCGATAGGCGGTTTCTCCACTGTCTGCCAGGGCATCCATGGTGGCCAGATAGTCCTTGCGTTCCGGTGTGCTGGGTTGCACAAGGTTGGCGCTGGCCTTGATCAGCCCCGTGCAACCCATGGTGAGTTCATACACCGCGGTTTCCTGGTTGCTGTACTTGAAGGACAGCACTTCGCCCTGTTCGGTGAACTTGATCTGGCCGTGCACGGTGCCTTGCGGCTGAGACAAAATGGCTTCATGGGTCGGGCCGCCGCCGCGACCCACGGTACCGCCGCGACCATGGAACAGGCGGCAGCGCACACCATGTGCGTTGGTCAGCCGGGTAACACGTTTTTGTGCGTCGTACAGGTTCCATACCGAGGCGAGGATGCCGCCATCCTTGCAGGAATCCGAATAGCCAAGCATGATTTCCTGCAGGTTGCCCACCTGTTTGAGCATGGCGGCGTAGGTGGGATTGTCCAGCAACTTGCTCATCACCGGTTCGATGTGCGCCAGATCCTCGATGGTCTCGAACAGCGGCGCGATGCGAATGCTGCAACGCGGTTCACCGTTTTCATAACCGGCCAGGCCGGCGAGGCGGGCCATGAACAGGACCTCCATTACATGGCTGGCCTGGTGGGTCATGGAGATGACATAACTGCCAAAGGCTTTTTTACTGACCTCCTCACGCATCTGTACCATCACGCGGAACACCTCCAGGGTCTCCCGTGTATTTTCGCTGAGTGCGCTGGCCTGGGTGTCGATACCGGCAGGGTCCTTGATGGCCTTTTCCAGTGTCTCGAGACGGGCGTCCTCATCTAACGCCAAATAGTCGATACCTCGTTGCTCGAACAGTTCGGCCACCGCCTCACTGTGGCGGGTGGATTCCTGGCGGACATCGAGGCGCAGGCAATAAAAGCCAAAGGTTTCCGCGAGGCGGATCAGATCCTTGAGTTTGCCGTCGGCGATGCGTTTGTCGCCATGGCCCACCAACGAGTCGTAGATGGTGCGCAGGTCTTCGAGGAATTCCTGCTCAGAAGGATAGCGGTCGGCGGTGTGCGTTTGGTCGCGGTCGGTGCGTTCCAGCAATTTGTCCTTCAACGCCACTAGATTGCGTTCCAGGCGATAGCGCATGATGCTCAGTTTGCGCCGGTAGGGTTCATGGGTGAAACGCTCCGGTTTGTCGCTAAAGGCGTGCTCGCTGTACTGTTCGTCGCGGGCCAGGCTTTCGCGCATGGCCGTGCTGGGCGTGCAGAGTTTGTCCGAATGAGTGAGTACGCCGATCAGTTCGGGAATGCGATTGAGGTATTCAAGGAGAATGGTCTGCGACTGCATGCGCACCGCCATGGCGGTGGTTTCCGGTTTGACGTTGGGGTTACCGTCGCGGTCGCCTCCGATCCAGGAACCGAAGCGCAGGAAACTGGGGATGGTGATCTTGGGGTTGCCCTGGGCATCTTTGCCACAGACTCTTATCGCGGATTTTTCGAAGTTTCGGTAGGTGTTGGGAACCGCCTCGAACAGACATTCGTTGAAGTAGGCAAGACCGTAGCTGATTTCGTCCTTGACCCGGGGGCGGTTGACCCGCACCTCGTCGGTTTTCCAGAGAATCTGGATCTGGCTTTCCAGTTTTTCCACCAGCTCGGCGCGTTCGGCCTTGGTGAGCCGGGTATCGCTGAGTTCCTCGTTGGTCAGGAAGATGCGCCGTTGGGCATCCATAATGGTGCGGCGTTTGGCCTCGGTGGGATGGGCGGTGATCACCGGGATATAGGCCAGTTGATCAAGCAGGGTCTGCAGTTGTTCCGGGGTGATGCCCTGGTCGCGCAGTTCACGCAGGGTGGTGTCGAAGGAGCCCGTCCACAATCTTTCACTGCTACCTATCTGGCGTACCTGCTTGCGGCGCTGATGATGCTGGTAGGATTCCTCGGCGAGATTGATGAGGCTGAAATAGGTGCTGAAGGCGCGGACGATGTGCACCAGGGTTTCCGACGAGAGGCCCTCGATGAACTGGTTGAGGCGGCGGCGCTTGGCAGGATTTTCTTTCTTGCGCAGGCTGATATAGCCTTTGCGCAGGGTTTCCACGGCGGCCAGTACATGCTCGCCTTCCTGCTCGCGGAGGATGTTGCCCAGCAGGGCGCCCAGCAGTTTGACGCGGGTGCGAAGGGGCTTGTCGCCGGTTTCAATTTTCATAGATATTTGTTTCGTTAGCGGTGAATACAGGCGTCGCCGGCGATGTTATTGGTTTGACCGTGCGCACAAAGAGCCGGGCATTATACCTGATGTGAGGGCATTGCTGTGTCTTGACATGTGTTTTCGGCTACGCTAGAGGGTTTGAGGTCACATGATTACCAGGTGGTTGGCGAAGATTCCCCTCGGCCCATTGATACTGGCGGCTATTTTCATGGCCCTGGCGCCATTCCGACCCGAACCCCATTTGTGGCAAAAGTTGACCATGTTGGCCAATGGAGAGTTACATCGAGCGGTGGATATCTTCGATTTGTTCTGGCATTCGGCGTTGATTGTGTTGGTGTTACTGAAGCTGACATTGGGGAAAAGAGCATCTCTGTCTGATTGAATCTGATTGAAACAGTGTGTTTTTTGCTGTTTTTTTTCCATGATACGCATAAGGCCCCGTCTATGATGAGACGGGGCCTTATGCGTGCTGCTGATGGCAGGGAGGGGGAAAGGGTTTAGTGTGGGTCAATCATGTGAGTCAGCTGATCCGGAAGGGTGCCGCAGGTGTTATGGGCGTCGGCACCGCAGGATTTGGTATGGAACATGGCGTAGACCGGGCACCAGCCGAGAATCCCGGTCAGCAAGGCCACGATGCCCACCAGTGGAAGTAAGGCGAACCACAGATTTACGGATTCCATGGGATAAAAGAACCAGCTGCCAATCATTGCCAGGCCGACAATCACTCGCACGCTGCGGTCGATCAGTCCGACGTTTTGCAGGGCAAATTTGTGTTGCAGGGTTTTGTCGATGAGTGAAGCCATAGTGTCACCTCCATTGATGGTTCGCGGGACAGAATAAGAATGAAACCAAGTTTATTCTGCTGGTGATATTGAGACCGGGGCCAGTTGGCGTTGATCTCGAGGTTGTACTGCGTGGCGGCCGTGGTGTGAATATCCGCAAAATTACTGAAAATATCGATGCCGTTTCGACCGCAATATCAGTCATTGGGGACTTGTTTAAGCGTAGTCGAGGCGTGGTGTCTGGCTACATTCTGGGCCTGTGAAAATTTTTGGGTGTGCAGAAGAAAAACTTATCAAAACACTTGGTTATTAGCTGATGTGTTTGAATTTATTAGTAATAACAATGGGGTATGCTTAATTTTCGGTTCTGAAACCCGTGGCTGAATGCCATTGGCATCCCATTGCATTGCCACATGATTGGCGCACCATGGAACCTGCGGGCATGGATGCCCGGTGGAATTAATGCTATTCCGGTGGCCGGGAAGTCAGGGATTTCAAGAAATTATTCAGGGATTTCATTGCATTGCAATGGGTTTGACAATTGACTAGAGTTGCGAGGTTGGTATGCATCTAGTGCTACCAGTGTTTTTGGTGGGTAGCCGATCAATATTTTTTCAGGATGTAGCCGACGGCGTAATGTGTAAGGGAGGAGGACAGCGATCTGTAGCGTTGAGTGTGACGCAAGTCCCGTGTCTCCGAAAAACAGCTTTTGTGACAGACCGGCAGTATGTCTGCCTAGTAAAGGAATATAGAGGTTGAACTCATGCAATCAGGAACAGTGAAGTGGTTTAATAATGCCAAGGGTTATGGATTCATCGTACCGGAGGATGGTGGTGAGGATGTATTCGTTCATTATTCAACAATCGATGGTTCAGGTTTCAAGACCCTGAAGGAAGGACAGCCGGTGAAGTTTGAAGCGGCAAGCAGTCCGCGTGGCGTGCAGACGACGCGGGTGGTGGGTCCGGAAGGCGATCCCCAGTCTCAAAACTGAGCGGTTCCCAACGTTGACCGGCGGTATCGACCGCCTGTGAATGGCTGGTTTGGCGGCGTGCCTGTCAATAAGCCATCATTGGGCGAGGGTTGCCTGTGAACCGGTGATAGCAGGGCATATCAACGGGCTGCTTGCATCATGTGCAATTGTGGCTGCGAAGTCACTTGCGCGCTCATTCGGGTTGCGTGCTCAGGTCGTTTCCGCGTCGGTTTGCTCTTCCTGGTTATTGTGGCCTGGGCGCCGGAAGCTGGGATTGATCAGGGCGGTTTTCACCATGTTGCCCTTGGTTTGCACGATCTCCACCGGATAGCCGGCCAGCATCAGGCTGGTGCCCGGTTCCGGAATACTCTCCATATGTTCAGTGATCAGACCACTGAAGGTCTTTGGCCCGTCAGTGGGCAGGTCCCAGTGCATGACGCGGTTGAGTTCACGGATGGAGGCGCTGCCATCCACCAGATAGGTCCCGTCCTTCTGGCGGTGTACTTCCTTGATGTGGTTGGCAGGATCGGTAGTGAATTCGCCCACAATCTCTTCCAGAATATCTTCCAGTGTCACCAGTCCCTGAACATCGCCGTATTCGTCCACCACCAGGCCGCTGCGGCGTTTTTCCCGTTGGAAATGCAATAGCTGTTTGTTGAGTGGTGTGCCTTCGGGGACAAAATACGCTGGGCGCACCCAGCGCAGGAGATCTTCTTTGGTGGTTTCTTTCTGGTTAAGTAACTGCAGGATGTTGCGCACATGAATCATCCCCAGTACATTGTTGATGTCGCCGTCGTAGACCGGCATGCGGGTGTGTTGGCTGTTGGTGAGCTGCTTGAGGATGTCTTCCCAGTCGTCGCTGATATCGATACCCACCAGTTCGTTGCGGGGCACCATGATGTCGTCCACGGTGACCTTTTCCAGGTCGAGAATATTGGTGAGCATCATCTGGTGGCGGCGCGGGATCATGGCGCCGGCTTCGGTGACCACCATGCGTAATTCTTCACTGCTCAACGACTGACTAGTGGCCTTGTTCACATCGATGCCGCCCAGCTTCAATAATCCGTTGGCCGCAATATTCACCAGCCACACCAGCGGATACAGTATCTTCAACAATGGTGCAAGGACGAGGCTGGCGGGAAAGGCGAACCGTTCGGGATGCAATACCGCCAGGGTTTTGGGCGTGACTTCGGCAAAGATCAGGATTACCAGGGTGAGGATGCCGGCAGCAAGGGCGATGCCCGCTTCGCCGTATAGCCGCATCGCCAATACCGTGGCGATGGAGGAGGCGAGGATGTTGACGAAGTTGTTGCCCAGCAGGATCAGGCCAATGAGCCGGTCCGGCCGTTCCAGCAGCTTGGCGGCGCGTACGGCGCCGTGGTGTTTGGTCTTTGCCAGATGCCGCAGACGATAGCGGTTCAGGCTGACCAGTCCCGTTTCAGAGCCGGAAAAAAAGGCGGAAAGGATAATGAGAAAAATGAGTGCGCCAATTAAGGCGGATATGGGAATATGGTCCAAGCGGCGTTTTGCCTCGTCAACGTGAGAATGGGGGAATGATTAGGGCCAAGTGGCTGAGTGTCAAGGGGTTTGCTGGCCATATGAAAGCCGGTATCGGCAGAAATGGGATAGGGTTTAGCGGCCCAGCATGATCTCCACCACCCACTTGCTACCCACATAGGCCAGCAGCAGGACAAAAAAACCGCTCAGCGTCCAGCGAATGGCGACACGTCCCCGCCAGCCGAATTTCCAGCGTCCCCACAGCAGAATGGCAAATACTATCCAGGCGGTCATGGAGAGAATGGTTTTGTGCACAAGATGTTGCGCGAACATATCCTCCAGGTACATGGCGCCGCTGATCAGGGACAGAGTGAGTACCGCCAGTCCCAGGCCGATCAGCTGGAACAGCAGGGTTTCCATGGTCTGCATGGGCGGCAGGGCGCGGATGAAGCCGCCAGGGCGCTTATTGCGCAGGTGTTTGTCCTGGATGGCCAGCAATACCGCTTGTACGGCAGCGATGCTCAGCAGGCTGTAGGCGAGCACGGACATCATGATGTGCAGCTTGAGTTCCAGCGCCTGTACCCCGGGTAAGGTGTGTGTACTGGGAAAGATCATCTCCAGTGAAATGGCGATACTGGCCAGCGGCAGGAGGAATACCCCCAGGCTTTCCACGGGGTTGGAGATGGCGGCCAGCAGCACCAGCAGGGCAATGAGCCAGGTGATCAACGATACGGCATTGAAAAAGCCAATATTGAGTCCACCCGCCACAAACAGGGTTTGATAGAGAGTGATGGCGTGAAACACAACGGCCACCAGACCAATGGCGATGATTTGTCCCTTGCTCAGTCCCCCGGATTTCGCCGGCTTGGTGCGGTCGTGAAACAGGCGTCGCGCCAGCAGCAGACCGGCAACGGAATAGAGGACGAGGGCGATAATCCCGGTGAGTATTTGCGTCATGAGTGGTTATGGTTATCTGTGGCAGTGGGCAAAGCGCCACCTAGAGGCCGTATTAGGTCGGTTCAGGCAGCGGTTTGTCAATATTTTCATCGTATTGTGACTTGTCACCGCGTTTAAGTCGATGATCGAGCTAAATATTCATTCTTGGCTTGCCGTTAATCTCTGCAATGAAGGTCTTCCCCCTGGCGGTATTTTCGAGCAGATGGCTTTCAACCACAATCTGCATGACAAACAAGGCTGGCACATTGCGCTATCATCATGTAAATTCAGGGAAAAATAATATTTCCCCGTTGTTCCAACGAGCCACTGATCCATTGGGTGATCTATGAAATTGCGCGTGCTGGGGTGCAGTGGCGGTGTGGGCAATCACCTCAAGACCACGTCGCTGCTCATCGATGACGATATTCTCATCGACGCTGGCAGCGGTGTGGGTGAGTTGAGCCTGGACGAAATGCGCAAGATTCGCCACGTCTTTCTCACCCATTCCCACCTCGATCATTTCTCCTTCCTGCCCCTGCTGGTGGATAGTATTTTTCCCAGTATTCGTGAGCCCCTCGTCGTGCATGGCCAGCCGCAGACCCTGGAGGCCCTGAAAACACACGTTTTCAACTGGACCATCTGGCCGGATTTTGCCAAGTTGCCCACGGAAGAGGCGCCGGTGATGCAGTATCAAACACTTGCTCCGGGCCACGTTTTTGCGTCGGAAGACCGTAAACTGGAGATGATCGCAGTGAATCATATTGTGCCGGGCGTGGGCTACCGGGTGGAATGCTCCACTGGCGCCTTCGCCTTCAGCGGCGATACCACTACCAATGACAATTTCTGGGAGGTGCTCAACGCCCACGAACGCCTTGACCTGCTGCTGGTGGAGGCCGCCTTCGCCAATGCCGATCTCGATCTGAGCAAACGCTCCGGGCATTACACCGCCGAGTTGTTGGCCGCAGACCTGAAAAAGCTCAAGCACCAGCCCGAGGTGTACATCACACACAACAAACCCGGCCACGAATCCATCATCATGGACGAGTGCCGCCAGGCCATCACCGATCGCAAGATCACCGCCGCAGATACCGGATTGATTTTCACGTTATAATCC
>DRKQ01000156.1 GCA_011051685.1 Gammaproteobacteria bacterium
GCTGTGGCAGCGGGCCAAGGCCGGTTTTGCGGCCATGCGCGACCCCGACTCAAAAGTCATTTTCCTCGGCGCGCTGCTGCATCTCACCGAGGACGTCAGTGTACCCGCCCATGTGGTTCCGGTTTATCATGGCCCCACCTCCGTCACCAGCCTGGGCCAATTCGAACCCCTGGTGGACTATCTGAAAAACACCGGCCGGATCGATGGCGCCAAGATCAGTGATGCCATCGACGCCCTGGCCCCCGACACCACCTGGCTGCGCGGACAATTCCAGCCCGGGTCGAAAAACTGCAGCGAGATCAGGCAGGCCAGGGCAAGCACGCCGGATGAGATTCGCAACAACCTGGCCATGGCCACCCTTTCCGCCCTGAAAACCCCCATCGCCAACTGCAACAATGCCACCTGGGGCATCTTCTGGAATGGCGAAATCTGCTCGGAAAAAAACAAGTATTTCGACGCCTACAACATCGACATTCCTGAATTCAATCGCAACGGCCACATTATCGATCAGCAAAACAGGCGGCTGTGCACCCTGCGCGAAGGCGACGGGCGCTACCGCGCATTCGTCAACGCCCGTCACCTGGAGGCGGTGAAAGCAGATCTGCACCTGCTGCGCTGGGCCAGCCGGCGACTGGCCCCGTAAATATCACCTTCCACCAGTTCCCCCGTTGCGGCATAGGCCAAAACAACGCAAACTGTCGCCCTTTTAGTCGCCGCGTCAGAGTGGCGTTTTACTTCACTTTCAGGAGCAAAAGGTTTCAGCCATGACCCATTCCCACGACCTCTTCATTGCCGCCCAGAAACACATCCCCGGCGGCGTCAATTCCCCGGTGCGCGCCTTCCGCGGCGTCGGCGGCGACCCGGTGTTCTTCAAGTCCAGCGAGGGCGCCTACATCACCGACGAGGACGACAAGCGCTACATCGACTACGTGGGTTCCTGGGGGCCGATGATCGTCGGCCATTCCCACCCGGAGGTGATCAAGGCCGTGCAGGAGGTGGTGGCCAAGGGCCTGGGCTTCGGCGCACCGACGGCCATCGAGACGGTGATGGCCGACAAGGTCTGCGAGCTGGTGCCCTCCTGCGAGATGGTGCGCATGGTCAGCTCCGGCACCGAGGCCACCATGAGCGCCATTCGCCTGGCGCGCGGTTTCACCGGCCGCGACAAGATCGTCAAATTCGAGGGCTGCTACCACGGCCACGCCGACTCGCTGCTGGTCAAGGCCGGCTCCGGCGCGCTCACACTGGGCGTGCCCACCTCGCCGGGCGTGCCCGCCGCCCTGGCCGCCGAGACCATCACCCTGACCTATAACGACATCGACTCGGTAAAGGAGGCCTTCGCCGAGGTGGGCAAGGACGTGGCCTGCATCATCGTCGAACCGGTGGCCGGCAACATGAACTGCATCCCGCCGGTTCCCGGCTTCCTCGAAGGCCTGCGCGAGGTCTGCGACAAATACGGCAGCGTGCTGATCCTCGACGAGGTGATGACCGGCTTCCGCGTGTCCCTGGGCGGCGCACAGCAGCACTACAACATCACGCCCGACCTCACCACCCTGGGCAAGGTCATCGGCGGCGGCCTGCCGGTGGGCGCCTTCGGCGGCAAGAAAGAGATCATGGAACACATCGCGCCCCTGGGCCCGGTCTACCAGGCCGGCACCTTATCGGGCAACCCGGTGTCCATGGCTGCGGGCCTGAAGACCCTGGAGCTGCTGTCGGCCCCCGGTTTCCACGACAGCCTGAGCAAGACCGCCAGCGCCCTGTGCGAAGGCCTCAAGGAACGCGCCCGGGCCGCCGGCATCCCGCTAACCACCAATCAGGTGGGCGGCATGTTCGGTTTCTTCTTCACCGAGGAAGCGGAGGTCACCAACTTCGCACAGGTCTCCGCCTGCGACATCGAGCGTTTCCAGGCATTCTTCCATGGCATGCTGGACGAAGGCGTGTACCTGGCGCCGTCGGCCTACGAGGCTGGCTTTGTCTCCGCGGCCCACGGCGAGGCGGAGATCAACGCCACTCTTGCGGCGGCGGAAAACGTCTTCGCCCGCCTGTAATGAACCCACACCCGGCACGGACGCCGCGTAGGGTGGGCACGTATTATGTGCCCACGCGTTTACCCTACGGCCACGTCAAACTTCGCGTGGGCATGAAAGCAATGCCCACCCTACTGTTCTGCATCCTGCTGTTGCTTTTCAGCGCTGCCAGCCAGGCCGCCGAGCCTGTCCCGGTGGAAGCCCGGCCCTTCGCCGAGCTGGCCGTTTATCCTGAATACCGTGCACCGGCCTCGGTAATCAGTGACAACAACAGCCGCATCAGCGCCGAGGTCAGCGCGCGCATCCAATCGATTCCCGTGCAAGTAGGCGACGTGGTGGAAAAAGATGCGGTGCTGGTACGCCTGGCACCCGAGGATCTGCAACTGGCCGTGGCCCGGGAAGAGACAGCCCTGCAGGCCCTGCAAGTGCGTCTCGAGCTGGCGGATTACCAGCTTTCCCGGGCCCGGGCGCTGTCACGAAAAAAGGTCGTCGCCGAGGAGCTGCTGAAGCAGCGGGAGGCCGAACTGCGCACCCTGCGCGCCCAACTCGAGGGACAGAAGATCACCCTGGCCCTGGCCCGGCGCCAGTTGGCAAAGGCCACCATCCACGCCCCTTTCGATGCCAGCATCGGCGCCCGGCTGGCCCAGGAGGGCGAACTGGCCAGTCCCGGCAGTCCTCTGTTGCAGATTATCGACCGGCGCCGCGTCGAGGTCTCCGCGCAACTGCAGGCGCAACCGGCCCGTTCACTGCAACAGGCGAAACAGGTTGAACTGGTCACTGAACAGGGACACTACCTGCTGCGCCTGCGCACCATCGCTCCCAACTTTGATCCACAGACCCGCACCCGGGAGGCGCGTCTTGGCTTTCGAGACACGGAAAAAAGCACAACAGCCCTGCCCGGCAGCGCCGGTGAACTGGTCTGGCGAGACCCTCAACCCCGGTTGCCCGCGGAGTTGCTGATCCGCCGTGAGGGACAATTGGGTGTCTTTGTCATCGATGAAAATGCCGGCGGCATCCGGGCGAGATTCATTCCCCTGCCGGATGCGGAAGAAGGCCGTCCGGCCGCAACCGGGCTGACGCCCCAGACCCGAGTCATCACCCTTGGCCGTTTCAGGCTCAGGGATGGCGACACCGTGAGCGTCGGCCAATGAGGCGACGCCACTCAAGCGGCTTAAGCCACCCCGACACAGGTAGCAGACAACTCCTGCAAACCGTCGAACTCCTCGCTCATCCCTCCGTCGTCCAGGATGTAGCTCAGGGCATCCACCTCTTCGCCCCGCACCTTGTACCATTCCTCGCACACCGCACGCGCCTCGGCCACGCTGCTGAAGGTCCACAACACGGCGCCATTGTCCGCCATCAGGGTTGCGGTGTGATCGGGCCATTTCTTGATGAAAAAGGTCATTATCTGTCTCCTCTTGTCCATTCAGTTTACCGCCCCCCTAGGGTATGGACGGCAGATGACAATTTGATTGCCGGTCCATGACCGTTTTATGAAATCGACGGTCAGCACATGAATGCCCTGAAACACTTTCTGCAAAATCATGTCCTTGCCAACGCTACCTTTGTGGTGGTGTTGCTGGTGGGCACGCTCAACTATTTCCAGTTACCCCGAGCGCAGGATCCGGAGATCAATTTCAACTGGGTGGCGGTTTTCACTTCCCTGCCGGGGGCCTCCACCGAAGATGTGGAAAAACTGGTGACCCGCCCGCTGGAGGATGCCCTGCGGGGACTGTCCGATGTGAAATTCGTGATCAGCAACACCCGCGAGGGCATGTCCGATATCAGCGTGCGCTTTGATGACATCGACGAACGCCTGTTCGACAAGCGTCTCGCTGACCTGCGCCGCGAAGTGCAAAACAAGGCCAACACCGATCTGCCCGAGGAAGCCAGCGAGCCCTTTGTGCTGGAATTCACCACCGCCAACCAGTTCCCCACGGCGATGGTGGTATTACACGGCGAGGCCAATGACGAACTGCTGCGCCGCCAGGCAAGAAACATCCGTGACGATCTCGACCGTCTGCGCGGGGTGGACTCCACGGATCCCGCCGGCCTGCAGAAACCGGAAATCCAGGTGGAATTCGACCCCGCCCGGTTGCGCGCCTACGGCATCACCCCCGGCCAACTGGCCGACACCGTGGGCGCCCATTTTCGCGATGTGTCCGCCGGTGACCTGCGCCTCGGCGGGCAATCCTGGCTGGTGCGGCTGGTGGGCACCAACAGTGATCCCGGCTACATCGCCCGCCTGCCAGTACGCACCCTGGATGGCAACACCCCCATTGGCGAACTGGCCCGCGTGCAACGGGGGCGCGAAAAACAGGCCAAGCTGGCCGTGCACGAGGGCAAACCCGCCATCCTCCTCGCCGTCACCAAAAAGCCCAGAGCCAACACCCTGGAGCTGGTGCAACGCATCGAGGATTACATTGCCGGAAAAAATCCGACCCTCGCCCCCCTGGGCCTGGAGCTCAAGCTGCTCGACGACCAGACCGCCGCCACCCGCGACGCACTGCGCATCATGCACAACAATGCCGCCCTGGGACTGTTACTGGTCATCCTCGTCGCGTGGATCTTTCTTGGCGGACACATCGCCACCTTCATCGGCATCGGCATCCCCTTCACCCTGGCCGGCACCTTCTGGCTGCTCAACAGTCTTGGCCAGACACTCAATCAATCGGTGCTGCTGGGCATTGTTATCGTGCTGGGCATGCTGGTGGATGATGCGGTGGTAGTGGTGGAAGCCATCTATTACCGCTTGCAACGTGGCGCCGACGCATTGAGCGCAGCGGTGGATTCTCTGCGCGAGGTATTCAAGCCCGTCACGGCCTCGGTGTTGACCACCATGGCCGCCTTTCTGCCACTGATGCTGTTGCCGGGGCTGGTGGGGGATTTCATGTTTGTGATTCCCTTCGTGGTCTCCGTGGCGCTGGCCATCAGCCTCGTTGAAGCCTTCTGGATGCTACCGGTGCACATCAGCGCGGCACGCATACATTTCAATCGGCCCTCGCGCCTGCAAACCCTGCGCACCCGTTTCACCCGTTGGGTGCGCATGAAATACAGCCTGTTGCTGATTCGCGTATTGCGTTACCCGAAGCGCTCCCTGGGCGTCATCGGCCTGCTGATGTTTGTGGCAATCGGCCTGCTGGCCAGCGGCCAGGTGCGGGTGCAGTTCTTCGCCTTTGATCCTTCGCGGTTGTTTTACATCAACGTGCAAATGCCCCCCGGCACACCACTGAAAACCACCATGGACACCCTGCAGAAGATCGAAGCCAAGGCACGCGCACATCTGCAGCAAGACGAAACCCGTGGCATCATCTCCGTGGCCGGACAGATGTTCACCGAGATGGCGCCCTACTTTGGTGAACAATACGGACAAATCGCCTTCAGTCTCAACCCGGACAGCCGCCAGACCCGCCGCATCGATGACATCATCGACGATATGCGTGTCGATGTCATGGACACGCCGGGGCCAAACCGCGTCAATTTCTTCGTCATCAAACCCGGCCCGCCTACCTCCAGTCCCATCAACGTCAAGGTGCGTGGTGACAACTTCTCTGAACTGCGTGCCGCCACCGATGCCCTGTGGCGCATGCTTGAAGCCATACCTGCAGTGCACGACATTCGCGACGACGACAGCGACGGCAAACCCGAACTGAGCCTGCGCCTCAACACCAATGCCCTGCAACACACCGGCCTGCGTACCGATGAAGTGATGCGCTCCATTCGGCTGTTGTTCGACGGCGAGGTGGTGGCCAGCATGCAGGATCAGGGGGAAAAGGTGGACGTGCGGGTACGGGCCAGACCACTCGGCGTCGACGACATCAATGCAGTATTGCAGCAACCCATCGCCCTGCCTGCCTCGGGCCAACAGCAAGCCCTGCAACAGGCCCGCGAAATCCCGTTAGGCGAGCTGGTGCATGTCAGCACCGGCGCCGGCAAGGCCTATATTCGCCACTACAATTTCCGCCGCACCATCACCCTGCAGGCCGAGTTGGATCAACAGCAAATGGATACCGTTAGCGCCAACAAGCAGATACACCAGGCTTGGCAGACCCTGCGGACACAATACCCTGGTGTGGATCTGGAATTTTCCGGTGAACTGGATGATATCCAGGAAAGTCTCGACGCCATGGCCTCGCTGTTCCTGTTCGGCATCGGCCTCATCTATCTGATCCTCGGCAGTCAGTTCCGCAGTTACTTCCAGCCGTTGATGATACTTGCCACCGTGCCCCTGGCCTTTGTCGGTGTGGTATTCGGTCTCACGGTCACACACAACCCGTTGAGCCTCTACACCCTCTACGGCGTGGTGGCCCTGGCGGGCATCGCCGTCAATGCCGCCATCGTGATGATCGATGCCGCCAACGCGCGCCTGGGTGCGGGCATGAGTGTGCTGCATGCCACCGTGTATGCCGCACGGCGGCGGGTCATCCCGATCATCATCACGTCATTGACCACCATAGCCGGCCTGTTCTCACTGGCCACAGGCCTGGCCGGGAAATCGCTGATCTGGGGCCCGGTAGCCTCGGCCATTGTCTGGGGACTGGCGTTTTCCACGGTACTCACACTTTTCGTTATACCTCTGCTGTATCGCACCTTCATGCGCCGCCCGCAATAACCCATGCAGTTGCTGTGAAATAGGCACATTGACAGACACAACTCATAGCCGATATAAAGGAATGGTCGTGCAAGGAGGTGTTGCATCGATACATGGGGCAAGCCGATGCCCATAAAAACCATTGTTTTCAGAAATTGATAAAGGGAGTTCCACTAATGAAAAAAATTCTGTTTGCAGCTGTGCTGATCACCCCAATGGCCAGCGCCATGGCCGCCCCCAACAACGTGGGTTGTGGTCTGGGCTCCACCCTGTGGGATGGCAAGGACGGTGTCTTCCCTCAGATCCTGGCCGCCACCACCAACAACACCCTGGGCAACCAGACCTTTGGTATCACCTCCGGCACCCTGGGCTGTGAAGAAGGCGGCGTGGTGCAGGCCTCCGCTGCCGTGAACATGTTCGCCGGCGCCAATCTCGACGCCCTGTCTCGCGACATGTCTGTGGGTCAGGGTGAATCCCTCGCCTCTCTGGCCCAGCTCATGGGCATCAAGGCGGAAGATCAAGCCACTTTCTACAGCACCGCACGTGCCAACTACGGCAAGATCTTCTCCGCCGATGACATCACCGCCGGCGCGATGCTGGAAAACCTGTATCAGGTCATGGCGCAACAGGACACGCTGGCAGTCTACGCCCGCACCTGATCCTGTTCGCTTTTTTCGAACAAAGTGCCCCCGGCGATTTTGGCGGGGGCATTTTTTTGCCCATGAACTGCAAACCTTCTTTTCCCCGTAACCTCCGATACTGGCCAATACTTTCGCCTGCACTGCTGGCCTTTTACCTGTGTTTTAGTCCCGCGTCATTTGCCGAAAACGCCGCCGGGGACAAGCATTATCTACAAGAACTGATCAACGCTGCTCACACTCAACAGCTCGCGCAGACCCCGCAATGGCAGTATCTGCTACATTACAAAGAGAACCTCTTGGGAAGCCTGGAGAGCGAGGCAGATGATCCCGCCTTTTTTGCCGCCGCCCAGGGCAAAACCGATCCGCAAGCGGAACTGGACGCCACCCTTGCCGCCTTCTTTTCCCCGCGTCCCTGGGGAAAAAAAGACGAACCCGCACAATGCGCCTTCGTGGCCCGCTACCAATGGCTCAAGGCACGCTTACATTTCGATCCCCAGCGTCTGCCCCCGTTACCCTGTCCCGATTTCGAGAAATGGTACGCCGGCATCAATCCCGGCAGCCTCACCCTGGTCTTTCCCTCGGCCTACATCAACAATCCCTCGTCCATGTTCGGCCACACCCTGTTACGGGTGGACC
>DRKQ01000157.1 GCA_011051685.1 Gammaproteobacteria bacterium
TCCTTTGCGGACTTTGTGGACATGCCGGCCAGTCTTAAACTGCTCGTTGCCTTCTCAAAGTACCTGCCCTCTGCAGCAAAAATGATTACCGAAACAGCCATCCACAATGCCTGCAAGGATCCCGACAAATTCCTTACCAATATTCCAGTATGCCCATCCGACCAGGCGATCTTCTCGCACCCGATATTGAAGGATCACATCAAGCATTGCCTCCTGGCCGGTAACCAACATCATCAGGACGGATTTATCAAGGATATTCTGTTGTCCGCCAAACCCTGGCCATTCCCTATTGCCGATGTCCGTATACCCATCGATTTCTGGCATGGCACCAAGGACACTCACTCGCCACTGAGTCGTGTTCAGCCCGTTATCAATGCCGTACGGAATCAGCGTTTTTTCCCTGTTGAGAATGGCGGGCATTTCCTGATCTACGATTATTGGCAAAAGATATTGGACACGCTGCTTCATCAGGCACAAGACCCTGAAACACCCATCAACTAATCTTGCCAACCCGGATTCCATTCCTGCTGGCACAATAAAAGAGCATCAACTTTGAGTTAGAAATGAAAAGAAGTGAAGAGCAGTAAAGCAATCAAGACTGAGGCCTTATTGCAAACAACATTTCTTGTCTTGGCGATCAACAAGAAATTGCGCCAGTGATTCATTTGTCATCCTTGCCGCCCGGGTCACGAAGAATGCCCATTATTCGATATGTCCAACAGCACGTCGCCCGGCTGTCGTTCAATGCTCACCACGCCGGCCGACATGCGGTAGGTCAAATAACAATATTGGCGAGGCTTGGACAAGACCCGGGCATTGAAGATGGCGTACACATCCCCCGCGCAACGCGCCGAGTGACTCACCAGCCCGGGGTGCCCATCATGATGAAGGCGCGCGCCCACCCGATGAGTAAAGCTGTAATCGTCCGGGTCGAGCAATGCGGGAAAGGCGTCAAGCCTGGGACGAAAATTGAGCAACGCGGCGTCGCAGCGCACCCGATAAACCTTGCGCTCGATGGCCACACCTTCGTAATCTTCCCAGCCGGCGTCCTGCAGCAGACCCTGGCGCCAGTGATACACCGTTTCATGGATGCTGGTCTCCAGGGTATCGGTGCCGTACCAGACGCCGAAGCTTCCGTCGGAGTAGCGGCTGGTCAGCCAATGCGTGAAGGGATAGTCGATGGCCTCGTTGCAGGCGGCCTCTTCGAAGGGCCGGTGAATCACCGGCGGGTGGGCGTTGTGGGGCTTGCTGGCGGCCTCGAGCGTCATCGCCGACTGCCAGGCCGCGGGAGAATCGCTGAGATCATCAAACAGGTCTGCGGATGTCCGCAGGGAGACGATATTGCGATAGGCATCATCATGAAAATCCGTGATGGTGATGCCCTCAAACAGGGCTTCCACTAGCGGCCCCGCGCCTTGTCCAGGTAGGCGCGCACCATCAACAGGCCGCGAAACCCCCATTGCCTGATGGCTTCCACCGGCGTCATGCCGTCAAAGGCCCTGTTGGGCCGGGTCATCCAGGCATAGGCGAGATCGCGGTTCTGCGGAAACAACAAACGCAGGGATTTGTGTATGCCCAGCAAGATGCCCACCCGGTCCAGCAGGTCACGGTTCTGCGCCAGCGGCGCGCCCTTGCGATAGCGGGTCAGGGCGGCGCGATTGGCGGTGGAAAGCCCCAACAGGGCGAGCTGGTCCTCGCTGGACAATCCCCAATGGACAAACAACTGCATGACCATTTTGGCCAGTGCGGAACGGTCGATGTGCTGTTCCCCCGCTCTTTCGGCAGGATGAGCGGCTGCTGCGGCATGTCTCATAGCGTGACCTCGGTGTGCTGGATTGTGGCTGACTGCATCAACATTTCTGTGTTCATTGTCTCGGGTTTCCGGCCCGGGTTCCCGTCGGGCCTGCCCGGTCCCCGGGCTGGCCGCACGGGTGCAACACAGGCGCAACAAAAGAATACTGTTATTAAATATAACAACAAATGTTGTAAATGCAACATTCCTGCACCCCAACAACTCGGCCCGCATGGTTGAATGTTCTCCTTTTGTTCTCTATCCTGTTAAAGGAACAATGCGAGAACATTCGAGGGACCTCCCATGCTCACCCCAGGCCAACGAAAAGTATTTGATTTCATTAAGGATTACATTAGCCGCGAGGGTTTTGCCCCAAGCCTGGCGGAAATCGCCGCCGGCCTGGGCACCTCCTCCCGTGGCTCCATGCACAAGCAGGTGCAGGCCCTGGCGGCCGCCGGGCTGATCCGCCTGCTGCCGGGACGCAAGCGCGGCATCGAGCTGGTGGAAGACGGGGCTGACGGCGATACGCCCCCGGCCACCCTGCCCCTGCTGGGACGCATCGCCGCGGGTCAGCCCATCCAGGCCATCCCCGATGAGCAGACCCTGAACCTGACGGAATTCCTTTTGGGGCCCAATCGTTTCGCCCTGCGGGTGCAGGGGGATTCCATGATCGAGGCCGGCATCCTCGACGGTGACACGGTGATCGTCCGCCGCAGCGACACCGCCGAGGACGGCGACATCGTGGTGGCGCTGATCGACAACGAGGAGGCAACCCTGAAGCGTTTCCACCGCCGGGTGGGCGGCAGGATCGAGCTGGCCCCGGAAAACCGCAGCCTGCGCCCGCTGGTGCTGGACGCCCGGCGGGTGCGCATCCAGGGGGTGCTGGTGAGCCAGTTGCGCACCTATGACTAGCCCCCGACTAGCCCCCCCCGGTGACGGTGACATGCCCCACGCTGCCTTCACCCCCTGGAAACGCGCCATCATTCTGGTGGACATGAATGCCTTCTTCGCCTCCATCGAGCAGCTCGACCACCCCGAGTGGCGCGGCCGGCCGGTGGCCATCACCAATGGCCTCACCGGCACCTGCATCATCACCTGCTCCTACGAGGCGCGGGCCCATGGCATCCACACCGGCATGCGCCTGAAGCAGGCGCGCAGGCTGTGTCCGGGGCTGATCCAGTCCCCGGCCCGGCCGGGCCGTTATGCCGCGGTATCGGCGCGCATCATGGCGGCGCTGGAAACCATCACCCCCGATGTCGAGGTATTTTCCGTGGACGAGGCCTTTCTGGATGTGACCCGCTGTCAGCGCCTGTTGGGCCCGCCCGAGCACATCGCCCGGCTTACCAAGCAAACCGTGTTCCAGGCCTCGGGGGTGTTGTGTTCGGTGGGCGTGAGCGGTGACAAGACCACCGCCAAGTATGCGGCCAAGCTCGACAAGCCCGACGGGCTGACCGTCATCCCGCCCTGGGAGGCCCGGGCGCGGCTGCGCGATGTGCCGGTCACCGAGCTGTGCGGCATCAACAAGGGCATTGGCCGGTTTCTCGCCGAGCGTGGCGTGCACACCTGCGGCGACATGGCGCGGCTGCCCATCGGCGTGCTGGCCCGGCGCTTCGGCAACCCCGGGCGGCGCATCTGGTACATGGCCCAGGGAGCCGATCCCGAGCCCTTACAGTTGACGGTCGCCGCGCCCAAGAGCATCGGCCATGGCAAGGTGATGCCCCCCAATACCCGGGATCGCGGGGTGATCCATACCTATCTGCTGCACATGAGCGAAAAGGTCGCCGCCCGCCTGCGCCGGCACAACATGGTGGCGCAGCACTTTGCCATTGGCCTGAAAACCCATGAAGGCTGGATCGGCAACAAGGCGCGCACGATACTGCCCACCCAGGACGGGCGGCGGATCCTGCGCCTGAGCAAAGAGGTGATCCATGCCTGCTGGCGGGGACAGGGGGTGCACCAGGTGCAGGTCACGGCACTGGACCCCCGGCCCGGCACCGGCCAGCTGGAGCTGTTTGACGATACCGCAGATAACAGCCACGACAGCATACGAAAGGCCAACGCCGCCATGGACCAGATCAATGCCCGTTACGGGGAATTCACCCTGGCCCCCGCCCGGCTGCTCAATCGCTCCACCATGCCCAACGTCATCGCCCCGGCCTGGAAGCCCTACGGGCATCGACAAACCATCCAGGACCGCGAGGCCGATGCACGGACAGCAGCCACCGATGCGGCAGACGAATAAGCCATGTGCGGCGGTGTCTATTACAGCCACAAAGGCCAGGCGATCCGGGTGTTCTTTCCCAATCCCCGGGCCATGCTGCCGGTGGCCACCCGCGACGGCGATCACCAGCTACTGCCCTGGGGGCGGCGGCCGCATCAGGTGGGCAAGTTACCGTTAGGCGGCTGGGCGCGGCTGGAGTCCGTGTACGCCGGTCGCTGGGACCGCTGGTTTCCCCGCCCGGTCAAACTGCCACTGCTGCGTTTCATGGAAAAGGACATCGAGGGGCGCAGCCACTGGTACGAACTCACCAGGGGCCAGTGGATACAAGGCCTCGTCGCACGCTATGACCAGGAGCAACGCCTCTACGTGGTCACCATGGAACCCCAGCAGGAGGATGCCGTGCACGAGCGCTGGCCGCGGATATTGAGTGGCTGACTAGAGGGCTGGCCAATTGCCCTCTTTGTTAAGGGGCTCAAAATCGGTTTGACAGACAACGGCGGGCATTCACTCCCTTGGGAAGGCTTGAAGGTGCAGAGAGTGAACACAAGTTATCCATAGCAACCCACACAATGGTATAACTGTGGGAGCGCCTTTCCTGGCGCGATTCGCGCCAGGAAAGGCGCTCCCACAGGGGGAAATAACCCAGTAGCAATGATTTTGAGACGCTTAATATGTCCCGTGGGTGCTCCCAAAACCGGGAGAGGGTGTAAAGGCAATGATGCCGTCTAAAGGTGTGAGATTTACAGATCCTCCATCAAGGACATTAAATAGTCGCACTATTCGCCTCAAAATCGGCAACATAGTTGATTCGCTCCCCCACCATGCGCGCTACGATTTCCCGCATCCGACAGACGCCTAGCCGGCATTGGCTTGCGCCGCAATCTTACGCATCCGGGGGACCGCCAGACCCGCCTCATCGGCCAGGGCGATGGCGCGCGCCAGGCGTGCGGGGGCCGAACGCCCCATGCACTGGTGGGCCAGATCACCCTCGAAGGCCTGCACCATGCCGTGGATCAATCTTTCCCGGTCAAATTCCTGCCCCGTGAGCCATTGCTGGATATCGATCACCTCATTGGCGATCTCCCGCGCCAGTGACTCATGCTTGGCCCACAATTCCCCCACTGTGCCACCCACCGCCAGCCCGGCAATATTCGTGGTGAGGATGTAGACATTCTTGCTCACCAGCTCATGCAGCAGATCATCGGCGCTGTCCAGGCAGCGCACGGCAATGCCCAGACGCGCCAGGGCGTCCTGGATCAGGCCGGCGTGGGGGCCGAACACGGGCGAGGGGATGATCACCTTGAACTCCCGGCCCGGTTTCTTTTCAAACCACACCGAAATGACCGTGACCGGGGAGAGTCCGTGCTGCTCCCAGTCCGCTGGCAACAGCTCGTTTTGCAGCAGTACCAGCCTCTCCCGCCAGGCCGCCGGAACGGCCTGCAAGACGGCGTGGAGATCGCCCTCGGCCACGGCGACAATCACCGCTTCGGGATCCGGAGCTTGCTGCGCCACCTCCGCCAAATGCATATCCCGTGTTACCGGGAACACGGGATGGCCCACCCTGAGCAATCCCCGGGCAAACACGCCCCCCATTTCCCCCACGCCGATCAATACTACCGGTGCTTTCATTAACCTCTACCTCCCAGATTTTCAAATCACGCAACGCACGCCACGCAAGCAAAACGCCATCATCCCACGAACCTTCCAGGCATTACCCATAATCAAATAGGGTTTTTAGGGCCGGTTGACCAGACTTTAGCGATGCTTTATGCTGCTTCGGCCTGGAAATGCAGAAACCGGGTATTTTCCACAAAATATATAAGCTTTTGTAAAGGGGAGTCCGCTATGAGCCTTGGTATCACGCTTTTTGTCATTCTTTTGGGTACTGCATTTGTTGGTATGTTCACTTCCTAAAATTGAGCATACCGGGCGGTTTACCCCAAGGTAAACTGTCGAAAAAGGGCTGAAGCAATTACAAACTGCTTCGGCCCTTTTTTTTGGCATTTCAGTGAAAGAATGTGAAGTACCAGTTCAGCTTCGCCGCACCCTGCAGTGAGCAACAGCCTTGACCAACTCGGAAAACGGCAAGTACGCCAGAGAACCGTATTGCGCGAATCCCGCATCGAGCATAGCAAAGACATCCGCCAACCCGCTCTCCGTCTCCGGCGCCTTTGCTGCAAGTACGGCGCTCAAACCCTCGATCCCTCCCACTTGCACACGCATCTCCTTGCCATGGGGCAAAGGCACTGAGACATTTTCCAGAGAATCCAGCTGCAGGGCAAAACGGGATTTCTCGCGCATTATCTGTAACCAGGCCTGACAACGCGTCTGGCATTCGCTCCCGGCACAGCGCACTACTTCCCGTTGTGCCAGGTTCATTTTTTTCGCTTTCGAACATCTCACACGTGCCGCCAGTATGGCCTTTTCGAACACGCAGGGCACGGGAACGATCTCGGCACGGGCGGCCTTGTAGTTTTCTTCATCCATTCATTGCAGATCTTTCGAATTATTATTAAAGCTCTCAAATGTGACTATGCCTGAAACGGCTATCCCACACAGGGGAAATAAGCCCGTAGCCACTATTTTGAGAGAATTTATAACCTGGCCGACATATACATCGTCATGATCTATTGACGGACACCCGCGAAACACGGGCGTAACTCGGTTCTGGCTTCTTGTTTCACCCTACCTCCCTCATCCCCGGAGTCGTGCATGAAGTTGCTGGCAACTCGTGGGCTTGCATTGATTGGCTTGCGCCAATACCAGCACGCCTGTGCGTCACATTATTAACCTGGCAATATCAATTATCGGGCTAATAATGCGTTTACCCGTGGGATTGCAACAAATATTTCGCCGTGAATTGCAATTCCTCATCGATGATGGCAACACGCTCCATGAGATTGTCAGCCAAGCGATTTTGGCGCACCTGATCCACGATCTCCGCACACAAACCGGACAGGCGTTGCGCACCAAGATTTGCACTACTGCCCTTGAGTGAATGTGCAGAAGCCTCGATCAACTCGACATCCATACTTTGTGCCGCATTGCGTAACTCGGCAAGGCGCTTGGTGGCATTTTCCACAAACAAACGAGTCAACTCGGCATACTGCTCCTCGGAAAGTATATTCTGTAAATCGTCCAGCAGTTTGAAATCAAAATGAGCGGAAAGATTGGCATCCTCACCCTGTGTTTGAGTTAACGCACCGGACGTCGATGAAGTGACGTTATTCTCACCATCGATACTGAAGGTGGAAAAAACTTCACGTATCGCCTGTATACGCATGGGTTTTACCAAAAAATCATCCATGCCGGCAGCCAGGCAGGCGGCACGATCCTCATCAAGGGCATTCGCCGTCAAGGCGATAATGGGTGTCCGGGACAACCCAGCACCCATCTCCAATGCACGTATATTCCGCGTTGCCTCGAAACCATCCATGGTGGGCATCTGACAATCCATCAATACCACTTGATATCGATTCTTTTTAAACAATGACAATGCCTGCAACCCATCACCGGCGATATCCACTTTATAGCCCTGTTTATGCAGAATTGCGGCGGCGACCTGTTGATTGACAGCATTATCTTCTACCAGCAGCACACTCACTCCGCTTCTTTCTGCCGGAAGTGGATTTTCCTTCACACTGCGTTGTTCATCAAATGAAGGTTCTTTACCCTCAAGCAATGAGAAGGCCTCAAACAGTGGCGCCCTACGCACCGGGCGATTGATACTGGCATCCAGTTGAAAGTGTTTAACCTTCCCCGCCGTATCATGTTCGGTAAAGCGAAACAGTCCAATAGTCTGCCTCGCATTCACCAGACGTTTTCTCAGTGTGTACACATCCGTGATATTGCAACGAACCAACTCATCAATATCCAGAATAGCCATGTCCACGGATGGTATATCGCTATCAAGCACGGCATCATCACCACTGGTGGACAGTACCACCCTGCATCCCCAGTGCTGAATCAGGTCAGCAATTGCATCCCGCACCCCCCGACTATGTGCGAAAAGATACACACTTAAACCATTGAAGCGCCCTTTTTCACGACACTCAGAGCGTCGCTCTGACGGCTTCAGGCGTGCGGTAAACCAGAATGTGCTGCCCTCACCCTCGTTGGATTCCACACCAATATTACCTTCGAAGAGTTTCACCATTTGCTGACATATAGCCAGGCCCAAACCTGTGCCGCCAAATTTTCGAGTTGTGGATTCGTCCGCCTGGGTAAAGGTATCAAAGATCAGTTTCCTGGCCTGCGCCGAAATACCAATGCCGGTGTCACGAACCTCAAAACGCAGATAATCATTTTCCGAAGAAAATCGAGAATCATTCATCAGTCTTACAACAATCTCTCCGTCATGGGTAAATTTCACGGCATTACCAATAAGGTTATTCAGTATTTGCCTCAGCCGGGTAGGGTCTCCACGTACATAATCCGCCACACCATTATCAATGTGAGTAACGATTTCCACACCTTTGTCCTGCACTTCCTTGGCGTACAAACCCACCACCTCTTCCAGCAAGTGCCGGATATCAAAGGGTATGGACTCAAAGTCAACTTTACCGGCCTCGATTTTGGAAAAATCAAGCACATCATTGATCACCGTAAGCAAGGCCTCTGCCGAATGATAGGCGGTATCAATGTAATACTTTTGCTCCGAAACCAGCTTGGTATCTCGCAACAGTTCCAGCATCCCCAACACGCCTGTCATGGGGGTGCGGATTTCATGGCTCATGTTCGCAAGAAAAGTCGATTTCGCTTTGGTTGCCTCCTCTGCCTTTGAGTACGCCAGTGATAGCTCAGCGTTCTTAGCACTGAGTTCCTGGCTCTTTGTACGTACATTTTTTATTACTGCTCGGGCAATCAGGATACCCACACCCAAGACCATAACCCCGAGCAAGAGCTGTAACACCCAGATAAACTGGTAATCATTTTTACTTCTCTGTACAGCCGATGCCGTGTACTGTTGCTGTAATACAATCAGCTCATCCAGCAAATCCAACAGATTGCTTTGTGCCTGAAACCCTGCCTTCACGGCATCCGCGATAATGTCCTCTGGAGTGTCCTCCATCAACAGTTCGGCCGTTTTGCGAATTTGTGGTTGCGCCTTGTTGGCTGCAACTTCAAGCCGCTCGTAAATATCGCGCTCTCGTCTGTCTCCACCCAGGCTGACCAACTCATCACGGTGTTTGCGATATTCTGCTGCGTATGCATAAAAACGCATTAATTCTTCATCACGTTGAAAGTAATCATCAGTAGCAAGCATGGAGTAGACGCTGATTGCGCGTTGTAAAATGGCATCCCGCATCGCCGACGCCAGGGCCACCTTCTTATTGTTGATGTCCACGATGGCTTCCATGTTGGTATTAAACTCCTTGAGTCGGTACAAACTCACCGAAGTCAGGATCACCACCAAGATAAGCACGGCACTAAAACCCATGCGCACCACATTGGCCAGTCGACCATGCTCACTCGGCTTTTGTGTGTGTACAGTTTGTGTCGGTGTTTTGGACATCAAAATTCCAACCAGAGCCCCGATAAGCAAATACGTTAATGGGGCATCGGCCCCCAGCGTCCAAGGCTACTCTCGAAAAAAACAACAACCCATTTATTTTCAGTATGTTACAGGTGGTCGTGCATAAGTGAAAACAATCTTCCCAAGCCCAAAGTGGCCCTGTAAGACATTGAAGTTCCGGTCCATTTTGCCGCTAATTGAGGGAGAAATCATTACTTTTACACGCCTGTCTGCCACTCGTTAGCCGGAGGGCGAAGCGAAAAACCTGATGAAGCTATGGACTCTGAAGACCAAATACATCCTCATTGTGGATGATTTTGCCGGCATGCGCACCATGTTGCGCAACATGCTGTCCCCTTTCCGTCCTGAGCACATTGCTGAAGCCAGCAATGGTGCTGAAGCCCTGAGGCAAATTGAAGAACACGATTTCGATATCATCCTCTGCGACTACAATCTTGGCCCTGGGAAGGATGGTCAGCAAATCCTCGAAGAAATAAAGGAACGCGAGCTTCTCCCCTATTCATCCATCTACATCATGACCACTGCAGAAAACACCTCTGAAATGGTCATGGGCGCCGTAGAATATTCTCCCGATGATTACCTATCCAAACCTTTTACCAAAGAAGTGCTCATTGCCAGGCTGAAGAAACTCATTAAAAGAAAATCCAGCCTGAAAATGATCTCCCAGGCTACTCAGCAGCGAGATTATGAAGCGGCAATTCGGCTGTGCGAACAACAACTCGAAGACAAACCCAGTAATCGTTTTGAGCTGCTAAAGATCAAGACCGAGCTATTATTGCGTATCAATGATTATGATGCCGTCGAAGCACTGGTAAAACCCATCCTTGAAGAACGTGAAATCCCCTGGGCATTACTTTATCTGGGGCAGGCACATTTTCATCGGCAAGACTTTGATAAAGCAAAATTTATCTTTGAGGATCTTATCGAGGATTATCCCAATTATCTTTTTGCTCATGACTGGCTGGCAACATTGCATCGTGAAACGAGGAATTATAAGGAAGCACAAAAAGTTCTTGAAAAGGCAACAGAGAAATCTCCCAAGGCGATAAAGCGGCAACAAGTGCTGGCAGAGGTTTCGTTTGAGAATGAAGACTTTGATACATCCGAACAGTCCTACAAGCGAATAACACGCACAGGAAAAAACTCATATTATATCAGTCCGGATGATTACTCAGGCCTTGCAAATGTCTATTTGCAAAAGGGCTGCATTTCAGACGCTCTCGACACAATATCCGACATGCGTCAGGAGTTCAAAAAATCCGAACCTATAAAGAACATGAAATCACACATAAACGAGGCGTTTCTCTATCATCGCCTGGAACGCGATAAAGACACCCACCGTTGTCTTGATACCGTCACAGACATATTCATCAAGGAACCTGGCACAGTAACAAGTGCAGATGCTGTGGAGTTGGCAAAACTCTGTTATGCGCTTGACAGGAAAGATGATGGCAACAGATTTATTCAGTTTGCCATCAAGAACAATCATGACAATCAGGATGCATTACAGGAAATTAGCGAAGCCCTCGAGTCAATCGGTATTTCACAAGATGAAATTGACGCCTTGCTTAAATCCAGGGAGGAAGTGATTGAGATCAATAATCGTGGTGTCCAGCTTGCCACTTCCGGTAAAATCGGAGAATCGATTTCACTCTTTGTCAAGGCAGCCACCGCTATGCCGGAAAACCCGGTTATCAATCTCAACACAGCCCAGTCTTTGGTCATGTTCATGAACAAGTCTGGCCCCACCCAGGAATTACTGGCAGAAACCAAGAAATACCTCGACAACGTAACGTTTAACGGAAAACCCAGCGAAAAATACCGGATACTTACCCAATCTTTCCAACAGCTATCGGAACGTCTTGATGCAGCAAACATCAGATAAGCCACGAATGAAAAATGATATTGAAAAACTTGAATTCTCCACCATACTGGCAAGCAGCATCCATGACATGAAAAATTCTCTCGCCATGTTACTGGGTTCACTGGCTGACATTTCATCTGTCTGCCAGGGAGAACATTGCTCGCAAAAAATCTCAAAAATTCGACATGAAGGACAACGTGTAAACAGGGATCTTATTCAGCTGCTGACATTATATAAAATTGACAAGAAGCGATATTATCTGAACATTGAAGAGGTCGAGGTTTATGATTTTTTAGAGGATATCCGAGAGGAATACGCCTATCTTCTCGCTGATCATGGCGTTGAAATCACCCTTGATTGCGATGATGGTATCTGCGGATTTTTTGACAAGGAACTGGTTTATGGTGTCCTTTCTTCCATTGTCAATAACGCTTATCAATATGCAAAAAACAAGATCCTCATTAAAGTGAAACATGATAACGACTATCTTATACTCTCCATAATGGATAATGGTGCTGGTTACCCTAAACAAATGCTGCACGATCCCGTTGCCAAAACAACCCCCAGTCATTTTGATACAGGAAGCACAGGCCTCGGCCTTTATTTTGCCGCACAGGTCGCATCATTACATCGCAATAAAAAGCGGCAGGGATATATCCAAGTAAGTAATAATGAGGCGAAAGGATGCGGCCTTTCTGGCGGATGCTTTTCGATCTTTCTGCCATAATCTCGGCACAGCCATTCTTCAAAGTGGATCGAGAATATCTTGTGGCAAAAGAATAATCATCAAAATCAGATATACGGAATATTCACATATGATAAGCATTGGCATACAAATCGACATTCATGAACAAACATCTATCTCGTTGTTTTAAATGCTATTATTGATAACCCCCTCTACATTATTCATTTTTTTCAAGCAGGAATTAAATTTTTTATGACTATGGCCGAAAACACAATAGTAATTCCATGCTTAACACGCTGATCAGATCACTGTGCGGGTAATGAAATATTTGTGTAAATCTTTCAGTCGCCCGGAATCGCCATGAATCTTAGACCCAAACCCCACTTGACCAGTAATGTAAAGCCACTGATTGCCATTGGCTTTTCAGTCATACTGGTGTTGATGGTATTACTGATCGCTTTTTGGAGTAAAAGCCTGTCAGACAACAAGGCATTGCTCTACAGCATGGCCGATAAAACCGTCGAAGCCGGAGTAATTACCCAATTATTCAATCTTGTCCATCAACAGACCATGCTTTTGCGGAAGATGGACAAGACCACATCACCCGACAACCTTCAACAGGAATATAAAAATTACCTCGCCTCAGATAAAAAACTCGACAACGCTTACCAACAGATATCCGAAATTGAATTCAATACTTCATCTACAAAATATTGGCGCTCTATACAAAAATTATTTTCCCAGAGGAACACCATCAACTCCGCGGTAGAGGATCTTTTCGCCAAACAAAAAAACGAGCAAACATACACTTATTTGATCAATAATATTTCGGCTATTAATGACGCCTTGATGGGCGAGCTATCTTCTCTGCTCAACAACACTGTGCTTACGGGAAGCGACGGCAGTGTCAATAGCATTATCGAAGTCGCAAGCAACAAAATATCCACCACCTATTTTCTAGTATATCTGCTTGGTGGTATTTCCATCCTGTTGGGAATCTTTAGCATATTCATCCTTAAACGCACAGAAAGCACCGAAGAGGCCCTGGTTGATCAGGGTGAGCGCATTCAATGGTTGTATGAAGCAACCTCTGTCTCTGGCCTCAGCCTTGATGAACGTATTACGGAGACCCTGAAACTGGGTTGTCGTGTCCTAGGCATGGAAATCGGAAAACTGGGACGTCAATTTCCGGAAAAAAATGAATCCGTATTTCTCAATACCATTGCTCCCCCCGAGCTCCCGGCAAAGCGTGGCCTGGTGCTACCGCTTGACAAAACCTTTTGCAACATCACCTTCGCTTCAGATGGGCCCATTGCCATTCATCATGTGAGTGAATCCTCCTACCAGGACCATCCTGCTGCGGAATTCCTTGGCATGGAGGCCTATATTGGCACCACCATTTATGTCCACGACAAGAAGTTTGGTACTGTAAACTTTTCCAACCGCAAGCCCATGGACAAGCCCTTCACCCAGACCGATATTGATTTTGTGAATTTGCTGGGCAAATGGATCAGTGTGACCATGGAGCAAATCATCATTGAAGATGAACTGCAAAAATCCAAGGAAGCTGCTGAGGCCGCCAACCAGGCCAAGACCGCCTTCCTTGCCAACATGAGCCATGAAATACGCACTCCACTTACAGCTATCCTGGGCTACTCTGAAATGTTGCTGGATGATGACCAATCAGCGGAAGAAATGGAACATGAGGTCAACTCCATAGTGACCAGTGGTAAACATTTGCAACAAATCATCAATGATATTCTGGATCTGTCGAAGATTGAGGCAGGTCAGCTTATCATCGAACATCGTGAAGTATCACCTATTATTTTCATGGATGAACTGGACACCATCCTTGGACCACAGGCATCGGCCAAGGGGCTGGATTTCAATCTGGAATATCAGTTTCCTATCCCGGCCACCATCAGTACCGATCCCACTCGTCTCAAACAAATACTTATCAATCTTTGCGGCAATGCAATCAAGTTCACGCGGCAAGGCAGCGTTTCCATTCTGGTTGGTTATCTCAATGAGTCCAATCAACTCCAGATCAGTGTCAGTGATACCGGTATAGGCATGACTGAAGAAGAACAGGTGAAGATTTTCAGTCCCTTTACTCAGGCCGACGAATCAACCACCCGCGTCTATGGTGGTACAGGACTCGGGCTGTGCATCTCCCAACAACTGGCACAGACACTCGGTGGGGATGTAACCGTCATCAGTGAAAAAGGCAAAGGCAGCACCTTCACCGCAACCATCGATGTCTGTGTTGATCCCGATAAGCTGAAATTGATTTCCTCTGCACCCATTCACGGTAATCACAATGACAAACAGAGCGGGAGAGAGCATATCCAATTACATGGTCGCATCCTGCTGGTGGAAGACAATCCCGAAAATCAACGCCTCATCGCCAAATCCGTGCGTAAAGCCGGTCTGGACATTGCGCTGGCCGACAATGGGAAAATAGGCATTGAGATGGCTCTAGCCGGCGACTACAACCTGATACTCATGGATATGCAAATGCCTGTAATGGGCGGCATCGAGGCCACTCGTACTCTACGTAATAGTGGCTACACAAGGCCTATCATCAGTCTCACCGCCAACGCCATGCAGGAAGACAGAGTCCGTTGTTTGGAGGCCGGTGCCAACGACTACCTAGCCAAACCTCTGGACTTCGATCGCTTCTACAGCGTGCTTTCCACTTATCTCGGTGCAGATTCGGAAGGCTCACACACAGAAACCCGCGCCAGCGCCTGACACTTCGCCGCACCTGTTGGACAGGCTTGACCCTTCCAGCTCATGGCAGGAAGATAGTCGCCATGAAAACGGATCTCATGGAATCCCGGCGGGGTGATGAATTCCCGTTAGACAACAAGCTTTGCTATCTGAATCATGCCGCGGTCTCTCCCTGGCCTATGCGTTGTGTCACGGCGGTGGAGAATTTCGCCCGGGAAAATGCCACCCAGGGTTCGCGTCATTATTCCCGCTGGGTCGCCAGCGAAGACCGACTGCGAGAACAGTTGCGCCAGCTTATCAACGCACCTTCAGTCGATGAGATCGCCCTGCTGAAAAATACCTCCGAGGCCCTGTCCGTGGTGGCCTTTGGCCTGTCATGGCTGACGGGAGACAACATCGTCAGTCTGGCCGGTGAATTCCCTTCCAACCGCATCGTCTGGCAGGCTCTACAATCCAAGGGCGTTGAACTGCGTCTGGCGAAAATCAGCGACGACCCCGAAGCGGCCTTGTTTGCCCTCGTGGATGAACACACCCGGCTGATCAGCGTCAGCTCGGTGCAATACGCCAGCGGTCTGCGCCTCGACCTGGCGCGCATCAGCGCCTTCTGCAAGCAACGCGATATCCTGTTTTGTGTCGATGCCATTCAAAGCCTCGGCGCCCTGCAATTCGACGTGCAGGCCATACAGGCGGATTTCGTCATGGCCGACGGCCACAAGTGGATGCTGGGGCCGGAGGGTCTTGCCCTGTTTTACTGTCGTGAGGAATTGCTCAATGAGTTGACCCTGCACCAGTATGGCTGGCACATGACGGACACCTTCACGGACTTCGATAACCAAAACTGGAAACCCGTCCACAGCGCACGTCGCTTCGAATGCGGCAGCCCCAACATGCTGGGCATCCACGCCCTCTCCGCCAGCCTGTCCCTGTTGCTCGAGACGGGCATGGAAACGGTGGAACAACACGTGCTGCACAACACCCGGCAGCTTTTTTCCTACATCGAACAGCAGGAAACCTTGCAATTATTGAGCGACACCCGGCAGGGCCGTGACAGTGGCATCGTCACCTTCCGTCATCGCAGGCTGGATAACGACACCCTGTTCAAACAACTCACGGAACAGGGGGTGATGTGCGCGCAACGCGGCGGTGGCATTCGCTTCTCGCCACATTTTTATACGCCGCAGGAAAAGATCCTGCGCGCCGTGGAGATGGCCGCTCAGGCCTGAGCGAAGCGGCGAAAATAGTTTTCCGTGGTTTGCTCGGCGATGGCCTGCCAGTGGCTGCCGCGCAGTTCGGCAACACGCTCCGCCACATGGCGCACATAGGCCGGTTGGTTGGGCTTGCCGCGATGGGGCACGGGCGCCAGGTAGGGGGAATCCGTTTCCACCAGCATGCGATCGGCCGGCATTTTTTTGGCCACTTCCTGCAAGGCCTTTGCGGAATTGAAGGTGACGATGCCGGAAAAAGAGATATCAAAATTAAGATCCAGGGCGCGTTTGGCCACCGCCCAGTCCTCCACGAAACAATGCATCACCCCACCCACCTCGTCGGCGCCCTCTTCCCTGAGCAGGCGCAGGGTGTCGTCGGTAGCATCGCGCATGTGAATGATCAAGGGTTTGCCGCCGGCCCTGGCAGCCGCAATATGGGTGCGAAAGCGCTCACGCTGCCATTCAAGTTCGTTCTCTTTCCCTTCCGTACAGCGAAAATAATCCAGCCCGGTTTCTCCGATGGCCACTACTTCCGGCGCTTGCGCCAGGGCAAGGAGTCTTTCCACGGTGGGTTCTTCACCGCCCTGCTCCGTGGGATGTACGCCCACCGACACCGACACCTGTTGGTGTTGCTGCGCCAGGGCCAACAAAGCGGGATAGTGTTCCAGATCGATGCAGACACAGAGGAAGTGTCCCACACCGTGTTGCGCCGCGGCGTCCAGCGCCCCCTGCAGTTCACCGTTCCACGGCGAAAGCTCGAGGCGGTCGAGATGACAGTGGGAATCCACCAACGGCGTATTGTCGGGCAAGGCAATGGGCACGGCTTTCCGTCCTATTGAAGAAAATGATTAATCGTCTCAAAGCAATCACAGGGTTAATTCTCCCTGTGGGAGCGCCTTTCCAGGCGCGAATCGCGCCTGGAAAGGCGCTCCCACAGTATTTCTCAGGGTATAGGCGGCCATGGGATTAGCTTGCGTTTACTCAGTGCAATTTCAGGTATATTCCCGAGATGGCGAATGCCCACCGATGCCTGTTAAGCCAATCTTGAGCCCCTTAATTGAAACCCTTAATTGAGACCCTTGACAATGGATGATGCGCGAAAGGCGTTCGCGTAGGGACTACATGGTATGCGTCTGCCGGTCGGACTTCAATGCGCCGGCAAGGTAGGTCTCGATCTTGTTGCGCACGGCACCGTTGTCTTGGTTGCTGAACTGCACACCGATGCCGGCAATACGCGCACCCTGGGCGCCGGGAGGCGTGACCCAGACGATCTTGCCGGCCACCGGCAGTTTCTCCGTCTCTTCCATGAGGGTGAGCAACATAAACACCTCGTCGCCCAGCTTGTATTTTTTATTGGTGGGAATGAACAGGCCGCCGTGTTTGACGAAGGGCATATAGGCCGCGTACAAGGAACTCTTGTCCTTGATGGCCAGGGAAAGAATGCCGCCTTGTCGAAAATCACCGCTCATGTGTACCTTGGCTCACTTTTTGTGTTTGTAAAACCCTAATCAATTTGTAGCTTGGGTTAGCGAAGCGTAACCCGAGATTACTCAGTCCTCAGTCCTATCTTATAACCCGCCGCCAGCTCACCATCAAATCCTCCATGGCCAGTTGCGCATTCAATTGACCGGCGGCCCAGCGGGACGTTTCGGTAATCTGTTCCAGATAGGTAAACAGGCCCCGCAACTCCAGTCTGTCCAGCAGTGTTTGCAATTGCGGACGCAGGTCAGCATTAGTCATAGCGGCTGGGTCGCCGCCGGACTTGAGACGGATCAGGTCCATCACCCAGCTGGCCAGCCAGCGGGTGGCCCTGGGCAGACCCAGTTCCGCCCATTGCCGGGCGCAGGCCAGGGGGTCGCCCCGGCCCTGGCTCA
>DRKQ01000158.1 GCA_011051685.1 Gammaproteobacteria bacterium
CACGCCGTTCACCGGGAAGGTGCGGGTGATGTCGGCGGCGTAACACTCGTTTTCCGCACCAGCATCGATCAACAACAGATCACCGTCGCGCAGTTCGGCGTTGTTTTCCGTGTAATGCAGGATGCAGCCATTCTCGCCGCCACCGACGATGGGGGTGTAGGCGTGGTCGAAGTTGTGGCGTTTGAAGTGATACTGAAATTCCGCCTCGATTTCGTATTCCCACTTGCCGGGAGCGCATTGCTGCATGGCACGGATGTGGGCCTGGGCTGAGACCTTGGCCGCGCGGCGCATGGCGCTGATCTCGGCGCGGCTCTTGTACAGGCGCATGTCGTGCAGCAGGTGGTCGAGGGCCACGAACTCGCCGGGGGTGTGCACCCCGGCGCGGGACTGGGCCTTGAGCCGGTTGACCCATCCGGTGACCCGCTGGTCGAACTGGGTGTCGCAGCCCATGGCATAAAACACCCGCTCGCTGCTCTCCAGCAGGCCGGGGAGGATGTCGTCGATGTCGCTGATGGGAAAGGCATCGTCGGCGCCGTAATGTTCCATCGCGCCTTCCAGCCCGGCGCGGCGGCCGTGCCAGGTTTCCATTTCCGGGTCGCGTTCGCGGCAGAACAGGATCACTTCACCGTGCTGGCGTTTGGGAATCAGCACCAGCACCGCGTCGGGTTCGTTGAAGCCGGTGAGATAGTAGAAGTCGCTGTCCTGGCGATAGGGGTATTCGGCGTCGCGGTTGCGCAGCTTCTGCGGCGCGGCAGGGAGAATGGCCACGCTGGCCTTGCCCATCATCTGCATCAGGCGTTTGCGCCGGCGGGCGAACTCGGCGGGTTTGATGTGCTGGGCGGGCTTCATGCGGGGATTGTAGCGTTTATGGGCCTGGCGGCCCAATTTCTAGTTTCTAGTTTCTAGTTTCTAGTGGCTAGGGGCTAGGGGCCAGGAACAGACACGAAAGGTGTGACGGCCCTTTCCTCGATACTCGCCCCTAGAAACTCGATACTGCTTTATCAGTGCAGCGTGGCGTCGGTATCCACCGTAATAGGCGCCGCCTGGGTCGGCTGCAGTTCCTCGTTGATGAGCAACACGCCTACCCGCAGGTACTCCACCAGTTCGGCGTAGGCGTTTTCGTCCTCCTCGCTGCCTTCGAGGTCGTAGGAGCTGCCGGCACGGCTGATCTCCAGCATGTCATTGGCGATCTCCCGCGCATCCTCGGGCAACGGGGCGAAGTCCTTGACACCGCCGAGGCTGAGGCCCAGCAGAAAGCCCTGGCACCAGTCCCCCAGGGCGTGCACCCGGATGTCCAGGCCGGCATCGTCGTCGGGCAGCAGCATCTCGAAATCACAGGTGGGGTCGTTGAGCTGCCGGCGGGTGGCCTCGTGGACCTGCTGGAACACCTCGCGGGCCTCGGCGGCCAGCAGGTCGTCGCTGGGCAGGTTGGGCCACAGGGCCTGCTGCCAGACATCGGCCCCGGCGCCGGTATGGGCGCAGAGCAGGCCGGCGAGGGTGCCATGGACCTCGCTGGGGGTGACCTCGGTGTCCAGCCTGGTGAGGGCGTTGGTGAGGGTATGGTAGTCGGGCATGGTCTGGGGCATGGCGGCGCCTGTGCTGAGGGCATGTGGGCGGCCGATTCTACCACCGGCGGGCGCCTACCGACAGTCGTTGACCGTTTTTGAGCCCCGCTCTATAGTGCGCTGAACGAACGCAAAACTGCCACGCAGGGTCGATGTATGTCAGATACCGAAATGAGCAAACTGGAGCGGCGCATCGATGAATTGATTGCGCTCACCGATCAGTTGAGTACCGAAAACAGTCTCATGCGTGAACGCCAAAACCTGTTGGTGGAGGAGCGTGCCCGGCTCATCGAAAAGGCCGAACTGGCGCGCTCCCGGGTGGAGTCCATGCTGGTGCGCCTCAAGGCCATGGAGTCCGAGGCATGAATGCCAAGGCCGCCAAAGCCAAGTCAGAGGACATCAAGGCCATCAGCATCCGTGTGCTGGACAAGGAATACCAGGTGGCCTGCCCGGCGGACGAGGAGCCGGCGCTATTGGAGTCCGCCCGCCTGCTGGACGAAAAGATGCGTGAGATCCGCGACACGCGCAAGATGATCGGCGCAGACCGCATCGCTGTCATGGCGGCGCTGAACCTGGCCCACGACCTGATCCAGGCGCAGACCGACAGCGCTGGCGGCCCGAGCTTCGAATCCAAGCTGCGCAGCCTGCAGAGCAAGGTGGAGGCCGCCATTACCCGCGGCCGGCAGTTGGAGTTATAATTTGCTCAATGTTTTCAAGAATGGCGCCGCCTGCGGTGTTCGACACTGTATCGGAATTTTCTTGGCCTATGCTTAACCCTGTTGGGGACATTACATCGGTGTTGTGTGCACGTCCGCGCCGCGGAAAGCCTGATACGCCGATTGTTGTGCCCACTTTATCGCTCCGGTCCCAAGAGCGACGATGCAACCGGCACGTGTGGGTGGCGCCTCTTATTTCTTTTCTCCCGAGTTGTTTGCGTGGTTGAGCGCAAGGCCCTGCGCCAGCAGCTGCGCGCTGCGCGCCGCGCCCTGGATGCCCATGAGCACGCCCGGCGCAGTGCGGACATTTGCCGGCAACTGGTCAATCATCACCGCTTTCGTGCCGCGCAACACATCGCGTGTTACCTGCCCAATGATGGCGAGGTGGATCTGCTGGCATTGATGGATGCCACCTGGGCCATGGGCAAGACCCTGTACCTGCCAGTGCTCAGCCACATTCACCACAACCGTCTATATTTTCTACCTTACGCGCCAGGTGAGTTGCTCATGACTAACCGGTTTGGTATTCCGGAGCCAGTATTACGTTCACGCCGGACGCCGGTTGTGGCAAAACTGGATTTGGTGCTCGCGCCCCTGGTGGGCTTTGATGCCCAGGGCAACCGGCTGGGCATGGGTGGCGGGTTTTATGACCGCACCTTCGCCTATTTGCGCCGCCGCCACCACTGGCGCAAACCCCATCTGCTGGGGGTGGCCTTTGAGTTGCAGTACTGTGTCTCCGGCCTGGCCAGTGAGCCGTGGGATGTGCCCCTGGAGGGGGTGGTGACAGAGGCCGGCGTGCGGATGTTTTAAGGGCCCCTGTGGACGGGTGCAAAACGGGTGCAAAAAAGGCGATGTGTGTGCCGCACATCGCCTTTTATTGATCGTCTCAAAATAATTGTTATTGCACTGCTGTCCCACTAACCTCCATTTTGTTTTGATGGGGTTGGTGAAGTCATTGGGGAGCAGAGAGATTGGCGAAATCTAAGACATGAATATTGCTGCTCTTTATTCCGTCATCCCGGCGAGGGCCGGGATCCAGTAACTCATTGACACCACTGGATTCCGGCTTCGGCAACTGCTCCTGCGTTGCTCTACCTCCTGCATCCATGCAGTCGTTCGCCGGAATGACGAATCTCAAGTTAATGGGACAGCAGTGTTGTTACAGGGTTATTTCCTCCGTGTGGGAGCGCCTTTCCAGGCGCGAATCCCGCCTGGAAAGGCGCTCCCACAGCATTTGGCATGGTATAAGTGCGCCATGGGATTAGGGCCTGTTAAAGCAAACTTGAGACCCTCAGAAATTTCCGGATCCTGCCCCCACTCAGCGGATGGGGTCAAAGGCCGTGAGGCTCATCATGTGTGCATCGGTGCCCAGGTCGTTGTTGGGGAACAGGCTGCGATAGACGTTGCGGTAATCGGTGCCATGCAAGGCCAGGTAATTGAGCACCACGGTGTCCACCAGCAGGTTGACGTTGTTGGCGGCTACGGAGGAAGCGGTTTCCACTGAGCCGTCGGCGCGGAACCAGCCGAGCTGCTGATGACGTTCCGGGCCCAGGGTGTCGCCGCTGAACAGTGTGGCTTGTCCGCCATTTTCCGTGGGGTTGTAGACTAGGAAAAAGGCGCCGGCGGTGGAAGAGTTGTCGCCGGTCCACACACCCTTGCCGCGGCCATCTACCGAGCCGTCGGTGGAGCCATTGCTGGCAACGGAACCGTCGCTGAAGACATAAAGCATCAGGGGCATGCGCATGCGTGCGGCATATTCCAGGCAGGCGCCCATGCAGCGTCCGGCGCGCAGGTCGCGGCGTTCGCCGGTGGAACGGTCGCCGGTGTGGTAGTCGAAGCCCCCCATGGTGATGGTGCCGGCTCCGGCGTGACCATCGATGACCATTTTCATCACGGCGGCGGTTTTGCGGAATTCCCCTTCGTTGTCGAATTCATTCTGGTCGAAGATGGCATTGCCGCTGTTAGTGGGATCTACAATATTGCTGTCCGTGGCGGGATCCACGTCCACACCTACGAAGCGGTCGGCGATGTCCGCCGCATTGAGATAACCACAGTTCACCAGGTCTTTCACGACGGTGGCGGCATTGATATTCGCGACTTTCTTGTCGCTGAGGCGGGCGATGGATTCCATTACCGCCTTGGCGTCGGTTTCAGTCAACACGGCGGTGAGATCTCCGGTGTCCACCATGCCGGTAACGTCCGAGGGTCGATCAACCTTAGTGGGTCGGATGGAGGGGTCGATGCTGTCCGGCGGGGCCATGGAATTGCCGCCGGACTCGGAATTACGCGAGCCGATCAGCGTGACCACGTCACCATCGGCGCCGGTGGCAGCGATGCGGTACATGGGGTTGTGCGGGTTGTTGCCGGTGTCATTGTCGGAACGGGCGGGAATCACGGCGCCGTTCACGAAGGGCGCGGTACCCGTGAGGCTGATTTTTTCCAGGATGCCGCGCAGAAAGCCGCTGTCGGAATGAAAGGGCAGGCCCAGGCGGGTGTCGATCCAGTCATTGTTGGGGCCACTCATGGCCGAGGCGGCGGCATCCACCACGCCGGGCACCATGTCGCCGGGAATGCCCATCTTGCTGTAGCCCGCGGCGCTGATGGGATCGTTGAGATAGCCGCCCTGACCTCCGGCTAGCACGTTGGAGCCGATGATGTTGGAGCCGCCGGCCAGATCAAAACAAATAAAAGGCACCTTGGTGCCAATGGCACCCAGGGAGCAGCCGGGGAGGCTGTTGGCCAGGGTGCTCAGATCCGATGACAGGGCCGCCTGCGCGGCACGCGGATTAGTGAACAGACTGAATACCGAGCCGCCGAGGGTGATGCCTGCGCCGGTGAGAAAGCCCTGACGCAGGAAGTCCCGTCGCGTCACCGGGCGCTTGTGATCCTGATGCAGCAGGGGTGCATCGGGTGAGAGCCCGTGGCGATTCTTCTTCAGGCGTCGCGCGGTGGATGTTTTCTTGGCCATGGTCTTGTCCTCAGTACGTCTGTCTGTTGCTGTTGTGTCAGTGTGGGCCTATTGAATGATCATCGCCGCGCTGCCCAGTACTGCGGTACACAGCGCCTTGACCACCGACGGGGTGCGTGCGGCATCATTGCTGCAACTGGCGTCGGCCTGGCAGGCATTGTACAGGCGGTCGTACAGATTGCCCGGGTGGCCAGCCGGTGCGGCGGCATCATCGGGGCCCACCAGTTCGGTACGCAGTTCCGTGCGGCTGGGCATGTTGCTCAGCGAGACACCGCCGATACCCACCATCTTGTCGTAGAGGGCATCCACGATCTGGTTTTTCTCGGTGCTGCCAGCAAAGGCTGTGGCCACCGGTGAGTTGAAGGCGAAGCTGCCGAAGAAGTTGTCGCGCAACGTGGTGTCGTCCACCAATGCGTCACAGTAGGCGATGGCCAGTTGGGCCACGGCCATTTCATGGGCGGCGAGGAAGCCGTTGATATTCTCGTCGGTGGGCAGGGCCTGTTTGATGCCGGTGACGGTGCCGGTGCTTTCGTCGTAATAGGTTTTCAGCACCTTGGGGTGGCGCGCCGTGTCGTAGGGATCCACTCCGGTCATGGCTGACATGGAGGCGAGGATCTCCTCAAAGGTGCGCAGACCCACTTCGGGTACAGGGGTACCATCTACGGCGGTGGTGGTGCAGGTGATGTTGCTGCCGCACACTTCGGGCACACGGGTATTCTGGTTGCCATCGATATCCTCGAAGGTGAGGAAGAACTCATCGCTCCCCGCGCCCTTTTGCAGTTCGATGATGGTGCCGGTGTTCGACAGCACCTGCTGACCGGTGGCAGTGTCAAACGCGGTACCCCCCAGGGTGGTGTCGAGGTTGACGTAGGCCTGGCCCACCGAGGGTTCCTTGCCATTGAGTCCGATACGCATGCCCTTGATCACCGTGCCGCTGGGGGTGAAGGCCGGATTGAGGCTGAGGAAGGTGGGCTGGGTGAACAGATAGCTGTAGTTGTCGAACTGACTGGCGATGAAGTAAATGAAACACTGGTGCTCGCCGTTGACGATGCACTCGGGGTTGTTGGCCTGCATTAGCTCGCTGACACTGAACAGCAGGTAGAATTTCTGGCCCACGCCGGCATCGAAATTCTGTTGCACCTGGCTGGGTGTCATGGCGCGGTTGTGGATGGCCACCAAGCGCAGTTTGCCTTCCCAGGGCTCGCTGAAGTCTGCCTCGTTGCCCATGCTGAAGGCGTAGGTGGGATCCCAGTTGATCAGGTTGCCCGGGGGGAGCAGGGGATCCACATCGGCATTGCCGGTGGTGGAGACGTCCACACCGTTCACATAGACTTTACGCCCGGTCGTTTGATCAAAGGTGACCACCACGTGTTGCTGGGTGGATTGCAGGTCTTCATCCGCATCATCGGTGAGCATGGTGTTGCCGTTGGCGCTGGCCTCGGCGGAGCTGCGATTCATGAAGGCGTAGCGGTATTCGGCCTGTCCCAGGGTGAAATTGCGCTCATTGGCGCCACCGGAATAGTTGATGATGCGTGCCGGGTCATTGGCATCGCCTTGAGAGATATTGGCGGGAACCACCCAGGCCTCGATGGAATAGGCGCTGCTGCCAAGGATGGAGGTGAGCAGCTTACGGCTGTCTTGCGTGGTGGCCTGGGCCTTGGCGCTGCCGGTGAGGAATTCCACACCCCAGCCGCCTACCCAACGATAGTCCGTACCCTCGTTGCCATAGAGCTTGAGATTCAGGGGTACGCCCACGCCGCTGGTGTCATAAATAGTGGTGCCGGAGCCGGCCTTGAACTCATACAGGGCGATGGTGCTGGAATCGTCCCGGGTGCCGCCGCTGGCGACGATGCCGTCCAGCAGGGTCAGTGCCTTGCTGACCTTCCAGCTGGCGTCCACCGCGGTGGTGGTGATGGTGCCGGCAAAGGCCTCGATGGCCTGCTGCATGAGAATGGCACAGTTCTTACGGCCCTCGGTAACGGCCTGTTGCAGGGTGCTGCTGAGATCCCAGCAGTTGTGGCCCTCGTCCATGCGCGCCACCAGGCGGGAATCCCGCGGGGTGTCCAGGCTGATCTTCTGACTGGCGACGATAGCGGCGTAGGAGACATCGCGGTCGGTGTCGGCAAAGAAGGGTGTTTGCGGGACCGAGGCGGACTCGGTGTGACAATTGACACAATACTGGGTTAACAGGCTGTGCACGCCGTCATAACCGGCGGGGGCGGTGGCGGGAAAGTTCTTGCTTTGCCCCGTATCCTTGATGGTGGGTGAGCTGAGGGTTATCACATTGGTCTGGCTGCCCGTGCCGGCGCCGGCCACACCGCCGTTGGCCCAATTGGTGATGTAGGTGGTGGCGTTGGTGGCCAGGGTGCTGCAGGCACTGGGACTGCCGCAGTTGTGGCCGTTGTTGATCCTGGTGATGATGGCGGAGTTAGCCGGATTGGATTTGTCCACCAGATTGCGGCTGATCACCTGGCCGTAGGCGGTGTTGATGTCCGCGGTATCCATGAAATAGGGTTCCTGGCTGCCGGTTTCGGTGTTGTGGCAGTTCTCGCAATCGGCGGCATCAAGCATCTTGGCCCAGAATTCGGTCTGGAAATTACAGATGTCTTCCACGGTATTGGGATCGGTGCTGACTTCGTTACAGGCCTGGCCGGTGTAGGCCGCGGCGCTGGTGCCGCTGCCGCCGCCAGTCACGGAAGGCGCCTGGGGGACGCTGTCACAGGCCGAGAGCAACAGGCCACTGAACAGGAGGGTCAGCGTCCACCCGGCCTGACGGCGGGCATGGTGAATGGCGCGGGGAGTGGTACGGCTTGGATTGTTCATGGTCATGCTCCAGAAAAACCTTTTGTTAGTCTCGGCCCGGTAATGCCGTGCGTTAGTTGCCCTTGCAGAATGCGGCGGAGTCGGCAAATACCTGTTTCAGTTTGTGGCCATTGCCCTGAAAGGTATTGATCATGGTGTTGATCTGGTCTCGGTCGCTCTGATCCACAGGGCCACGCAGGCAGACCGCCTTGAAGACTTTCTCCACCTGGCAGCGGGCGAAGGCGTCGCTGTGCGCCAGTTCCTGCCCCATGGAGGCGGCACCGCTGCCACTGCCCGGCAGGGCTCCATCCCATCCCAGGGCGCTGTTGCTGCCGGTGCGCCAGTAGTTGTCCCAGTTATCGTTGGGGGTGACAAAACCGTACTCAAAATTGCTGCTGTTTTGCAGGTACTTGGGCTGCACGCTGCCGGGGGTGTAGACCAGTTGGCCGGCGTCATAATTCGGGTCGCCATTGCCATCCAGCGGATAGCTGTAGTCATAGTAGGCGAAGGCCTGGGTCATGGGGTCCATGCCGCTATGGCAGCCAACACAAGCGTTCATGAAGATGCGGCTGTCACCACCGGGGCTGCGTGAGACGTCCTGGCGGATACGATCCGGCGGGTAGCTGGGGTCCTTTACCTGTTCCATGTCCTTGCACAGGTGGTTGAGCATGGTGAAACGGAACATGGCGCGATTGGTGCCGTCCACGAAAAAGGCCTTGGCGGCGGCGCGGCTGGTGAGCACCCCGGCGGGGGCGGCGAGGCCCGTGGCCGCGGACTGGGTGGTGCGGGTAAGCACGGCCTGCAGGTCGGCGCCCGAGTCTTCCAGCGCCTTGTAATGGCTGTTACCGGTGGTCAAAACCGCAGCGCTGGGATTGCCCGGGCCGGTATAGAGGACGTCATCGTAAAGGATCTTGCGGAAGTCATCGTCGTCCCGGATGATACCTATCACCGTGGCAGTGTAGTCATTGAGTGGGGCGAAGACGGTCTGTTCTTCATTGGTCCAGGGAGTGATGAAGTTTTTCAGAGTCACACGATAGAAATCGGCGCCGATGCAGGCGTCCGTGCCGCCATCGTTGGTGATGGCGTCCATCGCGGCGCCGGCGGCATCGTTGGCGATGACCTTGGTTTCCAGTTGATCCAGGCAGGCGGCGCTAGGAGGGGTGCCCACCAGGCGGTCATGAATACGCTTGGCCTGTTCGCGCGTACCCGCCAGGGTGTTGCCGGCGGCCAGCACAGACATCACCAGTGCAAGACTGACGCCAGCGGTTCGTTGCGCAAAAGAGAGTGGGGAATGTTGTGTACTCATGATGTGCATCCTTAAAACGGGACTGGGTGAAAACGGCTGGGTGTTCAGGCGTGGCGATGCCGGCGTTGGCGCCGCAGTGCATGAGAAGTGTGTGTAACTGCTTGTTGTGTGTACCGCATGTGTATCTACCCCTATTCGTTACCTTCTCGTTACCGACAGTTGCCGTATTGTTGTTAATGGCATGCTTTACTGCTTGTTCTCTATTCTCATTCTCACTTTTTCAGGACGCCTTTTTTGTCTGTAGCGGCCCGATGGCGTCTCAATCTGCGCAGAACATCACGTTTTAGCGCTTTGGGCACGGTCTTTTTTCTGCCTGGGCCCCGGCTATTCAACGTCAGCTTTTGGGGCGCTGCGCCACGCCTTGTGTGCGTGTCTCACATGCTCCGGGAAAACCGACAGAAACACTGTGATGAGGGTCACATCATCAACAGGATTTCTCGAAATCGGGAAAAGCCCACAGGGCTTTATTGTTGATATCAATGCAGTTTTTTATCGATTAACAGGCTATTAACGCTTTTGCACGGCATCCGGTTCCCTTTGTGTCGAAATTGAGGGTTGTGGGATGATGTGTTCACCACGGCCAGCCGGCCCCTGTTCAGTGCCCGGTAGGGATGCCGGCTTTTTGGCGCAGGGTAGCCAGTTCCATGGCCACGCCCCACTGTCGCTGTTCATCGGCATATTCCAGCAGGGGCAGAAGCTGCTCGAGAATGACGGTCAGATGGGGAGTCAGTTTTTGCGGATCGCCGCTGGCGAGGATGCGCAGGGCGGCATCGATACTGACGCGTTTTTTGGTAGCGGGCTTGCCGGGCTCGGCGGGGTGCAGGCGTTGCCCCCCTGCCTCCTGAGCGCTGGCTGCCCGTTGTTCCGCGCGGTTGAGGAATTCCTCGAAATGCGTGCAGTTGTCCAGCCCAGGGTTGCTCAGGCCCAGGCTGGCGGTGACAGGGATCGCTTGTTCATTGACGATAACGGGTTCAGCAGCGATCTGCCGGAGGATACGCCGGCTCACCATAAAGGCTTCTGCGCCCCCCAGGGTGGGTGCGATGATGGCGAACTGGCTGGAACCGATGCGCGCCAGGGTATCTTCCTTGCGAATGGTGGCTTGCAGGATGGCCGCCACCGCGGTGAGCAAGGGATCCAGCACCGCCTCCCCGTATTTGCGAGCCAGTTCAGACGCCTGATCCAGGGCGATCACCAAAACGGAAATATCCTGGCTATGGCGTCTGGCGAAGGCCAGGTCCTGCTCGCCGCGTTTGAGTAGATAACGCCGGCTGCGCACCCCGGTGAGGGCGTCATCCGTGGCTTGTTCCACCAGGGCCTCGGCGGTTTGCGCCAGGTCGCGGCTGGTCTGGTCGAAACGGGCCTGGGCACGCACCCGGGCCAGCAGTTGCGCCTTGTCGAAGGGTTTGGTGATAAAGTCCGTGGCCCCCAGTGCCAGTGCCCGCTGGCGGGCTTCCTCGTCCTCGGCGGCTGTGACCATGTTTACCGGGATCCCGCTGATACGCTCGTCGTCATGGGCGCGGATGCGTTCGATCAGGGCGTAGCCATCCAGCCGAGGCATGCCGGCGTCGGTTAGCACCACCTGGATGTGTTCATCGGCCAGCAGCGCCTCCCAGCCCGCCTCACCGTCTTCGGCCTCGATGATCTCGAATTCGTTTTTCAGTACCTTTTTCAGTGATATGCGCACCACGCGGGAGTCGTCGATCACCAGCACCCGGGGCCGGCTGGGGGCTGAAGGGTTGTCGTGTTGGCTCATTGTGTCTCCCGCCTGTGGGCTGAAGAGGGGTTTGTGGTCTGTCTTAATTTACCCGGCAATCATCAAGTAGCTCAGGAGGATCTATTTGATGGCCTGGTTAATAGTAACGGCGGGATGCCGTGGAAATTCAATGGGCTGATGAAGCTGGGTGGTCAAAAAATACCGCTGCCGGGTGGGTTTTGCTCCCGCAGGCGTTGGAATGCCTCTGCAAACGGCACTGGCCACTGCCGGCTCAGTGCCGGCAGGCGCGCCTCTGCTTCCTCGACGGTGAAAGGATCCTGGAAGCCGAAGACCAGCACGTTGTGATGCTCGGGTACGGAAAGACAGGCGGTGGCATCGGGAAAGGCCTGTCGCAGGCGGCCGAGTTGCTGGGCAAATTCATCATCGTGGTGGGGGATGAGGTTGACGACAAACACGGCGGTATGGGCAAGCCGCTGATGGCAATGGCTGAGAAAGTTACTGTCTGTGACCCATGCAGGGGTGTGTTGACCCTGGGCGATGTCCAGAATGACCAGATCGTAGCGTCCGGGAGTGTGTTCGACGAAGTGCCGGGCATCGCCGAGATGCAAGCGCCAACGGCTGGCGAGATCCGGGAAGTCAAAAAACTGCCGGGCGATATGGATTACCGCGGCGGATCGTTCCACCGCAACTCCCTTGCAGCCCGGCACGTGGTGAGCGAAAAACCGGGCCAGTGCACCGCCTCCTGTACCCAGCAGCAGTATGTTGCGGGGCGTGGGAACAAACAGCAGGCCGGCCAAAATGGCCTGATTGTGAGGAGACACCAGCCGCTCGGGCTGCGCTGGGGCGATGATGCTTTGTATGCCGCCGTCGCCAAAATCCAGCCAGCGCAGGCCGTCGGTCTCGTGCACTTCAATAGACAATCCATCGGCAATTTGCCGATGCAAGAGGCTTGTTTTCGTATCCGCACCCATGTTGCGTCCCACATTTCACAATCCAGGTGAGATTGTGCCGGAAATACCCCGCCAATGTTGACGTTTTATTCATTTTCTTCCCCGGGAACTCAAGCCAGGGCGGCAGGGTGTCGCTAGTGGGATAGGCGCAACCATTCATCCGCTGCGGCATGAAATTTGCTGCATGCCCGTGAGGTGGTGTGCCGGCATGGAAATGACATTTATTTGACGCCAATCAGCCGGTTGGCCACAGAAATTAGAAACGGCTTCAGCACGCCGAATAAACGCCGAACCACGAGGACGCCCGTGCACGCGAAGATCAACCAGCAGGTCAACTTGTTTCAGCCCATGTTTCGCAAGGAGCGAAAGCTGCTGTCGTTCAAGGTGTTGGTGCAGGCCTGCGCAGCGGTGTTGGTAGTACTGATGATGATGTTTGGCTGGAGTGTGCAGCAGACCAGCCAGATGCGCGTGGATCTGGCGCAGCTGAAGGCCAAGCAGGCGCGCATGTCAGCGCAGCTTACACAGGTGAAAACCCGCCTCGTCGGGATGAAAACCGACACCACCCAGCAGCGTGCCCTGGCGGAACTGGAGGCAGAGCTACTGGCTCGGCAAAGGGTGGTGAATGCACTGCATCGCGTGAAAAACAATTTCACCCAGGGTGTATCGGCCTATCTGGAAAGTTTTTCCCGCCAGGCTCCCAAGGGTGTGTGGCTCACCGGGTTCACTGTGCAGGCCGGTGGCGAAGGGCTGGTGATCCGTGGCGGCTCACTGGAGCCGGCGCTGGTGCCGGCCTTTTTGGAAAAATTATCCAGTGAAAGTGCGTTGCGGGGTACCGAATTCGGTCTGTTGCAAATCCAGCGGGAGGATCCCCGAACCCACTACGTAAATTTCACGGTGTACACCGGCAGTGAACCGCCAGCGCCGAGCAGCTTGCTGGAGGAGACACCGTCATGAAGGAGCGTATTTCAGCCTGGGCGGAACGCTTCGAGGCCTTTTCCTTGCGGGAGCGTGTGTTGATTGCGGTGGGAATGATTGCCGTGTTGTTCATGCTCTGGGATGCCCTATTACTCAGCCCGCAGGAAATGGAACAACGCAGGATTGTTAACGAGATGCACGGCATCAACCAGGAGACCGCCACGCTGACTGCAGAAATTCAGGCCATGACCGCGGCCTTGCAGGGAGGGGAAAGCGCGCACATCAAGACGCGCATGAGCGAGTTACAAACGGAGCTCGGCCGGCTCAAGCAACAGCAGAAGGAACTGACCATCGAATTCATTCGACCCGTGCAAATGGCCAGGGTGCTGCGTGACATGTTGCGTGCGGAGGGAGGCCTGCGCCTGGCGAGACTGGAAAGTCTGGGTGTGGAGCCCCTGTTCCCGGTAGAGGAGGGCAAGCAAACCGACAACGAACAAAAACAGCAGCGCACACGCCGGCCGGAAATATTCAAGCATGGGCTGCGGATTGTTTTCGAAGGTGATTATTTCAAGACATTGAAATATCTCCGCGCCCTGGAGGCCATGCCATGGCGCTTGTACTGGGACAATGTGGAATACCAAGTGCTGGAGTATCCCAAGGCGCGGGTGGCCATCACCGTGCATACCCTGAGTCTGGACGAGGGCTGGATCGGTGTTTAGGGCGGCCATAAAAAACTGCTGCTGCGCAGGCCTTGTGGGATTGTTCGCGGTGATGTCTGCGCAGGCAGCGCTGAATGATCCCACCAAGCCACCCACCGCCCATGCCAAGGTGTACGTCAGCAAAAAGAAAGACAAACGACAGCGATGGGTGCTGAGTTCAACGTTGGTGTCGGCACAACGGCGGACGGCTGTGATCAATGATCGGGTGGTGGCGGTGGGTGACCATGTGAACGGTGCAAGAGTGGTAAGCATCCAGCCATCGGCGGTTCGCCTGCGCATGGGTCGACGGGAGATTAGCTTGATGATGCTGAAAAAGAAGATCAAAACATTGTCTCGGGTGGCAGACTCACTGCCTGTGCAGAGACAAGGGAAATAACCATGAATAAACATAACGGCATAAAGCGGTCATTTTGTCTGGTGGTGGGTGGCCTGTTGTTATCGGCCTGTGCCGCACATCCACCTCGAGGTGGCAATGTTGCAAATGATATCAACAAGTCATTACAGGAAAGCAGTCGTCAGGCATCCAGTGCTGCGCCGCTGGAACCACCTGCTGCAGTGAACGCTGCCCTGATGCCACGGCTGAATGTTGAGCTGTCAGGTGTCAGCAAGACGCCCGTGGAACGGCGCTTCGATATTACCGTGAACCGGGCAAAGGCACGCACCTTTTTCATGAGTCTGGTAAAAGGTACGCCCTACAACATGGTGGCGCACCCGGATATCAAAGGAAGTATTTCCCTTGATCTGAAAAATGTGACCATCGATGAAGTAATGGAAACAGTGCGCAACGTGTACGGCTATGACTTCAAACGTACGCGCAATGGTTATGAAGTATTGCCCGCCAAGCTGCGCTCTAAAATATTTACCATTGATTATCTCAATGTCAAACGTTCGGGCTTGTCCAATGTGCGGGTGAGTTCGGGGCAGGTGTCATCGGCGGCCAATAATAATAGCGATAGCAATAACAATAACGATAGTCGCAGTGGTTCGACGGATTCCGCTGACAGCGTCTCAGGCAGTCAGGTCAGTACGGCGTCCGAGTCAGATTTTTGGGTAGAGTTGACCGCGGCCTTGCAGGCGATCATTGGCATTGAGAATGGGCGGAAGATAATCGTCAATGCACAATCTGGGATTGTGGTGGTGCGCGCCATGCCCATGGAATTGCGCGCGGTGGAAAATTATTTGCGCACAACCCAGGGGATTATTGAACGCCAGGTGATCCTTGAAGCAAAGATTCTCGAAGTGGATCTCAGTGACGGTTTTCAATCTGGTGTTAACTGGTCAGCCCTGGGTAGGGGGAATAATGGTGACAGTATAATCGCCGGCCAGTTCGGAGGTTCCAGTGTGTTTTCCACGGGTGTGAGCAACCTGGCGGGACAAACCGATGCCCTGAATCCGGGTAATCTTTCTCAACTGCGCTCCGATGTGGCATCGGCCTTTGGTGGTATGTTTGCCATGAGTCTGGACATTGGTGATTTTACCGGCTTTTTGGAATTCCTTGAAACCCAGGGTGACGTGCATGTGCTGTCCAGCCCGCGGGTGTCCACGGTGAACAACCAGAAGGCGGTGATCAAGGTAGGTACGGATGAGTTCTTTGTCACCGATGTAAACACCAATAATAATTTTTCATCGAGCTCGGCCACATCAAGCCAGTCGGTTAATGTGGAATTAACGCCATTCTTTTCCGGTGTGGCTTTGGATGTGATTCCACAGATCAGTGAGGATGGTGTGGTTACGTTGCACATTCACCCCTCGGTAAGTGAAGTGAATGAGCGGGTGAAATCAATCACCTTGTCGGCGAGCAGCGAATTGAGTGTACCTCTTGCGCTAAGCACCATTCGCGAGTCCGACAGTATTGTGCGCGCACGCAGTGGTCAGGTGGTGGTTATCGGTGGACTCATGCAAAACCAGACAAAGGACAGTACTTCGTCCGTGCCCCTGTTAGGTGACTTGCCTTTGATCGGCGGCCTGTTCCGGCACAAGCAGCAAGCGACCCGCAAGAGTGAGCTGGTAATTCTTTTGCGTCCCATCGTGGTGGATAACGATAAGACCTGGGTGGACGAAGTGCAAAAGGCAACGCGGAGTTTTGGCAAGATTACGCAGTTGTCCCAGCCGGCCGCGAGCGCTGGATCCGTGCCAAAACAGGGCGCGAAATAAATCAAAGAGGTGACGGTATGTATCTGGAACACTTTGCCATGCGGGACATGCCCTTTGCGATCACGCCTGATACCTCCTATTTCTACAATTATGGCAGCCACCAGGAAGGGCTGAACGTATTGTTAGTGGCACTGCGTAGTGGTGAGGGTTTTATCAAGGTTAGCGGTGAAGTGGGTACCGGTAAAACGCTGCTGTGCCGTAAGGTGTTAAATACATTGGATGAGTCGTTTGTAACGGCCTATCTGCCCAATCCCTGTCTGACCCCTGCTGGATTACGCATGGCCCTGGCTGATGAGCTGGAGATCAAGTATGCACGTAACATGGGGCAGCACCGTATCCTGAAGTTGATCAATGACAGGTTGATCGAGATCAATACGCAGGGTAAGCAGGTGGTGTTGTTTCTGGATGAGGCGCAGGCCTTGCCCGATGACTCCATGGAGGCGCTGCGCCTGCTGACCAATCTGGAAACGGAAAAAAGCAAATTGTTGCAGGTGGTGCTGTTTGGCCAGCCGGAACTGGATGATCGTTTGGCGCAGAGCAAGCTGCGTCAGTTGCGCCAGCGTATTACCTTTTCTCAACAATTACAGACCATCGATGCCACGGGCATTGAGGGTTATCTTGCCCATCGTCTGTTGGTGGCGGGGTATCACGGAAAACCCTTGTTCCAGCGCGAGGCGGCGCTAGGGTTGCATCAGATCAGTGGCGGGGTGCCGCGGATCATCAATGTTCTGGCGCACAAGATGCTGATGGCGGCCTATGGTCAGGGTGCGTCAACGGTGACCGTACAGCATTTACAGTTGGCGGCGGATGATACCGAAGGTGTGGCACCCTTGCCGGTGACAAGAATATCCCGGGTGGGGGCCGCTGTGGTGTCCGCCATGGGTGCGGCGGCAGCGGCGGCTGCCATGAGTCTTGGGGCCTGAATCATGAGTCTGATTAACCAGATGCTGCGTGACCTGGAACAACGCCGTACCGCGGAGGCCGGTGTCTCACCCTTGGGGGGCTTGAGTGCCAGCGGTCCGGTTAACCCGTCTTTTACTTTCACCCTGAATTATCCTTTCCTTCTGTTACTGCTCGTGCTGTTTTTCGTGGTGAGCGTGGTGGTGGCCTATATTCTCGGAGAGAGGCAACAGGACGCTGGTGTGCAATCAGCGTCAATTTCCCGTGTTGAGCAAAAACCACTTCAGGTGTTGGCGCCGACCGGTTCGGTGAGTGTGGTGTCCGTTGCGGGGCCGTCGCGCGCGGTGAGTACGGCGGCGCTCGTTGCGCAGGAACAGTCTCATCATGAGATAGCACAAAAACAGAACCAGGGGGTATCACAACAGGCCGTACCCGTGCAGGCGGTGAAAAAGCCGATGCAGTCCGGCAAGGCCATTGCTGCGGCTGTTTCACCTCTAGTTGAACCCACAAAGCAAAAAGACACAGCCGGCAGTGTACAGGTAACGCCGGCGAGGATGCAGGTCTCTGCTGAAATCACTGGCGAGGCATCATCACCGGTGGGGGAAAAAGAGATCAACAAAACCCTTAGGCCATTGACCGATGAACAGCGTGCACAGCTGGGTTTTCAACGCGCGGTGAAGCTGTTGGGCAACGGCAAGACTGCGGCGGCGCAGGTGACACTTGAGGAGGCCTTGGCCATTTCCCCTGGTCATGTCCAGGCGCGGGAAACCCTTGCGGCAGTGTTGCTGAATTCGGGACGGGTCAGCGAGGCGGCCAGCCGTCTGCGTGAAGGCTTGCAAATCGCGCCCGGGGCAACCCCATTGGCCCGCTTGTATGCGCGCATCCTGGTGGATCAGGGTGATGTGAGTGGCGCCGTGAATGTGCTGGAACGCGCCGGCCCGGCGGTGTCGGAGGATCCCGATTATTATGCCTTGCTTGCCGCTTTGTACCGGCAGGAACAAAAGCATGCGCAAGCGGCACAGGTGTATCAGCAGATACTCCTGCAGCGTCCCGGGGTGGCTTCCTGGTGGATGGGGTTGGCCCTGTCGCAGGACGCCATGGGTGAAGCGCCTGCTGCCTTGAAGGCCTACCAGCGTGCCCAACGTGCCGGGGGTTTGAGTGGCGAGGTATTAGCTTACGTACGATCGCGCATCGCTGCATTGACTCCGGTGGAAAGGGCCGTCGTGGCAGAAGGTGTTGGCGGCGACATGGACGAGTTTGAGGAATAGACATGTCAGCACAGCCAAAACGAATCCGTCTGGGTGATTTGCTGGTAGAGCACAAGCTCATCTCCGAGAGCCAGTTGAATGCGGCTCTGGAGGAACAGAAAAAGTCTGGTCACAAGCTGGGCCGGGTGTTGATCGAAAACGGCTTCGTCAAGGAAGACGACGTGTTGAATCTGCTGTCGCGTCAGCTCAACGTGCCGTTTGTGGATCTGAGCAATTTTCAGTTCAAGCCCGAGGTGGTGAACAAGCTGCCGGAGACCGCGGCGCGGCGTTTTCGCGCACTGGCCCTGGAGGAGACCCCGGAGGGCCTGCTGGTGGGCATGGCGGATCCCACCAATATCTTCGCCTATGACGACCTGGTGCGTGTGGTGAAGGGTCCGATCAAGGTGGCGGTGGTGAAGGAAGGCGACCTGGTGGCGGCCATCGACAAGGTCTACCAGCATGGCGCCGAGATCCAGAACCTCGCCACGGAGATCGGTGAGGACATGGCGGAAAATGTCTTCGACCTGAGTTCACTGGACCAGGTGGTGAGCCAGTCCGATGCACCTGTGGTGAGGCTCATCGAGACCGTGTTCGAGGACGCCCTGGCGGCCAATGCCTCGGATATTCATATCGAGCCGGACGAAACCGTGTTGCGCATCCGCCGGCGCATCGATGGCGTGTTGCAGGAGCAGGTGATGGACGAGAAATCTATCGTACCGGCCCTGGTATCGCGCCTGAAACTCATGGCCGGGTTGGACATTGCCGAGCGCCGTCTGCCCCAGGATGGGCGCTTCAATATCAAGCTGAAGAACAAGACGGTGGACGTGCGCTTCTCCACCATGCCTACGCAATACGGCGAGGCAGTGGTGATGCGCCTGCTGGACCATTCCGCCGGCGTGCAGGGCCTGGACCGGATCGGCCTGTCCGACGAACTGCGCACGCGCATCGACAAGGCCATCCGCCGGCCCCATGGCCTGTTGCTGGTCACCGGCCCCACCGGAAGCGGCAAGACCACCACCCTGTACGCCGCACTCAATGAACTGAACGTGCCGGAGAAAAAGATCATCACCGTGGAGGATCCGGTGGAGTATCGTCTGCCGCGCATCAATCAGGTGCAGATCAATCAAAAGGTGGGCCTGGACTTTGCCCGCGTGCTGCGCACCACATTACGTCAGGACCCGGACATCATCCTGGTGGGCGAGATCCGTGACCAGGAAACCGCGGAGATCGCCCTGCGCGCCTCTATCACCGGCCACCTGGTGATGTCCACCCTGCACACCAATGATGCCATCAGCACCGCCCTGCGCCTCATCGACATGGGTGTGGAGGGTTTTCTGGTGGCTTCGGCGGTACACGCCATCGTCGCCCAGCGTCTGGTGCGGCGGATCTGTGACAAGTGTATCGCGGAGCAGCAACTGGATGCGGGTCAGCAGGCCTGGCTCAAATCTGCGGTGGGTGAGGAACGCGCCGCGACAATGACTTTTCACCACGGAACGGGGTGTCCCACCTGTGGCCATACCGGGTACCGTGGGCGTGCCGCGGTGCATGAAATGCTGGATATTACCAGTGACCTGGCCGACGCCTTGCGTAACCAGGATTATGCAGCCTTCAAGCAGCGCGCCCTGGAACAGGAGCAGTTCACACCGCTGGTGGAAAGCGGCCTGAGCCTGACTGATCAGGGGATTACTACCATCGACGAAGTGATTCGCATCAGCGGTTGGATCGAATAGGACTCCCGGAAACAGTTATGCCCCTCTTCCAGTACAAGGCGCGCGGTAATCGTGGAGACGCCATCGAAGGCACCATCGAGGCGGTGAGCGCCGATGCGGTGGCCTCGCAATTACTGGAAAGCGGCGTGACTCCCATCGACATTCGTATCGCCCAGACAGGCGCGTCAACGGAGATCGATTTTTCCAAACTGTTCGTGGAAAAAGTCACGGATACCGATATCATCCAGTTTTCCCGGCAGATGCACAGCCTGACCAAGGCCGGTGTACCCATGCTGAGCGCCATGCACGGACTTTCACAATCCACGAAGAACCCAACCCTGGCAGAAGCGATTACGAACATCACCTTGAGCCTCGAATCCGGGCGTGACCTGGCAACCTCGTTTAATGAGCATCCAAAGATTTTTTCGTTGTTTTATGTTTCGATGATCCGTATTGGTGAGACCACCGGCCAGTTGGATGTGATTTTCGATCAATTGGCGCGTTACCTGGAGCGAGACAAACGTACCCGGGACCAGATCAAGTCTGCCTTGCGTTATCCCAGTTTTGTGCTCATTGCCATCGCCATCGCCATCGCCGTGATCAACCTGTTCGTGATACCGGCCTTTGCCGGTGTCTTCGCCCGGTTCCAAGCCGAACTACCCTTGCCCACCCGAATACTGATGGCGATATCCGAATTCAGCGTCACCTACTGGCCGCAATTACTGGGTGTGTTGGTGGTGATACTGCTGGGCATCAGGCATTACATAAATACCGATGAGGGTCGCTATCGCTGGGATAAATTCAAGCTCAGACTGCCCCTGGCGGGAGACATTATTTACCGTGCAACACTGGCGCGGTTTTCACGCCTGTTTTCCATGTCAATCAAGGCCGGGGTACCCCTGATCACCGCGCTCACCGTAGTGGCCAAGGCGCTGGACAATACCTATGTGGAGGAGCGCCTGCTGGGTATGCAGACCGGCATCGAGCGGGGTGAGTCCATTACCCGTACTGCATCGGCCACCGGGATGTTCGATGCGCTGGTGTTACAAATGATGGCGGTGGGTGAAGAAACCGGCTCCATTGACACCCTGCTGGGTGAGGTGGCCGAATTTTACGAAGCGGAAGTGGAAAATGATATCGACAAACTCAGTGCGCGCATCGAGCCTATTCTGACCGTGGTGATCGCCGGCATCGTGCTGGTGCTGGCCCTGGGTGTGTTCTTACCAATGTGGAACCTGGGTGAGGTGGCGATCAAGTAAAGCCTCTGAAAAGCCCAAGTAAAAAAAATCGATAATTCGTAAAGTTTTTCTCAGCCAAGTCCGATAGTTACAACGAATGGGGCAAGATCAGTGCAATCAAGGCACATAAATGGGTACAGCCGCCCCTAACCATTGAATCACTAGCAAAAGTTGGAGACAGGAACATGAAAAAGCAAAGCGGTTTTACCCTCATTGAGTTGGTAATGGTAATCGTTATTTTGGGCATTCTCGCGGCCACGGCATTGCCGAAGTTCGCCGATTTGACGGGGGATGCGCGTCAGGCATCAGTGGAAGGATTGTTGGGCGCAGTGAACTCCACTATGGCTATCGTTCACGCCCAGGCCCTGGTGGACAACGTGGCGACGTCCGCATCCGGTGATAGCGTCACCATCGAAGGCCAAACTATCAATCTGGTGTACGGCTATCCGGATGATGCCGATATCGATAACGCCCTGAATTTCTCTACTGATTTTACATTTGCAGCGACAGGCACTAGCTCCACGTTTACCCTGCAGACCAACTGCCTGGTAACATACAATGAAGCAACCAGCGCCACCGTTCCTGCAACGGCTTCCGTGACAGTGTCTGGCTGTTAACAGGTCGCTGAATGCACGAAAAGATCATGGTCAGGCGCCATGATCGATAAATGCTGACATTGATAAGCCAGGTCGCGAAAGCCGCCTGGCTTATTTTTTGAAAATGAAACCAATGTGTCTATTCATGTCGACATTGTCAAACCGGCTTCTCCTGTGCTGGGTGCTGCTTTTCGTGCCGGGTATGGTACAGGCCGCGAGTTACACGTTTGATGACACGGTGCCCTTTGCCTGGGAAACGGCCAGCACCGATGTGGTCTGGGAGCAGGTGGACACCGCTTATCCCATCGATGATGACAAGCAATTGGTGAATATCGGATTTACCTTCAACTTTGGTGGTATTGATTACACCCAGGTGCGAATACTTTCCAATGGCGCACTGCATTTCGGCGCCAATCAGGGATTCCACAAGGACTGGAATAACGAGAACATGCCCATTACTACGGCGCAAAACGGGCCGGGTTTCGAAGAGCCTGCTGACCGGGTGATTGCACCTTATTGGGATGATCTGCAACCCGGGTCAGGTGGAACAGTGCGTTACAGTCTGTTGGGCAGTGCACCCAATAGGCGTTTTGTGGTGAGTTGGGAAGCGGTTCCACATTACAATCTATCAGGACTGTACACAGCGCAAGTCATCCTCTATGAAAATGGTGATATAAAGTTTCAGTATGGTGGTGGTGCGACGAATGGCACCAGTGCAACCATTGGTGTGGAGGTGAATGATAGCGATTTCACCCAATACTCTTTTGAAACCAATGCCGTTACCAATGGCGATGCGATTCTGTTCTCGCCGACACGGCATTACGCCATCAGCCACGGCGGTTTTGCCGATCTTTGCACAGCAACAAACATTGCTATCAGTCGTCATTATGGTTCGCATATAACGGATAGTAGTGGTTTCACCGGCACGATCAATCTTTCTACTTCCACGGGCAATGGCAGCTGGTCGCTGGTAACCGGCAGTGGAACACTGACCGATCTGGGTGGCGGCAATGCCACCTATGCCTATGCGGCGGGTGATGCCGGGCAGGTGGTTCTGGGTTTGCGGAATACCGTAGCCGAGACCCTGAATATCAATCTCAGTGACGGCACCAACAGCGAAGACCCCAGCGAGGATGCCGACCTGGTGTTTTCCAATACTGGGAGCGCCACCTTTCTGGACACCTTTGGATCGAACTCCTATGCAGGCAACGATGGCACCAACAACTGGACCGGTGATTGGGTAGAGTTCAATGATAACAATAATTCCAATAGTGGTGACGAGCGCATTCGCAATGACCAGGGTAGCCGGCGCCTCCAGGTGCAGGATAACGATGGTGGTGGCGAGGGTGTCTGGCGGGAGGCGGATCTGTCGGGTTTCCCGGCTGGAGCCACGGCGACGCTGAGTTTTGATTACCGTCGGCGGGGTCTGGATAACGTGAATGATTACGTAGCCATTCAGGTGTCTGCCGATGGTGGAAGCAGTTGGAGCGAATTGGGGCGTCTCAGCGGGCCGGCAAACGATGGCGGTTATACAACGACCAGCTACGATATTACCGCGGCCATGGCGGCCAATACCCGCATCCGTTTCATCACATCACCGACCATGGGGAATAATGATCGCGTCTATTTTGATAATGTCCAGATTGCCGTCGACTGGACGGTCAGCTGTCCGACGCTGGATCATTTTGTCCTCAGCCATAACGGCACGGGGATTCATTGCTTGGCCGAGGGCATTGCAGTCAGTGCCCGCCTGGCCGACAACAGCGTGGACACCTCTTACGTGGGCACCATTGTCCTGGATACCCAGAGTGGTGCGGGAAGCTGGACGCTGAGCAGCGGCGCCGGGGTATTCAGCGACGCCACGCCCAACGACGGCCTGGCCACTTACACCTTTGCCGCAGCCGACAATGGCGCGGCCAGTTTCCTGCTTGATTATCAGACCGGCACGCCCAGCATCGATGTGGATGCCTATGATGGCGCGATTCGCGACGACGATAGCGAGGGGCTGCTGGTATTTTCCCCCAGTGGCTTTACCGTTACCGCAGCGGCCTTGAGCAATCCGCCACCAGGCACCATTGATACCACCATCCCGGCGCAAACGGCGGCCAGCGATTTCCCGTTATACCTCGCCGCCTATGGCACCACAGCCAATGATCCCGTGTGCGGCATCATCGAATCCTACACCGGGGCGAAGAACCTCAAGTTCTGGTCCAGCTATATTGATCCGGCCACGGGCACCCTTCCCGTGCAGGTGGATACGGTCAACGCATTTGGCAGCGAGGCGGCGGCGGATGCGGGCGCCAGCCAGAGCGTCACCTTCAGCAGTGGCCAGGCGGTGATCACCGTCAATTATGCGGATGTGGGCCAGATAAGCCTGGCCATGAAGGACGACACGGTGACGGCCGATCTGCCCACGGGGATCCGCGGCACGAGCAATGCCTTTGTGGTCAAGCCCGCCGGTTTTGTGCTGAGCGCCATTCAGCGCACCAGCGATGGCTTTGCCAACCCCGGCACGGCAACGGACGAAAACGGTGCGGCCTTCATGGCGGCGGGCGATGATTTTTCCGTGACCGTCACCGCGGTGAACAGCCTGGGCAATGCCACGCCCAACTATGGCCAGGAGAGCACGCCGGAGACGGTGCTGCTTACGCCCTCCCTGGTGGCGGCGGGGGCGGCGAACAATCCCGCCATCGCCTTTACCACGGGGTTTGATGGCTTCGTCAATGGCGTGGACACCGGCACCGATTTTCACTGGGACGAGGTGGGCATCATCACCCTCACCCCCAGCGTGGGTGATGGCGATTATCTTGGCGGCGGGGATGTCACCGGCACGGTGAGCGCCAATGTGGGGCGTTTTTACCCGGATCATTTCGTCACCGCAACGACCCAAGGCAGCTTCGCCAATGCCTGTACCAGCGGCGCCGGGTTTACTTACATCGGGCAAAGCTTCGGCTATCTGGGTAGTCCCACGGTAACCGCCACGGCGCAAAGCGCGGTGAACACCACCACCGCCAATTACACCGGTGCCTGGGCCAAACTGACCGTGGGTGGAGTCACTCTGGCTTATCCCACGGCCGACAATTCCCAGTTAGACGAGAATGGCGTGCTGGCCATTGCTGTCAACAGCACGGCGGGCACGCCGTCCCGCACCGACAACGCCGATGGCTCTCTGACGTTCACCCTGGGTGGCGCCAGTGCCGACAGTTTCGCCTATGCGCGCAGCGCCGGCCAGGTGCCGCCCTTTTCCAGTGATCTGAGCATTTCCTTGACCGCCGTCAGCGATGGCGAGGCCAGCGCCGGCGATACCCCGCGCAGTATCAATCCCGTGGGTAATCTGCAGCGATTTGGCCGCGGCTTCGCCCAGGATGTGTACGGCACCATGAGCCAGGTGGGAGACAGCCTGGTGATGCCCGTGGGTGCCTGGTACCTGACGGCGGGGAATGTGTGGGCCCAGAATACCGATGACTCGTGCTCTACTTACAGTTATACCAAGACCGATACCGACATCAGCGCCACAGCGGCGCCTGCCAGTCCGGTGACGCTGAGCAGCGGCGCGGGTGATTTGACCCTGACCCTGACGGGTGGGGGCAACCCCGGTGGCAGCAGCCTGGTGGACACCGTCTGGCCCAGTTGGTTGCAGTTCGACTATGACGGTGTGGACCAGCTGTCCGATGGCAACAGCTACGACGACAATAGCTCGGCCACCGCCACCTTCGGCATCTTCCGCGGCGACGACCGTTACCTGTATTGGCGCGAGGCCCCCTAGTGCACGGCTGCCGGCAAGCGGGGTTCACCCTGGTGGAGGTGGTGATGGTGATGATCATCATCGGCGCCCTGTCGGTGATAGCCGTGAGCAAGTACAACCGCGATGCCTTCGATGTGGCAGCCGCGGCCGGCGAGCTGGTACAGGCGATTCGCTATGCCCAGGACAAGTCCATGACCCATTCCGGGGCGACCAATTATCAGATCGAGATCAGCGCCTCGGGCTATAGCGTCACCCAGGGGGGCACCGCCATCGTGCACCCCGTGACCGGCGCCGCCGGCTACAGCAGGACCTGGTCGGACATCGGTTTCTCGCCCACGGCCACCATCGTCTTCGATGCCTATGGCGACCCGGGGTTGGCAACGCCGCTGAGCATTACCGTGAGCAAGGGGGCGGACAGCGACACGGTCACCGTGGAAGACGTCACGGGGTTTGCACGATGAGGTCGCGTTTGTCACAAGGCGGTTTCACCCTGGTGGAAACCATCATCGTCATCGTCCTGTTGGGGGCCATGCTGGCGGGGATGACGGCGCTGTTCACGAACAATGTGGGCAAAAGTTACCGGCCTTATCTGCGCCAGCGGGCGCTGGCGGTGGCCAATGCCTTCATGGACGAGATCCTCAACAAGCGCTGGAATGAGGCCACCCCCCTGGGCGGTGGCTGTGTGAACACGGGCAGTGGCGCCTGTCCCACGGGGCCGGCGGCGGTGGCCATCGGCGCGGATGGCGAGAGCCGCGCCACCTTCGACGACATCGATGACTACCACGGGCTCAATCAAACCCCGCCGCAGGATTCCTCGGGAGTGAACATGCCAGGCTACGGCGGGTACAGTGTTGCGGTGAGCGTGACCCAGCCGGGCGCGGCCTGGAATGGCGTGCCCGCCGCCGATGTGCGCCTGATTACCGTTAGCGTCACCTCCTCCAGCAATGAAACCATCACGGTTTCGGCCTACCGGGTGAATTTCTGATGGCAGGCGAAGACACAAAAACGTTATTTGTTCCGTCATTCCGGCGAAGGCCGGAATCCAGCGGGCTTGGATGGCATTTGGATTCCGGCCTTCGCCGGAATGACGAAAGTAAAAAATACGGGGCTCACGTCAAAAAAACGAAAGGTTTCACCCTGATCGAACTGGTCACGGTGATCGTCCTGCTGGGCATCATCGCCGGCATCCTCACGCCCTTCATCGCCAAGGCCATGCAGGCCTATACCCACAGCAAGGCGCGGGCCATGCTGGTGGCCAAGGGGCGCCTCGCCCTGGAGCGCCTGGCCCGCGAGATTCACCAGGCGGTGCCCAACAGTCTCTCCGTGCTGGCCGGCGGGACGGGTATCGAGTTTGTGCGCAGCCGTACGGGCGGGCGTTACGTGGCCCGCTTCGATGACTTCGGCAGCGAATTCTCCCGTATCAATCGGCGCTTCCGCAAAAACGCCAATCTCTCTGCTCTTTACGTGGTGGGCACCGGCCTGAGTCTGGCCGCCAATGATGTGCTGGTGATCGGCAACACCTCCCCGGCGGATCTGCAGGCGGGCAATACCTCGGCGGCGCTCACCGGCATCAGCGCCACCACAATGGGGGCGGATGGCACCACCAACGGGCAGATCCTGAGTTTTGCTTCCCAGCAGTTCAGTGTGGAATCACCGGGCAAACACTTCAGCATCGCGGATCAAACCGTGGAAGTGGGGCAGACGGGCGACGTCCTGCGCTGGTTCAGTTCCGCCGGTCTGACCGACTACGATGGGGCCGTGGACTGGAGTAGTGCCGATCCGGCGCTGGTCGACGGGGTCTCCACGGTGGGCTTTACCTATTCGCCGGGCACACCGCAGTCCAGCGGGGTGCTGCGCGTGGACCTGCAGCTTGCCGATGCCGCCACCGGCCAGGCCATCCGGCTCTACCGGGAAATCCATGTGAGGAACACGCCATGATAAAGCCCCGCCCTCCACTGCCGCTATTGCATAAAGAGCTGCCTGCCCGGCAACGGGGCGCGGCGCTGATTGCGGCGATTTTCGTGATCACCGCCCTGGCGGCCCTGGGTGGCCTGATGACCCAGTTTCTGACCCTGGGTTCGAAGCAGACCATCGACGAGTGGTATTCGACCCAGGCCCTGTACGCGGCGGAAAGTGGCGTGCAATGGGCGATCTGGGATCTGACGGTAAACGGTGGCGGCGGCACGGTGAGCAATGCCACGGTGGTGAACAACCAGGCCTGGATGAGCACCACGGTGAGCGCCCTCACGGTGAACGGCACAAACAATCTGTACACCATCACCAGTACCGGTACCGCGGGGGGCACGGCCTCCAGCCCGCGGGCCCAACGACAAATAGTGGTTCAATACATGCCCTGAGCGGGTGGCGCAAGCAACGGAGTCAAGACCATGTTTTCAATCCTGGGAAAAAACAAAAAACGTTCCATCGCCGCCGTGGTGCCGGACGAGGTGGGGATCACCATCGCCAGGCTGGATCTCGAGGGCGAAAAACCCCGCGTGCAGGTTTGTGACTTCTCGCCCTGGGAGGAAGGCGGCGAGCACGAAAAACAACTGGCCAGAAAGGCCAAGGAATTTTCCCTGGCCAAGCACGACGTCACCACGGTGATGGGCCTGGGCGAATACAGCGTGCTGAGCGTGGATGCGCCGGACGTGCCGCCCGCCGAGTTGCGCGCCGCGGTGCGCTGGCAGGTGAAAGACCTCATCGATTTTCATATCGACGACGCGGTGATCGACGTCTTCGATGCCCCGGCCAGCGCCGCCCATGGCCAGCAGCACAAACTCTATGTGGTGGCCTCCAAGACCTCCACGGTGCGTCGTCACGTGGACGAGTTGCAGGAGGCGGAGATCAACCTCACCACCATCGACATTCCCGAGCTGGTGCTGCGCAACATCGCCGCGCGCTTGCCGGAAAACGAGGCCGGCGTAGCCATGATCTATCTCACCCGCGAGCGCGGCCTTATCGTGGTGGCGCGCCAGTCCACCCTGTATTTTGCCCGCACCCTGGACATGGGTTACGGCTATCTCAACCAGGGTGTGAATGAGGGCGATGAACTCAGCCTGGAGAATAATGCCGCCTTCGACCGGCTGGTGCTGGAGGTGCAGCGCTCACTGGACTATTACGACCGCTATTTCTCCCAGCCGCCGGTGGCGGGCCTGGTGCTGGCGCCCACCGAGGTGCCCATCCCCGGTCTGGCGGAATATCTCAACAATGCCCTCGGCCTGCCCGCCCGCAACCTGGATCTCGCCGAGATAGTGGATTGCGAGCACTCGCTATCCAGCGTCCAGCAGGCCCACTGTCTGCCGGCCATTGGCGCCGCCCTGCGCGAGGAGCAGACCGTACTCTAGGCACCTGTTCGGGCTGTGAATAACCGGAAACTGTGACGGGCGTCACAGTTTCGCCCATTCCCCATTGTCGACATTTCTCCCGCGCCGCTAAACCCGGTGGAGGCCCTGGTTTTACACGAGCCGGGCGCATGGTAATCCCGCCGCTGGCGGGTACGGGAGAAAAAAGACATGAAAAAGACAATCCGAGGAATGACCTTCATCGAATTACTCATCGGCATGGTGCTCATCGGCGTGGTGGCCGCCATGGCCGTGCCGCGTTACGTGGATGCCGCCCAGCAGGCCAGGGATGATGCGCTGTGGGCGCAGAGCGTGGTGGTGAAGAACGCCCATGACGCGGTGTTGAACACGGGCGCCCAGCCCTCGGTGTCCGCCCTGGCGGCCAAGGTGGGCGGCAAGGCCGTGGACGGCGGCGTGCAGGTGCAGATCTCGGGGACAAGCTACATGGTTCCCACCTATGCCAACGGCCTGTGCACGGAACCCACCAAGAGCGTGGATGATAAAGTCGGTTGTGTGGGGGCGATTGCTGGGTAACGATAGTTTCTAGTATCGAGTTCAAGTATCGAGGGGCGAGGAAAAGCGATTCCTCGCCCTTTTCTGTTAGTGTGGGACGAGCTTTCCCCGGTTGGTAATAGGGTGTTTCCTCGTCACTCGCCCCTCGTCACTAGACACTATTTTCACGCCGCACTGGTTTCCTCCATCCCCAATTCCTTGATCTTGCGGGTCAGGGTGTTTCTTCCCCAGCCCAGCAGTTTGGCCGCATCCTGGCGGCGGCCACCGGTGTGCTTTAAGGCAATCTCGATCATGATGCGCTCGAAACGGGGCACGGCGTCGGTGAGCAGGGCCACTTCGCCCTGGGCGAAGCGCTGGTCGGCCCAGCGGCGCAGGCTGGCTTCCCAGTTGTCGTTTTCAATACCGCTCTTGGTGGCCTGTTTCAGCTCGGCGGGCAGGTCGTCCATGTGGATGGTCTGTCCCGGGGACATGACGGTGAGCCAGCGGCAGGTGTTTTCCAGTTCCCGCACGTTGCCCGGCCATTCCTGCCGGGCCAGGTAGCGGGCGGTTTCCTCGTCCAGTTGCTTGGGCTCCATGTTGAGTTCGCGGGCGGCCTCGGTGAGGAAGTGCCTGGCCAGCAGGGGGATATCTTCCTGGCGCTCGCGCAGCGGTGGCATGTGCACGCGGATCACGTTGAGGCGGTGGAACAGATCCTCGCGGAACTGACCGTCCCTGACTCGCTGTTCCAGGTTCTGGTGGGTGGCGGCGACAATGCGTACATCAACTTTTGTGGGTGTGTGCCCACCCACCCGATAGAACTCACCGTCGGCCAGTACGCGCAGCAGGCGGGTCTGCAGTTCGGCGGGCATGTCGCCTATCTCGTCCAGGAACAGGGTACCGCCGTCGGCCTGTTCGAAGCGGCCGACACGGGCGCTTTGTGCGCCGGTAAAGGCGCCGCGTTCGTGGCCGAAGAGTTCGGACTCCAGCAGGTCCTTGGGGATGGCCGCGGTGTTCAGGGCGATGAAGGGCTTGTTGGCGCGGGGGCTGTGGCGGTGCAGGGCGCGGGCCACCAGTTCTTTGCCGGTGCCGGACTCGCCGTTGATGAGCACGGTGATCTTGGAGCGGGCCAGGCGGCCGATGGCGCGGAACACTTCCTGCATGGAGGGGGCCTCGCCGATGATCTCCGGCGCGGCGGCCTGGGGGCTGGCGCTGGCATCGCCGGGTAGTTGCTGGCCGTGCTGGATGGCGCGGTTCACCAGCTCCACGGCCTCGTCCACGTCGAAGGGCTTGGGCAGATATTCGAAGGCGCCGCCCTGGTAGGCGGAGACGGCACTGTCCAGGTCCGAGTGGGCGGTCATGATGATCACCGGCAGTTCGGGGTAATGTTTGCCGATTTGCTCCATGAGCTGCAGGCCGTCCATGCCGGGCATGCGCACGTCGGTGACGATGGCGGCGGGTTGTTCGCGTTCGAGCCTGTCCAGCACCCCCTCGGCACTTTCGAAGCTGGTGACGGCCAGGCCGGCCTGTTTCAGGGCGCGTTCCAGCACCCAGCGAATGGAGCGGTCGTCGTCGATGATCCAGGTGGTGTGTGTGTCTGTCATGCGCTGTGTCTCAGTGTTGCGGGTTGATGCGGTTCGGTGATGGCGCCGCGCTGGGGGCTGCCGGCGCGGTGGCCGGCTTGGTCCAGTGGCAACAGCAGGCTGAAGCGGGTGCGCCCGGGGCGGGATTCGCACTGGATCAGCCCGCCGTGCTGGTTGATCAATGACTGGGCGATGGACAGGCCCAGGCCGGTGCCGTCGGCGCGGCCGGTGACCATGGGGAAGAAGATGCTCTCCAGCATGTCTTCGGGGATGCCGGGGCCGTTGTCGATGATCTCCACCCGGCAGACCAGTTTGTGGCAGGTCTGGCCGATGGTGAACTGGCGCTGGGCGCGGGTGCGCAGGATGATCTCGCCCTGCTTGCCGATGGCCTGTACGGCATTGCCGACGATGTTCAGCACCGCCTGCACCAGCTGGTCGCGGTCGCCAAGGATTTCGGGGATGCTGGGGTCGTAGTCGCTGACGAAAGTGATGTCGCCGGATTTCTCCACGCTCACCAGCTGGCGCACGTGTTCCAGCACCTGATGAATGTTCACCGGCTCTTTTTGTGGCAGGGCGTTGGGGCCGAGCATGGTGTCCACCAGGTTACGCAGGCGGTCTGCCTCGCCGATGATGATGTTGGTGTATTCCTTGAGCGCCGGGTCGGGCAGCTCGCGTTCCAGCAGTTGCGCCGCGCCGCGCAGGCCGCCCAGGGGGTTCTTGATCTCGTGGGCCAGGCCGCGCACCAGCGAACGCAGGGTTTCCTGCTGGGCCAGTTGCTGGCCCTCGCGGGCGATGCGCAACTGGCGGTCCATTTGCTGTAGTTCCACCAGCAGACCGGAATCGCTGCCCGCGGCGGCCAGGGGGATGACGGTGCAGTCCACGGTAAGTTCGCGGCGCCCGGGCAGGGTGATCTGCACCTCGTGCTCGGTGAAGGGGTGGCCGCTGTCGCGGCCCTTTTCGATGGCTTCCAGCAAGTGACTGTCAGCCGGCAGCAGAGCCGGCGCACACTGGCCGATGAGGCGCTTGGCGCTGACCGCAAAGAGCATTTCCCCCGCGGGGTTGATGAAGTCCAGGCACAGGTTGGCATCGAACATGAGCACGGCGTGCGTCAGATTGTCGAGGATGCGTTGATGCATGGCGTTGGTCGTGGGCATGTTGCTTAACTATCCAAAGGCTCGTTGATGGCGACCAGTGAATTGCAAGAACCAAACCAGCTTGGCTGAAGATTCACGGTATTTCCCGGTAATGAATAAGCTGAGAAATAAAAATCAATAATAACAGTGTGTTATATTAAATTTCCTGTGAGTGGAGAGGAATCATATATGCCTGGAACATATTGATTGCTTCCCAAAAGATAGCGCAAACCGGCACAATGCGCACCAAATTAGTGCGCAGGTAAGCGGTAAAGTTCAGATCTGGGAATTATTTTGCGCCTTTGGGGCGTATGGCAGAAAATCGGTGCAGATAAATGCTTACGCTGGGTGCGCTGATGAGCACCTTGCCTTGGGCGTCCACCACCTGTGCGCTGAGTGTATGCTCGCCGCGATCCACGTTTTTAAGCGTGAAATCGCCCGTGGTGGATTCCGCTTTTGCGGCGCCATCGAGCAGTAGCACTAGGCGATGCCCGGATTGCAGACCTGGCTTGACGGCAACGCTTACCTTGAGAGTGCCGCTGTTTTCGCGGATGCTGGCTTCGTTCGCCGGGCTGGTGATGCGCAGTTCAGTGTATTTGGCCTGCGTGCTTGGAGTTTGCGGGGTGCTGGTTGGTGGCGGCACCGGCGGCGGGGTAAAGGTGCTCATGGGACGCAGGGGTACAGGCTTGTCGTCCTGTTTGCCGGGAACGTCACTGAATTCCACGCTGCCATCGGGATTGACGCGTTTGTATACTTCGGCGCTGGCGTTGCCGATGAGCAGGATGAGAAGAATGAGGAACAGGCGCATGCCCTGATTCTAGCGTAAAGCGCCGCGGGAGATAAAAGGAAATCGGTTTTTTGATGAGTATCGAGTTTCGAGGGGCTAGGAAAAACACCACGAGTCCATTGCCTGGATACTCGCCCCTAGAAACTAGTCACTCAAAAAAAGGGAAAGAGCCGGGGGCCAACCCCCTTTGCTCTTTCCCCTTTATGCTTTTCCCTGCCGTCTAGCAGCTATAGTACATGTCGAACTCAACCGGATGCGTGCTCATGCGCAGACGGGTGATTTCTTCCATCTTCAGGTCGATGTAGGCGTTGATCATGTCGTCGGTGAACACACCGCCGGCGGTGAGGAAGCCGCGATCGGTATCCAGCGCTTCCAGGGCCTGGTCGAAGGAATGACAGACCTGCGGGATCTCGGCGGCTTCTTCCGCAGGCAGGTCGTACAGATCCTTGTCCATGGCGTCGCCCGGGTGGATCTTGTTCTGGATGCCGTCCAGGCCGGCCATCATCATGGCGGAGAAGGCCAGGTAGGGGTTGGCGGTGGGATCCGGGAAGCGCACCTCGATGCGCCGACCCTTGGGATTGCTGACAAACGGGATGCGGATGGAGGCGGAGCGGTTGCGGGCGGAATAGGCCAGCATCACCGGGGCCTCGAAGCCGGGCACCAGACGCTTGTAGCTGTTGGTGGAGGCATTGGTGAAGGCGTTCAGTGCGCGGGCATGCTTGATGATGCCGCCGATGTAGTACAGGGCGGTTTCACTCAGGCCGCCGTATTCGTCACCGGCGAACAGGTTGTTGCCGTCCTTGAACAGGGACTGGTGCACGTGCATGCCGGAACCGTTGTCACCCACCAGCGGCTTGGGCATAAAGGTGGCCGTCTTGCCGTAGGCGTGGGCCACGTTGTGGGTGCAGTATTTCTGGATCTGCACCCAGTCGGCACGCTTGGTGAGGGTGGCGAACTTGGTGCCGATTTCGCATTGGCCGGCGGTGGCCACTTCGTGGTGATGCACCTCCACCTCGACGCCCATTTCTTCCATGGCCAGGCACATGGCGGCGCGGATGTCGTGCAGGCTGTCCACTGGCGGCACGGGGAAGTAACCGCCCTTGACGCCGGGACGGTGACCGATGTTACCGTCTTCGTAGACCTTCTCGGAGTTCCACTCGGATTCCTCGGAGTCCACTTTGTAGAAGGCGCCGGCCATGGTGGCGCCCCAACGTACGTCGTCGAGGATGAAGAATTCGGGCTCGGGGCCGAAGAAGGCCTGGTCGGCGACGCCGGTGCTCTTCAGATAGGCCTCGGCGCGGTCGGCAACGGAACGGGGGTCACGGTCGTAACCCTGGCCTGTAGCGGGTTCAACGATGTTGCAGGTGATGTTGAGCATGGCCTCATCGGAGAAGATGTCCATCACCGCGGTAGAGGTGTCGGGCATGAGAATCATGTCGGACTCGTTGATGCCCTTCCAGCCCTGGATGGAGGAACCGTCGAACATCTTGCCTTCGGTGAATACGTCTTCGTCCACCTGGCTGGCCGGCACGGTGACGTGCTGCTCTTTGCCGTGGGTATCGGTGAAGCGGAAGTCCACAAACTTCGCCTCGTTGTCTTTGATCATTTTTAATACGTCTTGTGCAGACATGATGGACTCTCCTGATTGCTTTTGCTTATTGATATAGATTGAAAAAAGTGTGCAGTTCGTTGAAATGAGGGTGTTCTCTGATGCTCTCTGTTTATTATTGAGCCTTCGTGGCTCGAATTAGCACGAAATATGCCACCGCCCCTGGCAGGGGTTTTGCGGCGCCGTGCCCAGGCAAAAACGGCGGCACACTGCGGGGTGGCGGGGGACACACAGCTTACGTGCCTTCGCGTCGCAGGGAAACCATTGCACAAAATTAGTGCGCCAGTTGTACCGCCGCACAAAATCCGTGCGAGGTGTTCAGTGAAAACACACCCGCACCTCGACGATATATTCTGTGCCGGGCTGCTCGATGACCCGCTCGGCCATTTCCCGTTCCACCGCCTGTGCACTGGCGATGTCTCCCATGCAGGCGAGCGGCAATAATACCTCCACATGAATTTTGCCGTCCAGATAGTGCAGGACGATTTCTTCCATGTGCCGGGTGGCATCGATATCCGCCCAGCGTTGTTTGAGCTTGGCCACCACTTCCTCGCGCAGGGGCAGGCCCATGCTGGGGGCGGCCACCTCATCGTCTTCGGGGTCGATGTGCACCATGACGTCGGTGACGGCCTCCACCTGGCGCATGATCTGTGCCCGCACGGTGTCGCCAATGCGATGCCCCTCGGAAACGCTGATCCGGGGATTCACCAGGATGTGTACGTCCACCAGGCCCTTGTCGCCCATGCGCCGGGTGCGCAGCATGTGCAGGGCTTCCACGCCGTCCACGGATTGGATGGCCGTGCGGATCTGCGCCACCTGCTCCGGATCCATGGCGGTATCGATAAGCTCCTGGGCGCTGTGCCAGGCCAGCTTGGCGCCGATCCAGGCCACCATCAGCGCCACGCCAATGGCCGCCACGGCGTCCAGGTAGTCTAGCCCGCCCATGCTGCCCAGCACGCCAACGACCACGATCACCGAAGAGATGGCGTCGGAGCGGCTGTGCCAGGCATTGGCGCGCAGCAGACTGGAGCTCAGCTTGTTGGCCACATGCAGGGTGTAATGATAAATGGCCTCTTTGGAGACGATGGAGATGGCGGCCACCACCAGGGCCAACCAGCCGGGGTGCAGCAACAGGTCGGGATGCATGAGCCGCAGCACGGCATCCCAGGCGATGCCCAGAGCAATGCCGATAAGCGCGACGCCCAGGGAGATGGTGGCCAGGGTCTCGATACGGCCGTGGCCGTAGGGGTGATCCTCGTCGGCCTCGCGGGAGCCGTGCTTCATGGCCACCAGGACCACGGCGTCGGTGGCCAGGTCGGACAGGGAATGTACGCCATCGGCGATCAGCGCCTGGGAACTGCCGACATAACCGACAATGATCTTCGCCACCCCCAGCAGCAGATCGATCACCGAACCGATGAGGGTGACCTTGCGCGCTGCTCGGTAGCGTTCGTCGCCCTCCACGGCTTCCGGCAGGTGATGCTGGTGGTCGTGGCCCATCAGCCGCCCACCCGAATGGTGATCAACACCTCTTCGTCTTCGTTGACCCCCGCTTCCAGCACCTCGTGGCCGTTGATACGGCACCAGGCGGGGATGTCCAGCAAGGCGCCCGGGTCGGTGCAGGTGACGAGCAGGGTGTCGCCGGGGGCCAGTTCCTGCACCTTGTTCTGCGCACGGATCACCGGCATGGGGCAGAGCAGGCGGCGGGCGTCGAGCTGGTGGTGGCTCATGACGTGCCCCTTGTCGGCACAGGTTGACCCTGTTGGCACAGCGATTGAGGTTTTGTGAGGAGACATAAAATTGCCGTCATTCCGGCGCAGGCCGGAATCCAGTGTGGCAAGGTGGCCGTTTCTCTGGATTCCGGCCTGCGCCGGAATGACGAAAAAAAGAGAGTGCGTGGGAAATAGCAGCCCACGTTGAGATTTTTTGCGGGCAAGGCGCTCACAAATACCACTCCACGGGAATCTCGTCATTGGTCAGCGGCACTACGTCCAGCTCGCGTTGTTCCGCCCCTTTTTCATGCAGCTCCACGCGCACCGTGTCGGCATTTTTGCCCTGACTGAAACGGGCCGCCAGGCGCGCGGCCAGTTGCAGATCCTCGCTGTCGGCCTCACCGTCCAGCAGCACAAGCGGCCCGGGATGGCTGGTGGTGTACAGGTGGGTGAACTGCTTGCGATAACCCTCGAGAAACCTGTTTTCCCCCTCTTCGCGGCCGACGATGAGTTTGAAATGGGGCCGTGGGCGCAGGTGCCGGCCCACCTTGAGCAGCATGATGTCGTCGATCTCGTAACGGCGCTCGCCGCGGGCCTGCCACAGGTCGGCCAGCTTGCTGGAATAGGCGGCGTCGGTGAGGAAACAGCAGCCGCCGGCGGGCTGGGCGAAATCCTCGATGCCCATCTTTTTCGCCAGGGCGATCTGCGGCTTGCGCCCACGGCCACTGAAATCGAAGAGTTTTTCGCGATCTACCCAGCCCTCGCGCTCGGGCAGGGTAGGGGGTAGGATCTTCGCGCACAGCGGGCGCAGCAGGCGGTCCTCGGCGCCGGATTCGCGCTGGATCACCGGCATGGTATCGCGGCGCTGGGACATGGGCCGCTGGCCCACCACCTCGCCGGTGATGATGAAATCGAAGCCGTGTTGTTCGATCCACTCGTGGGCCTTGCGCACCATGAAGCACTTGCAGTCCAGGCAGGGATTCAGGTTGGAGCCGTAGCCATGCTTGGGGTTGAGTACCACGTCCTTGTATTCGTCGATGACGTCGATGATGTGCAGCTTGATACCCAGCTGCTCCGCCACCCACAGGGCGTTGTTGCGCTTGGGTTTGGCCTTGTCCCGCTTACGGATCGCGTGAGTGTGGCCCTCCACGCAGAAACCGGTGAAAAAGTTGATGCCTTCCACGTGGATGCCCTGGTCCAGCATGGCCTGGGTGGCCAGCATGGAATCCAGGCCGCCGGAGATCAGCGAAACGGCTTTGCGTTGAGTGCTCATGGGTCTGTGGGTCGGGCGCTTTGATTCTGAAAATGGGCCGGTGATTATAGCCGAAAAGCGCCGCCGGAACCCCATTTTTAACGCCCCTGCCAGAGTGGTGAGATTTTGCTAAAATTCGTCGTTCAGGCCGTTTTGGTCAAGCTGCAAAGAAGTGGAATCCATGACCCAGCAAGACACCCTCACCATCATTCAGCAAATCAAAAAGACCCTGGAAAATTTCATGATCAGCCTCGGCATATTGTGCGGCATGACGCTGATCATTTACTTTTTCACCTATGGCGCGCTGGTGGATGCGGTGGGCAGCTCGCTGATCTGGTTCGAGGTGGTCTCCAGCGTGTTCATTGTCCTGGTACTGATCTTTCTGCGGCGGGTCTGCTTTTTTCTGACCCGGCTCAAGCTGGGACGCCGGCCGGGCTATGGGGCCGTGTTCAGGCAGTTGTCTGCCGGGGACTTGTTGCAGGAGGAAGAGACCCTGCTGGCCCGTCTGGGGGGTGAAGGCCGGGCGGGCTAATGACGGCGGGATTTGTCCGGCGATTCGCTGGCAGCCAGGGGTGAGCCGCCACTGATGTCTTGCAGGTAACGCCGCGCCTGCGAGCTGTCCGTGTATTGCCACAGTTCGTGCGCGGTCAGCGGGTCCAGCACATTCTGTGCGCCATCCAGGTTGCGCATGGCTTGTAACACATCCATGGCCGGCACAAAGCCTTCATAAAGGTGTTCGTACAGCCGGCCCTGGTGATGGGCGGTATTGTGGTGTAACTGGTAATAGGCACCCACGCCGAGGTCCACATAATATTTCACGCTCAGCCGCCGGCGCCGTGCGCGTTGCGGGAAAAAGCCGGCATACAATAGGCACAGATCTCCCACCTCGCGCAGCCTGGCGATCTGCCGTTGCCCGGCGATGCGAAAACTTTTCAGGTAATCCAGGGCGAGAACACGTCCGGCCAGGTCCGGTCTGTCGAGAAAACGCTGCAGCAAAAACACCAGATAGCTTTGCAGCTCCTCTCCCAGGCTGCGCTGCGACTGGTGTTCCGCCTCGCACACCAGCTTGTGCCAGTGCGCAGTGGATGTGGGTTGCAAATCGAGCTTGCGCATACACACCTCCTAATAACCACATTCTTATTTAAAGCTATCGGCTGAAAATGACAAGGCCTTGAATGGCTTAGTGAGGGGGTTAATCGCGGATCTTGCCCTCGGTGCCCGCCAGCAGGTTTTTGATATTGGAACGATGACGCCACACCAGCAACACGGTGATCACCACGGCCAGTACGATAAACTCGGGCTGCGGCGCCAGTAGCCACATGTACAGCGGTGAAAGAGCGGCGGCGATCAGGGCCGACAGCGAAGAGATATTGAACAGCTTGGCCATCACCAACCAGGTGGCCAGCACAGCCAGTCCCACCGGCCAAGCCAGGGCCAGCAGCACGCCGAAGGCGGTGGCCACCCCCTTGCCGCCACGGAAGCCGAAAAGCACCGGGTAAAGATGGCCGAGAAAGGCCGCCAGGCCCACCAGCGCCAGGGTCTGCGCCGAGGCGTCCAGCCACTGTGCCACCACCACCGGGATCACCCCCTTGATGGCGTCGCCCAGCAGGGTGAAGGCCGCGGCCTTTTTACCACCCACCCGTAGCACATTGGTGGCGCCGGGATTACCGGAGCCCTGTGTGCGCGGGTCTGCCAGGCCCATGAGTTTACAGGTGATGATGGCGGCGGACAGGGAACCCATCAGGTAGCCGCCGATGATCAGAGCAATATCCAGCATGGGTGTATTATCGCGTACTTTTTGCAGCGCGTCGCTGTTGGCTCTTGCTGGTCTGGTTTTTGGCAACGCGGTATAGTGCGGGCACACTCACGCGGAGCCGTTAGTCCCCCATGGATATCATTTTTCTCCACGACCTCACCATTGAAACCATCATTGGCATCTACGACTGGGAACGCAAGGAAAAGCAGTCCATCATCCTCGACCTGGACATGGCGGCGGACATCCCCCGCGCCGCGGCCAGCGACGCCATCGAAGACACCCTCAACTACAAGGCGGTGGCCAAGCGGCTCATCGACTTTGTGGGCAACAGCGACTTCCAGTTAGTGGAGACCCTGGCCGAGCGGGTGGCGGCCATCGTGCTCGACGAGTTCGACGTCAAGTGGCTGCGCCTGCGGGTCAACAAGAAAGGTGCGGTGCGTTATGCCGGCGATGTGGGGGTGATTATCGAACGCGGAGTGAAAGACTGATATGCCGCGCGTGTTTGTGGGCATCGGCAGCAACATCGACCGCGAGCGCAGTATCCGTGCCGGGGTGGCGGACCTGCGCCAGCATTTCGGTGAGTTACAGTTATCGTCGGTCTATGAGAGCGAAGCCGTGGGCTTCGAGGGGGATGCGTTTTACAACCTGGTGGCGGCCTTCGATATCGCTGACAGCATTGAACAGGTGGTGGCCGTCCTCGCCGAGATCGAGGATCGGCATGGCCGGGTGCGCAACGGCGAGCGCTTCGCACCACGTACGCTCGATATCGATTTACTGCTATACGGCGATGCTGTTATCACTGCTGATAATTATCACGTACCGCGGGACGAGATTCCCCGTTATGCCTTTGTCCTCTGGCCGCTGGCGGAGCTGGCGCCGCAGGCCGTGCATCCCGAGCTGGGCGAAACCTATTCCGTGTTGTGGGAAAAATTCGACAAAAGAAATCAGCACCTGCGGCCGATAGAATTTCAGTGGTAAGATCGGTGTTCGACCTGTCACCGGTTTTCTGAACAACCAGTAAACCAGCCTAAAAAAATGAACCAGATACCTGGCACCAAACCCCTGATCCTTATTGTTGATGACTCACCCACCATTCGTCTGTCATTGAGCCGCGCCTTGCAGGACGAGTTCATGCCAGTGGAGGCTGTGGATGGCGAACAGGCCTGGGAATTTCTCAACAGCGACAGCCGCATCGAGGTGGTGATCACCGACCTGTCCATGCCTAAGCTGGACGGTCTTGGCCTGGTGAAGCGCATGCGTGACAGCGTGGTGACGCGGGTGTGCAACATGCCGGTGATCATGGTCACTGGCGATGATGACACCGCGGCCCGCGAGGCCGCCTTCAAGGCGGGCGTCAACGATTTTGTCGCCAAGACCAGTGATCGCGTTGAGCTGCTGGCCCGGCTGCGCGCCCATCGCAAGCTTGCCGTGACCCTGCGTGAACTGGAAGAGAGTCAGCGAGAACTGCGTGAACAAGCCAATACCGATCCCCTCACCCGGCTGGCCAATCGGCGCTTCTTCACACAGATTGCCAACAAGGAATTGTCACTCATGCGCCGGCAGAAGGAACACTACGCCGTGCTGATGCTGGACATCGACCACTTCAAAAACACCAACGACAGCTTTGGTCATCCCGCCGGTGATCATGTGCTGAAGCAGGTGGCGCGGGTGTTATCGGAAAACATTCGTGAAGAAGACACCGTAGCCCGGGTGGGTGGCGAGGAGTTTGTGGTCAGTTCACCCTACACCAACCGGCTGGCCGCCATCGTCCTGGCCGAGCGCTTGCGCAAGGCTGTGGAGGCCCTGGATATTCAGTACGAAGGCAACAGCATTCCCGTGACTATCAGTATCGGCATCGCCATGCAACCGCAGGACGGCGACACATTGGATGCCCTGTTGGCCGCCGCCGACGAGCGCCTTTACACTGCGAAGAATGCCGGCCGCAACCGTTTCTGTGCCGCCAGCAAACATCAGACGGAACAGACGGTGGATGCCGACAAGGTCTGCCCCAAGCTGGATGAGGCCATTACCATGATCAAACATGGCAACCTGCAACGTCTCATGCCGCACATGCCGAAACTGTTGGAGGAGTTGATTCCCCTGTTTGAATTGGCTAACGAGGAATCGCCGGTGCAGATCGACGTGGATGAAGTGCGCGGGGCGATCATTGCCTTGAAGGCCAAGGGTGGAAATTAAAAGACCTGAGCAACCATCCTATTCCGTCATTCCGGCTCCAGGCCGGAACATATTAATCGTCTCAAAATGATTTCTATAGGGATATTTCCTCGTGTAGGAGCGCCTTTCCAGGCGCGAATCGCGCCTGGAAAGGCGCTCCTACCATGTTTTACCCTTTTGAGATTTTCTCCCACACCAAAATAGTATTATTCGCCGGCATTTCGTGTGTTGCGATGCGTGACATCCCTGCTGCCTCCGCCAACTTATCCAGTTCCGCCTGATCGCGAATCCCGCTCTTGGGGTTCTGCTCCTTCAACCACAATTCAAACCGTGCATTGCTTTGCGAGGTAAACTCGCCGTCCACATTGAACGGCCCGTAAAGGCAAAACCGTCCACCTGTGGTCAGTACCCGGCCGATACCCTCAAACATCCTTTCCACCTCCGGCCAACCCATAATGTGCACGGTGTTGGCGCTGAACACCGCATCGAAGGCAGTATCGGGCCAGGAGTCACGTTGCACATCAAGACTCAGTGGTGGGCGCACATTGTCCGTGCCCTCATCGGCAATCCATGCATGAATACCCGGATGATTGTCTGTCACGTCGCTGGTCTGCCAGATGAGATGCGGCAGGGCGCGGGCAAAAAACACCGCATGCTGACCGGTGCCGCTGCCGATTTCCAGCACGTGTTTCACCGCAGCAAATTCCTGTTGCAGTACCTCGAGAATGACATGCTGGTTTTGTGCACAGGATTCGGCGAAGGGTTTCATGATGGTCGTATTTGTGATGTCAGCTTCTCGCCTGACATGCATTGCAGGTCTTCGAGGACACTGGGCCTTGCGCTTTCTATACTGTCAAAGATAGAGCCGCTTTCATATTCATTCCAGTAGCCTTCACCGATATAGTCGAAGTCTGTTGTATCCCAGGTGTAGATGAAATGGGTGAACGTGGAATCGGGCCTTTTAGCAATAATTGCGATTGCCTTGCCATTGGGAGTTTCTATTCTTTCGACTTGATCAAATCCATCTCGAGTGAAAGTAAATTTTTTGGGAAGGGGTAACGTCATATCGATTTACCGAGCACCAGGGAAAACCAGACAAATTGACTTTTTGTCATTCCGGCCTTCGCCGGAATGACGGAATAATCAGCCCTTCCTAACTATTCAACGACCGCCCACCATCCACCGTAATCACCTGCCCGCTGGTGTAATCCGCATCACGAATCAAGAACAATGCAGCACGGGCGATGTCCTCGGGATTGCCCTGGCGCTTGAGAAAGGTGCGGGAGACGATGCGTTGCTGGGTGACCTCGTCGATCTCCCGTTCCGGCCACAAAATGGCGCCGGGGGCGATGGCGTTGACCCGCACCTCGGGGCCCAGTTCGCAGGCCAGCGACTTGGTGAGCATCACCAGCCCGGCCTTGGCCATGCTGTACACGGGGAAGCGTTTCAGCGGGCGGTCGGCGTGGATGTCCACGATGTTGACGATACAGCCCTTTTGTTCCTTCAAATGCGGCGCGGCGGCCTGGGACAAAAAGAACGGTGCCTTGAGATTGGTGCCCATGAGGTCGTCCCACTCGGTCTCGGTGACTTTACCCAGCGGCGTGGGATAAAAGCTGGAGGCGTTGTTGATGAGCACGTCCAGCCTGCCCCAGGTGGCCAGGGCGTCGGCCACCACCGCGGGCAGGGCGGCCTGGTCGAGCAGGTCGGCGCGCACCAGCACCACGGAATCCTCGCGCTGGGCATTGAGTTCCTGCTGGAGGGCGTGGGCGGCGTCGCGCGAGGCGCGGTAGTGCAGCACCAGCCGTGCGCCCTCGGCATGCAGGGTGCGGGCGATTACCGCACCGATGCGATGCACGCCACCGGTGATGAGGATTACCTTGTCCTGCAGGCTGGGTGGGCAGCGATCCTCGGCTTCTGTGGTATGATCCAAAATCGTATTTCCTGTGCGTTATCCCGTGAACCATGGAATGGAATAAGCACACTCTAGCGCACTCTTTCGCCCTTGCCCAACGCCGAGTCCTTCATGTCCACTGCCGTTGCCGATCTCTCTTCCCTGCCCGCGCCCGCACCTGACGCCCAGGCGCACAGCGAGCGGCTCATCGCGCGGATTTGCGCAGAGATCGACGCCGGCTGCGGCTGGCTCGGCTTCGACCGCTATATGGAGCTGGCCCTGTACGCCCCCGGGCTGGGTTATTACGCGGCGGGGGCGCGCAAGTTCGGTGAGCAGGGCGACTTCGTCACCGCGCCGGAGATCTCGCCGCTGTTTTCCCGCGCCCTGGCCAGGCAGGTGGCGGAGGTGTTGCGTGGCACCGGGGGCGACGTACTGGAAGTAGGAGGCGGCAGCGGCGCCATGGCGGCGGACGTGTTGCTGGAACTGGAGGCCCTGGGCGCGCTTCCTGCCCAGTATTGCATTCTGGAACTCAGCGCCGAACTGCAGGTGCGTCAGCGCGATACCCTGGCGGCCAAGGCGCCCCATCTGCTGGAACGGGTGTGCTGGCTGAACACCCTGCCCGAAGAGGGGTTTCGCGGCGTGGTGCTGGCCAATGAATTGCTGGACGCCCTGCCGGTGCAGCGTTTCGTGAAAACCGAAAAGGGTGCGCAGGCCCGCGGCGTGCGCTTTGTGGACGGCCGTTTCCACTGGGCCACGGCCGTGGAGACCCTGGCCGTGCCCGAACATCTCGCGGCCTTGTTCGATGCCTTGCCCGAGGGCTATGTCTCGGAGTTCTGTCCGGCCGCCGCTGGCTGGGTGCGGTCCATCGCCAGCATGCTGGAACAGGGCGTGGTGTTGCTCATCGATTATGGTTATGCCGCGGCGGAGTATTATCATCCCCGCCGAGAGGGCGGCACCCTGATGTGTCATTATCGGCACCGCGCTCACCCCGACCCCTTCGTTTATCCCGGCCTGCAGGACATCACCGCCCATGTGGATTTCACCGCCATCGCCGAGGCGGCGGTGGACGCCGGGCTGGCGGTGCGCGGCTACAACAGCCAGGGATTTTTTCTCATGGCTTGCGGCATTACCGGGCTGGCGCAGGACCACGACGCACTGGATGAGCGCCAACAGGTGATGCAGGCGCAGCAGCTGCGCCAGCTCACCCTGCCGGCGGAGATGGGTGAGCGCTTCAGGGTGATCGCCCTGGCGCGGGATTATGAGGCGCCGTTGCGGGGTTTTGCGCTGCAGGATTTACGGCACCAACTTTAGTGTGTGTTGTGAAGGCCTGAACGGTTCGTGGATGAAAGTGATGGTGGTGACAAGTACGGTGGGAGCGCCTTTCCAGGCGCGATTCGCGCCTGGAAAGGCGCTCCCACGGGGAAATTAAGCCTGTAGTAATTATTTTGAGACGATTATTAATAGTGATAAGAAGTGATAAGAAAACAGGAATCCTTATGAACGACAAACTGCAACAAACCAAAGCCATGCTCGCCAAGCATCACAAGGATGGCGAGGCCTTTGTGCAATTGATGAAAGAGACCTATACCGGGCGCTTCAACGAGGATTTTTGGGCGCTATGGAATGCACAGATTGCAAGCAAGTTTGGCGACTCACCGGTTATCGTGGATCTGGGTACCGGCCCCGGCGAGTTTCTGCGCGACGTGATCCAGCGTCATCCTGCGGCGCGGGTCATCGGAGTGGAATGCGCCGAATACATGCTGCAGGCCGCCAACGACGAGCTGCCGGAGGGGTGTGAGATCATTGCCGCCGACCTCCATGATCCCCACTTGCCATTAGACGACAACAGCGTCGATGCGGTGGTGGCCTCGGTGGTGTTGCACGAAATGCACCAGCCGGTTCGCACGATGCAGGAAATGCAACGCTGCCTGAAACCCGGCGGCCTGTTTTACGTGATGGACTGGGTGCGCGCGCCGCTGCAGCAGTACCTGGCCGATGCCGAGCTGGATGTGTTCGACCGCAATACCCCGCTGGATGAACTGGAAGACCTGTTTATCCATTTCATAGAACACAATCGTTTTAGTATCGATGATCTGGAATTCATGCTGCAAAACACCGGCTTCAAGGTGCTGGAAAAGACACCGCTGAAAAACGGCCAGATGGCGCGCCTGCTGGTTGAGAAGCGTTAGCAGTGAAGACAGAGAATTTGTCGCAAGGCTTGCCGGCTCTGCCTGCCGTACTATCTAAACGTCATTCCGGTGCATGCCGGAATCCAGTGGCATGCCCGAGATACTGGATTCTGGCATTCGCCAGAATGACGGGGTTTTGAGAGATTCAATTTTGGACTCGCTCCACGCTATCTTTCTCGCCCTGTTGCAGGGCTTTACCGAATTCCTGCCCATCTCCAGTTCGGCGCATTTGATTCTGTTGCCACGCCTGCTGGGCTGGCCGGATCAGGGCCTGGCCTTCGACGTGGCGGTGCACGTGGGGACGCTCAGCGCCGTGGTGCTGTACTTCCGCCGCGAGCTGGTGCCCATGGGCCGGGACTGGTTTCGGTCGCTGCTCACCCGGCAGCAAACCGCCGACAGCCGGCTGGCCTGGGCGGTGTTGTGGGGCACGGTGCCGGTGGGCCTGGCGGGGTTGTTGTTGAAGGGTTTTATCGAGCACAACCTGCGCTCAGAACTGGTAATCGCCGGGGCCACCATCGGCTTTGGCCTGTTGTTGTGGCTGGCGGACACCAAGTGTCGCGGCAGACGCGACGAGCACGGCCTGCGCATCAGCGACATCGCCATCATCGGTATCGCCCAGGCCCTGGCCCTGATCCCCGGCACCTCGCGCTCCGGCGCCACCATGACTGCGGGTCTGATGCTGGGCCTGTCGCGGCAGGCCGCGGCGCGCTTTTCCTTTCTGCTGTCCATTCCGGTGATCGTGCTGGCGGGCGGTCTGCTGACTATTGAGCTGATCCGGTCCCCGGCGCTGGTGGACTGGCGGGCCATGATCATTGGCGCGGTGACCTCCGCCATCACCGCCTACCTGTGTATACATTTCTTTCTGAAACTGCTGGAACGCATGGGCATGCTGCCCTTTGTGATCTACCGCCTGTTGCTGGGGGCCCTGCTGGTTTATCTATTCGTCTGAGTCTGCCGGCGCAGGCCCCACAGCAACAGTCCCAGGCCTGCAGTGGCAACTACGGCCTGGTAGTAGGGGTAAAACTCAAAACCGCTGAACCCCAGGCCGTACAGGGCCACGAAACCCACCCAGGTAGGGCCGGCGCAGTGGGCAATGGCCGTCATGTAGGTGAAGGCGAGCACCAGCAGGCTCATACCCAGCAGGCCGCTGCTCAGTCCACGATGGTTCTGGTGCTGGCGGGCGCAATCAATGAGCCGCCCCCCCAGCAGGGCGGCCAGCAGGTAAACGGCAAGGGTGATGGCGTCGTAATCCAGGGTCCACAGCTTGAGCCCGCTGCGCGGATCCTGGTGGGCGAACACAAACAACGAATTGGTGACAAGCAGCTCCAGCGCCACCATGGGTTGCTGCGGCCAGATGAGGCGGAACATGTCGAGTTCCGCACCAAGGGGAAAGAGCAGGTGATTCACCATGCCGCCATTGAGCAGGGTCATGGCCAGCAGGCCGATCAGAAAAAAGCTGATGAATAACAGAATGCTGGTGAGCAGAAAGTGTCCCGATGATTTTTGTGGATGAATGACAACGGTTTTATCCATGGCCACAGTGTACCCGATTCGTCCCGGAGGCGTGTTATTCTGATGGCGCGGGGAACGGACAGAGAAGACGCATGGCGGTTTACGCAATAGGTGATGTGCAGGGTTGTTATGACGAGTTGCTGCGTCTGCTCGAGCAGATTCGTTTTGATCCGGCCAAAGACACCCTGTGGTTCACCGGGGATCTGGTCAACCGCGGTCCGGCCTCGCTGCAGGTGTTGCGCAGGGTACGCGAATGGGGGGACAGCGCCATCACGGTGCTGGGCAATCACGACCTGCACTTGCTGGCGGTGGCTGAAGGCTGCGCACCCTTTCACAAGAGCGACACCCTGGATGAGATTCTCAATGCCCCGGATCGGGACGAGTTGCTGCACTGGCTGCGTCAACAACCTCTGTTGCATCACGATGTCCGGATGCACTACACCCTGGTGCACGCGGGATTGCCGCCGCAATGGGATCTGGTTCTGGCTCAGGCCTGCGCCAGGGAGGTGGAGCAGGTATTGCGTGGTGACGATTACGCGGAATTCCTGCGTCACATGTACGGCGACCAACCCGACCAGTGGCGAGAGGATTTACAGGGTTGGGGTCGGCTGCGCTTCATCGCCAACTGTCTCACCCGGCTGCGCTACTGCAATGCCGAGGGACGCCTGAACCTGCGCGCCAAGGGTGAGCCCGGCACCCAGCCCGAGGGCGACATGCCCTGGTTCGAGGTTCCGGGCCGGCGCAGCGCAGATTTGCGTGTCGTGTTTGGCCATTGGTCCACCCTGGGCCTGTATCGCAGCCCCAAGGTGATTTCCCTGGATACCGGCTGTTTGTGGGGCAATCAACTGACCGCCGTGCATCTGGCTGCCGACGGCGCGGTCTATGCCGTGGACTGCGCGGGTCATCGGCATCCCGGGGCAGCCTGATGAGAATCGTGATTGCCGTCTTTCTGTTGCTGGGTGCGTCTCTTGGCGGGCAGGCCGGAGAAGCGCATTTTGGTGTGTGGCAAGGCACTCTCACCGAGATGGTGGAGGCGGGGCAACGCTACGAACAATACGAGGTGACGCTGACTGTTACGCCCAAGGCGTATCAAATCGATTACGCCAGCCTGGGTTGCGGCGGGATTTTACGCCTGGTGAAACAAGCGGGGCGTTTTTACCGTTTTCGTGATGAGTTCAATTACGGCCTGCAGAACTGCATCAGCGACGGCTACACGGAGATTCATTTCATCAATCAGCGCCTGGCGGCCTTTCAATGGTACGATAAAGACGGCAGCCTGAAAGTGGAAGGCTACCTGAAAAGACAGGCACAAATAATGCTTTGATGCATCGAAAAAGTTGAAATAAGGGACAGCAATGAAACAAGCGGTTTTATTGAGCGTGCTTTTGATGTTTGCCAGCGAGGTGCCGGCCGCACCGCAGGCAAGCATCCTCGAGTACGGTTATTACAGGTTTGCAGGTGATACCGAGCGATTGCTGCGGCCATCGGCTACCTCTGGTTATGTTACGCGCGGCAAGGCGCAACTGGTAAAAAAGACCCAGCGCATTCCTTTGCAAAAGGGCCGTTTGTTTGGATTTCGTTTCCGTATTGAGGGTATCGACAGGAATGTCGGTGTCATTCCTTTGCAGCTGGTGGTAAAGCACCCGGAAATGAAAAAGCCGGATGGCAGTACCTCCAGCGGCTACCGATACCGGATGGACTTGAAACTGACCAATGGAATGGTGGAAGACAAGACCGGTTATCGCCTCAATGAGGATTTTGAAATGGTGGAGGGAGACTGGAGTTTCGAATTTCTTTTCATGAACAAACCTCTCCTCAAGCAACAATTCACCACTTATCGTCAAGAACCCGAGCAGGAGCCCTGACAATGGATGACGAGCTGAAAGAAAACCTCACCGCAGGCGAGACCTGGGTTCGCGGCCTGTTTATTTTGTTGTTCGCATTTCTGCTGGTGGTGGCGCGCATGGTGGTGGCCGCGGTGGTGGTGATCCAGTTCCTGTTCACCGTATTCAGCGGGCAGACCAATGATAACCTGCGTTATTTTGGCGCCAGCCTCTCCCGTTACATTTACCAGGTGCTGTTGTTCATCACCTACAACTGTGATGAAAAACCTTTTCCCTTTGCACCCTGGCCCACGGAGGATCTGCCCGATGAAACGCCTGACGCAGATGAGCACGACGCATCACCGACCCGGGTGACATCACAGGAGAAGGATGCGGACGAGCCGGAATCCCGCGCCTGAGCTGATTTCCCCGTCAAGGTTCTGGTTATTGTGTCCGGGCGCTGTGGCGCAGAGCGGCGTATAATGTGCCTCTTGTTTCATTCTGGCCCGCGGCCGACCCAATCCCATGCAGACAGCCCCCGACATCTTCTCCTATCGCAAGTTCTGGGCCCGGCGCTTTGGCCCGGCGCCGCAGTTGCCCATGTCCCGCGAGGAGATGGACGAACTGGGCTGGGATTCCTGTGATGTGATTCTGGTGACTGGCGACGCCTATGTGGATCACCCCAGCTTCGGCATGGCGGTGATCGGCCGGGTACTGGAGGCGCAGGGTTTTCGCGTGGGCATTATTGCGCAGCCGGACTGGACCAGCGCCGATGATTTTCAAAAGCTGGGCAAGCCCAACCTGTTCTTCGGCATCACCGGCGGCAACATGGATTCCATGGTCAACCGCTACACCTCGGACCGCAAGAAACGCTCCAACGACGCCTACACCCCCAACGGCGAAGGCGGCAAGCGTCCCGACCGTTGCGTGGTGGTGTACAGCCAGCGCGTGCGTGAGGCGTACAAGGGCGTGCCGATTATTATCGGTGGCATCGAGGCCAGCCTGCGGCGCATCGCGCACTTTGATTACTGGTCGGAGAAGGTGCGGCGCTCGGTGATCCTTGATGCCAAGGCAGATCTTCTCGTTTACGGCAATGCCGAGCGGCAGGTCGTGGAGATCGCCCATCGCCTGGCGCAGCGTGAAGACATTGTCGACATCACCGACGTGCGCGGCACCGTATTCGCCTGCCGCGATCACAACGGGCGCCCGGAACGCCTGCCCGAAGACTGGGCCGTGTTAAATTCCACCGAGCTGGACAAGCCCGGCGTCATCGAAGCGCCGATTGATCCCTACCTTTCAACGAGCGCGGAACAGAACGCGCCCTGTGTCAGTGGTGACAACGCGGACAACAACAACGTTGTCGTTAGCCTGGAACCCCGGCGCGCGCCGCGCCCGGCCGCCGACAAAACCCTGGTGTGCCTGCCCGACTATCATCACGTGCGCGACGACCGTGTGTTGTACGCCCATGCCTCGCGCGTGTTTCACAAGGAAACCAACCCCGGTAACGCGCGCGCGGTGTACCAGTCACACGGTGCGCGCGGCGTGTGGATGAATCCACCGCCCATCCCGCTCACCACCCAGGAGCTGGATAACGTCTTCGAGTTGCCCTACACGCGCCAGCCGCACACGGCCTACGGCAAGGCGAATATTCCCGCCTACGAAATGATCCGTTTTTCCGTGAACATCATGCGCGGCTGTTTTGGCGGTTGTACCTTTTGTTCCATCACCGAACACGAGGGGCGCATTATTCAAAGCCGTTCGGAAGACTCCATCATTCGTGAAGTGGAAACCATTCGTGACAGCGTGCCCGGTTTCACCGGGGTGATTTCCGATCTCGGTGGGCCCACGGCCAACATGTATCGACTGGCCTGCAAGGATAAAAATATCGAAGCCAACTGCCGGCGGCCGTCCTGCGTGCATCCCGGCATCTGCAAAAACCTCGGCACCAACCACCGGCCGCTGATTCACCTGTATCGGCGTGCGCGCAAGTTGTCCGGCATCAAGAAAATTCTCATCGCCTCCGGACTGCGTTACGACCTTGCCGTGGAATCGCCGGAATATGTCAAGGAACTGGTGACGCACCACGTGGGCGGTTATTTGAAGATCGCCCCGGAACACACAGAGAGCGGCCCGCTGTCGAAGATGATGAAACCGGGCATGGGCACCTACGACCGCTTCAAACACTTGTTTGAAAAATATTCCAAAGCCGCGGGCAAAGAGCAGTACCTGATTCCCTACTTCATCGCCGCCCACCCCGGCACTACCGACGAAGACATGATGAACCTCGCCATCTGGCTCAAGGCCAACGGCTTCCGCGCCGATCAGGTGCAAAACTTTTTACCCTCACCCATGGCCACCGCCACCGCCATGTACCACTCCGGCAAAGACCCGTTGCACAAGGTCGGCTCACGCAGTGACACCATGCCCGTACCCAAGGGCGCCAACGCACGCAAACTGCACAAGGCCTTCCTGCGTTATCACGACGCCAACAATTGGCCGCTGCTGCGCAAGGCACTAAAAAAGATGGGCCGTGCCGATCTCATCGGTAACGGCAAGCGTCACCTGATTCCGGCCTGGCAGCCGAAAGGTACAGGTGACAGGCAGGGCGGGCCGGTGCCAATAAAGACTTTTCGCACCCAGCACACGGGTCTGCCGAAAAATCCCAAGGCCGTGAAGGCAAAGGCAGCAGGCAAAAAACCAAAGCGGAAAAGAGTCTGACATGATTCATCACGACAATGATGTCAAATACATCCCTGTGCCAGCGCCGCATAGGGTACGTCATAATTGCTACGGGATTATTTCCCCGTGTGGGAGCGCCTGGAAAAGCGCTCCCACAGTATGTGGCATTGTAGAAGTGCGTCCTGGGTTGGCTTGCGTTCACCAAGTGCACTTCAGGCATTTCCAGGCTGGCCAATGTCCACCGATGTGAGATCCTTGATAAAATCACCTCTCCAAAGGCTTGACTCCGGGCCGATTCGGCACCATTACTTGTTAAACAGACCAAAACAAGACGTGGGAGGCCACAATGAATATCGTCAAGCCCAAGTTACATTGCCCGTACTGTGGCAAGTCCTTTTCCCTGGAGTTGGAGGAAAGCGTCAACGAGGATGACCTTATCGAAGAATGCCCGTTATGTGGCAGCCCCATCGATATTCGACTGGTGATGGATCCCGAGAAAGGGCTGGTGGGTGCGGAAGCGCACCGGGTGGATGGGGATACCGACGAATAGAAAAACCGGGGTCAGAGAACAATTTCTTCTAATATATGCCAACGAAACAACAAATGTTACCCTTTGCTTGGCTTCTATATTAGAAGAAATTGTTCTCTGACCCCGGTTTGTAAGCCATTAGGGCATGACCAGTACTGGGTCGGCGCCTTTCCACTGTAGACGGGAACGCCACTCCTGTGGATCGTCGTTGCCCACGTTCATCAGTATCACGGTCTTGCCGTCCATGACCGCCTGATGCAAAAGCTCCAGTTTGTCTTCGGGGATTTCCATGCGACGCAGGGCGATGGTTAGGTGGCTTGCTGCTGCGCCTGCGGTCATCAGGCCGGCCCCCGCCACGGCGCCCACAATGGCATTGATGATGGGCCCAGCCACCAGCACCGGGCCGATACCGGGAATCAGCATTAGCCCACCGGCGCCCGCAAGCAGGCCGCCGAGGGCTCCGGCCAGTGCGCCGCCGGCTCCCCATACCTGGAAACGTTCCTTTTCATTCTGATAGGCGATACCCAGGAAATCGTCACCTTCACCACCGGCCTTGTGCAGAACGGAGACCTGATCCATGGGGAAGTCCTCCTTGATCATTTCCTCCACTACGGCATGGGCATCGTCGGGATTATCGAAAACAGCACCAACATATTTCTGGGTTTTTCCGCTCATTCCTGTATCTCCTTTTATTCTGAATCGTGTTTGAAGAGAAAACCCGAAGGCACAAGGCCTTGGTGCGACTGATTGTCTGAATCGCGCCGGACTTTCACCGCATGGTATGCTGTACTCAGGGTATTCAGGAAATGGTGCCGCCTGGCGTCATTTTCAAGCGTCTACGATAATAAGATGACCTGCCGATCAGTTGAGCAGAAACGCCTGTCGCTTATTCGTCTTCGTTGGCATCATCTCAAGAATGTCAGACGTGACGAGTTCTTCCACCATAAAAGGGCTTCATTTACTCGGGTACTCGGGGCTGCTCCTCGGCCTGCGAGGTGTTGAGCGCTATGATTCCTCCACCCAGTTGGGCCTGGAGGCTGCCCGTCTGCAGGAAAACGCCGTCATCATAGCTTCCCTTGATCCAGGCATTCTTGTGTCCAGCCATGTGTGATCCGGGCTGTTCTGGTTGTTAGGGCCTGTTAACCCGCCTCTTGTTTTGGGGTAGCCGTTGAAACAAGAGTAAACAGCGAGCCATGCGGAATTGGAGACATGAATATCCCTGGTTTTTTCATTATCCCTGTTTTCACCGGAAGGATGAATATGAAGCTAATGGTACAGAGTGAGCTTGAGAGTATTGTGCAGGAACAGCATCACCAAAGATACATGCTCGATTGCTTGTTCATGATAGTCAACACGAAACACTCACTGCACGCGGACTGGGCAACACCATAACAGACATGCAGCGGTAACAGGTGCTCCTCCCTGGGATGGCAGTATCTGGCGAAGGGCGCCTGTGACCAGTGGATGAGTCTTTGGCTGCGTTCGTCTTCGTCAACGGCGGTGTTGGTACAGGTATCCATCAGCCATTGTTCGAAGGCCCTGTTCATGGCATCCGAGTCGGGTTCACTGGGGGCATAAAACGCCCGCAGATTATGAAATGAAAATCCTGAACCGATGATGAGCAGGTCGTCGCGTTCCAGGCCGGCGAGTGCCTTGCCAATGTTGATGTGTTCAACGGGGTCAAGATTATTGACCAGGGACAGTTGAATGCAGGGTATGTCTGCCTCGGGGTAGATGATTTTCAGGGGCACAAACAGACCGTGGTCAAAGCCGCGTTGAGTGTCTATGTCTGACTCGATACCCGCCTTGTTCAATAAACCACGAACCTGTTCGGCCAGCAACGGTTCGCCCGGGCAGGGGTATTGGATGTCGTAGGATTCCTCGGGGAAGCCGTAATAATCGTAAATCAGCGAAGGGCTGGCCGAGGCGTTAACGGTAGGCAGGTTTTCTTCCCAGTGCGCGCTGACGACAATAATGGCCGATGGTCTGGAGATCCTGCCTGCAATGAGCCGCAGTTTTTCCACCATTTCCCGATGGAGCGGATCGTCGAGCAAGGGCATGGGTCCACCGCCGTGGGACAAGAATAGAGCACGCGGTCTTTTATGTTTCATTTCGACCTCTCGATGCCACAGTCGCATGTTGAGTGGTGCCCCCATGTGTCACTGCCCTAATACCTCAATATCAATTCCTTGGGATAGGGCATACTCGCAAAGACCAATGAGTGCGGCACATATTTTTGTAAATGTGTCTTGTTCCATTCGCGCCGTGACCATTTTCTCTGCCCAGACAGGCAATTCAAGGATGCCCAGCTCCAGCTTCACTTCGTCCTCAACTTCTGCTCGCTTCAGATCCCTTGTTGTTTTAAGAACCTCCAGTATCCTTTGCGTGTTTTCCTTGCCTAGGGTCTGGTCTCTGTAAGGGTCAATGGTTACACCGGTTTGTTGCAGCAGTATGAGTATTGCAACAACGAATTCATCGGGTACGATTACAGACTGGGCATTTGGGCCTGTTCCTGCTCGCCATTCCATGTTGGCTTCCTAAAATTTCGGACCCGGACCCAGAGTCATCCTATTGGTTTGTGTGTCAAGAATAGTGCCGTCCGGATATCGAATATACCGACGGCTTGATGAAGATTCAGCCTCTTCTTCGATGGCCCCGAATTCCATTGGCGCTCCAACCGCGACTTCAACCAACTCCCGTATGGCCTGTCTCTGTTCGGCCGTCAAGACAATACCCTCCGCCGCTTCGATTTCCTGAATCGTGTCTTGTGTGGCTTGGTTGACGATACGGTCCAGGGCCAGCATCAGATCCTCTCCCTCGTTTACCGGTGAGCTCGCCAGAATGCCAAATGACAGCACATCGATGGCTAATTCGAATACGACCTCGCCCCAATCCGTGGGCCGATTTTCAACCGCTTCGATCACCGCCCGAGACTGCTCAGCGGCTTGCGCTGTATTCGCCGTAAACAACTCCACGGCAACGGCGCCAAGACCGATGCCCAGGAACCGATCGACGGGGAAGGCAGTGACCACTCGACCGCTGGAGTCGAGAACGACCCGTAAAATCTGTTCTCCCCGTGTGCCGATAGGCTTTCCGAAATTCTTTTCCACCACCGTGCGGAATTTTCCGGGTGTTCCCGTCGCTTGCCGCATGACCCGCACGCCGCCACCTTCAAGCACCTCGTCGGCGCCCTTTGTTGCCTGGCTTCGGGCCAGCCGGGCGCCGTCTTGGACCGCTTGTTTGACCAGGGCCTTTATTTTGCGAGGATTTCTGAAAATGGAATGGATCGCTCTCCCGGCAATACGCCGCCCATGCCGGGCAACATGCTTCGACAAGGTTTTGGTCGTTCGGCGTGCAAGCCAGCGGCCCGCTCTCAGCAATGTTCGCAGGGCCGGATGGAAAAGCGGTAGACCTGAAGATGCGGAGAAAGGGAAGAGCACCGAAGACGCCATCAGGGTCGCACGGGCGGCCCTGCCGGCTTCCATTTCAAGGGTTTCACGGGATGCCGGAGGGCCCTTTTGTACTGCCTGGGCTGCGTGTGCAAGCTCATGCCGTAACACGTCGGCGGGCAGTCGGTCAGGGGCGAAGATCCGCGTGCCGATGGTAACCGCTTCAGCACCATAGGCATCCGCCACCATCTCCCCAACGGGCCCACGGATAGTGTGCGTGGTATTGCTCAGGTGCGGTGGCAGATAGGGGTTCGGTAGAACCTTGCCGACGGATCCGTTGATCAATGGGGCCACATTGTCAGGGGTCAACTGTAGATGATCCAGGATCGACTGAGGATGATGTTCCCCGTTTACGGGCTTGAGAGATCCCCGCAATGTATGCCCATTGACCGGGTACATCGTTGGAGGCATAGGATCGCCTGGAAAGGGATGGTATTCGGAATGGTGAGCCTGACAGGTCTTTGCTTGCGGCCTATTCTGCAGTGGGAGGAGGTTAAAGTCGTGCCCAAAGCGAGGGCCCGGTGTGCCGGCCGATGAAAGATTGATTCCGTCTGTGTGCGTCTGCAGCTTTTGTTGTTCCGGCTGATCCCCAATCATATGCTGTAAGTGAAAAAACAAACTCACCTCCGGGCTTTGGCGAAGGTATGCACGGCCGGGTGTCGTAGATCTGTCAGAAGTAAACGATTGATTTGTTTTTGGCTTCTGTACAGGTGTGCGCATGGCTAATCTCCAGTTGTCTGTTTCATGAGCTGACGCGCGAAGTTTTTGTTCCCTTTATACAAGAGCCAGCATCTCACAATCCGTAGTTATGACTGACAGTGGCTCTTGATGCGAATAATCAGGGTATTGCTGAGTTGGCATTATTTTCTATGGTCATTGTTGTTCCGTAAGTATCATAATCCTCACCAGAGTCATGGGCTTCGTCGGGTAGGGCGCGGAAGTAAAACGGGATCGAGGTAAATGGGTGGATTTATCTTCATTGCGTTTGCCGGCTGATATGGCCTGCAACAGCCCGTTAACCTAATAGTCATCCTGTGAGATCTTTGCCGCTTTTATACTGATTTTTTTGGCACTCTTGATATTGATATTGCCATCGGACTTGAGTGTTATTGTTCCATTCTTGCTTAAGCTGATCGCTGCCTTGCCCACTTTCACAGAGAAGCCGTCACTGGCCTCGATATTGATTTTCCCGGCTTTAATGGTGCGGGTCTTTTGTGTGGTTTCCTGGTAATGGGCGCCTACCTCGACAGTCTTGTTCTTGCCAATGTTTAGCTTGTGATTATTGCCGATGATACTTGTTCGATTTGATCCCGTATTGTCAGTTTGATTTCCGCCTATGCTGGAGTTGGCGGTGTTCGAGACCACAAAGGTATAATTTTGGCTTACGTTGTAATGCAGATTATTGCCCACCGCAATATTCATATTGTTCGCCGCTTGGGTCATCAGGTCCTTCGCGCTTTTCAATAAGACTTCCTCGCTGCCCTTTTTATCCTCGAAGCAGAGTTCGCTGCTTCTGGAGCCGCCATTTTTGCTGCTTCTGGTTTTGATGCCGGAGCGGGTTTTCCCGGCAGGCAGTGGATAAGGGGGTTGATTGTTCCCGTTGTAGACTTGCCCGGTGATAATGGGGCGGTCAGGGTTGCCATCGAGGAAATCGACAATCACTTCATGGCCAATGCGTGGGATGAACAGGCTTCCCCAGCCATCACCCGCCATCATCTGGCTTACCCTGATCCAGGCGCTGCTGTTCCCGTTGCCTTCCTGATCCCAGTGGAACTGAACCTTGACCCGCCCATATTCATCCACAAAAATCTCTTCATTCGCGGGGCCTGCAACCGTGGCCGTTTGTGGTCCATAGACTCGCCGATGGGCAAGGCCGTAAATGGGCACAAAGCGCTCATTGGCCCGCATGCAATAAAACCGATTTTGGTAATGCGCCTTTCCCGAGTCATCAACAGTCCCTTCATGGGTGACGCCCAAAACCACATACTTTTTATTTAATCGCTTGCTGGTATGGCGTGTGAGTTTGAACGTGTACCCGGGATTGATCCGGGTATCATGGCTTGCGCCCTTGCCCAGTGCCTTTTCGGCCTGCAATGCATCCAGCATGGATCGGGCGATTTTATTGCCTTCCGTAATGGACTGATAGCCGCCCGGGTAGCCATTGTACTGATAGACCTTCGTGGCAGGC
>DRKQ01000159.1 GCA_011051685.1 Gammaproteobacteria bacterium
AGGCCGTGCGTCGCATCACCACCACCGTCTCGGCGCTGGTCGATGTTTCGTCAAACGCCAACCAGCAGACCATCGAGCTGAGCGAGTTGTCGGGCAACCTGGATGCCGCCGCCACGGACCTCAACCGGGTGGTCGACAGGTTCAATCTGTGACAAGGTCACGGCCCGTGGCGGCGCCACAATCACAGATAAATTTATTTCGATAGCCTATTATCCGTTAGGCTAAACAATGGCTTTATCCTGCAAAGGTTGCAGGCTGAAAGACGATCAAAGAGAGGAGACCTCATGAAAACACATCCCACCTTGACCCGCACGGCCCGCAAGGTACTGTTCATTGCCTGCCTGGGCGCAGCCGCCAGCAGCGTGCAGGCCGCAGAGGACTACAGCAGCTTTTTGAGGCCCGCCGAAATCCCCCAACCGGACAACAACCGCATCACCACGGCGCGCACCGAACTGGGCAAGATGCTGTTCTTCGATCCCCGTCTCTCCGGTTCCAACTGGATCAGTTGCGGTACCTGCCACAACCCGACCCTGGGCTGGTCCGACGGCCTGCCCACCGCCATCGGCCATGGCATGGGCGTGCTGGGGCGCGCAACACCCACTATCCTCAACACCGCCTATCAGCCCCTGCAGTTCTGGGATGGCCGTGCGCGAAGCCTGGAAAAACAGGCCGTGGGCCCGATCCAGGCCGCCGGTGAAATGAACCAGAATATGGATGAACTGGTCAAGGAACTCTCCGCCCTCAAGGGCTATCGAGACGCCTTCGAGGACGCCTACCCGGGCGAAGGCATCACGGAGAAGACCATCGCCAAGGCCCTGGCAACCTACGAGCGCACCATCGTTTCCACCGAGTCACCCTTCGATCGCTGGGTGAAGGGTGAAACCCACGCCATGAGCAAGCAGGCCCAGCAGGGCTTCGAGGTATTTCTCGGCAAGGGCCGCTGCGTGCTGTGCCATGGCGGCTTCAACTTTACCGACAACGGCTTCCACAATCTGGGCCTGAAGAATGACGACGACCCGGGTCGCTACGGGATACGCAAGGTCAAGATCCTCAAGGGCGCCTTCAAGACACCCACCCTGCGCGATGTCGAACTCACCGCACCCTATATGCACAACGGCGCCTACAAGACGCTGGAAGAAGTGGTTGACCACTACAACCGTGGTGGTGATACAAAGGACAACCTTGACCCCAACATGCAGCCGCTGCATTTGAGCGCCAGCGAAAAGGCCAGTCTGGTGGCCTTCATGAAGGCGCTGACGGGTGAGCCCGCGCCGGTCACGCTGCCCCGCCTGCCCATCGAATAATTGCAAAATCAAGGAGACAACCATGCTTAAATCGTCACAACAGAAACTGCTTCACGCTGCCGTCATCACCACCGCCTTGCTGACCGCAAGCGCCGTGCAAGCCGCCGAATTGGTCGTTGATCAGCACAACAAGACCTTCGTCGTCGAGGGCAACAAGGTCGAGGCCATCACTATCCATGTCGGTGACACCCTGCGCTTCAGAAACGACGACCCGTTCTTTCACAATATCTTTTCCTTGTCGGACCTGAAGACCTTCGATCTGGGCTCTTTCCCCAAGGGACAGTCCAAGACGGTGACCTTCGACAAGGCCGGGATGGTGGAAGTCGAATGCGCCATTCACCCGGAGATGTACATGGAGGTCACGGTTAAATGACGGCTAAGCTCTCCCTGAGCCTGGCGATGATGCTATGTCTTTTCAGCGCCACCCTGCTGGGCACCGCGGCACAGGCAGACAGCCGCAAGGCGGTGAAGAAAGAGCTTTCGAAGCCGGTTATCCGCGGCGGCATCGTGTTCAAGAATTACTGCAAGCTGTGTCACGGCGAGCGCGCCGATGGCATTGCACGAGCAGCCAAGCTCTATGGCGTCGCCAACCTGGCCATCAAACCCGCAGATCCGGATTACTATTTCAAGATAATCCGTGGCGGCGGAACCTCGGTTGGAAAATCAGAATTCATGCCCCCCTGGGAACACGAACTCTCACAAGAACAGATCAGAGATGTCGTCGCCTATCTACAAATTGCCACAGACAGCGTGCGCCGCGGCGAGGTCGTCTTCAAGACCAACTGCATTCTCTGTCATGGCATCAAGGCCGATGGCAAGGGCCGTGCAGCCAGATTGTATGACCCGCCACCGGCCAACCTCACCAAGAGCGACAAGAACGACGATTACAAGCGCATGATCATCACCATGGGTGGCGCCGCCATGGGCCGCTCCGAATTCATGCCCATCTGGGGTGAGCAGCTCTCGGAGCAGGAAATCGAGGATGTCGTCGCCTACCTGAGAACCGTTCTGGTGCACGACTGAGCACTCCGTTCCAGGCTCAACGAAAAGGGCGCATCTAGCGCCCTTTTCATTGTCTGGAAAATACCTCGTTGCTGTCAGCCAGTGAGGCGGTCGAAGATGCGGAAGCCCGCCACATAGGTACCGATGGCGGAGCCCAGGGTGCTGAACAAAAAGACCAGCAGCACTCGCGTGACGCGGTTACGCCACCAGCCCTTGAGGGTGGTGGTGTCGGTGCGCAGGCGGCCAAAGTCGCTCACCTTGGGCTTGCGGAAATA
>DRKQ01000160.1 GCA_011051685.1 Gammaproteobacteria bacterium
GCAGGATGATGGTGGCCGGGGCGTCGCCCGCCGGTTCCTTCTGCAGGATGGCCTCGATGCTGATGCCGGAGTCGCCGAGGATGCTCGCCACGTTGGCCAGCACGCCGGGCTTGTCCTCGCATTGCAGGCGCACGTAGTAGGCCGTCTCCACCGCGTCCATGGGCAGGATGGGCAGGTCGCTCAGCGCATCAGGCTGGAAGGCCAGGTGCGGCACCCGGTTCTCCGGGTCGGAGGTAAGGGTGCGCACCACGTCCACCACGTCCGCCACCACCGCCGAGGCGGTGGGATCGGCGCCGGCGCCGGCGCCGTAATACAGCGTCGGCCCCACCGCGTCGCCCTTCACCAGCACCGCGTTCATCACCCCGTCCACGTTGGCGATCAGGCGCCGCTCGGGGATCAGCGTGGGATGCACGCGCAGCTCCACGCCGGCCTCGGTGCGCCGCGCCACGCCCAGGTGCTTGATGCGATAGCCCAGCTCTTCGGCGTATTCCACGTCGGCGCGGGTAATCCTGGTGATGCCCTCGGTGTAACAGGCCTCGAACTGCAACGGGATGCCAAAGGCGATGGAGGCGAGGATGGTCAGCTTGTGCGCGGCGTCGATGCCTTCCACGTCGAAGGTGGGATCGGCCTCGGCATAACCCAGGCGCTGGGCCTCGGCCAGCACCTCGGCGAAGTCGCTGCCATTGTCACGCATCTCGGTGAGAATGAAATTGCCGGTGCCGTTGATGATGCCCGCCAGCCATTCGACGCGGTTGCCCGCCAGGCCCTCGCGCAGGGCCTTGATGATGGGAATGCCACCGGCCACCGCGGCCTCGAAGGCCACCACCACGCCCTGCTTCTGGGCGGCGGTGAATATCTCGTTGCCGTGCTTGGCGATCAGCGCCTTGTTGGCGGTGACCACGTGCTTGCCATTGGCGATGGCGGTCAGCACCAGCTCGCGGGCCAGGGTGTCGCCACCGATGAGTTCGACGACGATCTGCACCTCAGGGTCCGTCACCACATCCTGCGGATTGGTGGTCAGGGTAATACCGGAGGTGTCACAGATGCGCGCCTTGTTGACGTCACGCGCCGCGGCGTGGCTGATCTCGATGCCCCGCCCGGCGCGCCGCGCGATTTCCTCGGCATTGCGTTTGAGTACGTTGACGGTGCCGCCGCCCACGGTGCCCATGCCCAACAGACCTACTTTTACCGGTTTCAACAGTCTTCCCCTTCTTAATTTCTTGTCACATCACGTGTGGCGTATAAACGCGTCCGGTGTATTTAACGCAGAGGGCGCGGAGGCGCAAAGAACGCAGAGGGCTTTTTTAACCGTCACTCCGGCGCAGGCCGGAGTCCAGTGGTAATAGCATTTGATTTAGGGATGCACCGGAATGTTAAAAAAACCAGAACCCCATAAATCTTTGCGTCCTCTGCGCCTCCGCGCCCTCTGCGTTTCCAACATCACAGTTCTTACAACGCCACAGTTCTTACAACACCACAGCCAAAAAAATCACCCCGCCGCATCGGCGCGAAACATATCCCGAATCCCCCGCAGGGCCTGGCGGGTGCGGTGTTCGTTTTCGATCAGCCCGAAGCGCACGTGGTCGTCGCCGTATTCGCCGAAGCCGATGCCCGGCGACACCGCCACCTTGGCCTCTTTCAATAATTTCTTGCTGAACTCCAGGGAGCCCATGGCTTTGTACTGTTCCGGAATCGGCGCCCAGACGAACATGGTGGCCTTGGGTTTTTCCACTTCCCAGCCGATGGCGTTGAGGCCATCGCAGAGCACATCGCGCCGGCTGCGGTACATGTCGGCAATGTCCTGCACGCAGTCCTGCGGGCCTTCCAGGGCGGCGATGGCCGCCACCTGGATGGGCGTGAACATGCCGTAATCCAGATACGATTTAATCCTCGCCAATGCGGCCACCAGAGTCGGGTTGCCCACCATGAAACCCACCCGCCAGCCGGGCATGTTGTAACTCTTCGACAGGGTGAAGAATTCCACCGCCACGTCCTTGGCCCCCGGCACCTGCATGATGGAGGGTGGCTGGTAACCGTCGAAGACGATATCGGCGTAGGCCAGATCCTGGATCACCCAGATCTCGTGTTCCTTGGCGATGGCCACCACTTTTTCGAAAAACTCCAGTTCCACACATTGGGTGGTGGGGTTGCCGGGGAAATTCAGCACCAGCATCTTGGGCTTGGGCCAGGTGTCCTTGATGGCCTTTTCCAGCTCGGTGAAAAAATCCACATCAGGTGTCAGCGGCACGTGGCGGATGTCCGCCCCGGCGATGACGAAACCGTAGGGATGAATGGGGTATGAGGGATTGGGCACCAGCACCGCATCCCCCGGCCCCACCGTGGCCAGGGCCAGATGGGCCAGGCCTTCCTTGGAGCCGATGGTGACGATGGCCTCGGACTCGGGGTCCAGCTCCACTGCGTAACGATCCTTGTACCAGTTGCAAATGGCCCGGCGCAGACGCGGGATGCCGCGGGACACGGAATAACGATGGGTGTTGCCCCGCTGGGCCACCTCCACCAGCTTGTCGACGATGTGCTGCGGCGTGGGCTGATCCGGATTGCCCATGCCGAAGTCCACGATATCCTCGCCACGGGCGCGGGCCTTGGCCTTCAACTCATTGACGATATTGAAAACATAGGGCGGCAGGCGATTGATTCTGGGGAAATCGTCGAACATTTTAGGGCCGGGCTCGGGGTCGTTTGGCGTTTATTCGCAGTGTATTGGCTATTCGTGCAGGGTGAATATCTGTAAAATCAGGCGCTTGGAATCGTCCCCAGGCCACCGAAAAAAGAGCCAAAGTATACCCCACCAGGCCACCAGCCGGAAACACACCATGCAAGTGAATCTCGACAGCGACATCCATTCCTACACCGTCCGCGCCTACCAGCCCGGAGAAATTGCCCTGACCCTGCCCTATTCGGCGGATAACCCGCACTCGCCCGGCGGGCAATCGCCCCGTCCCCTGGAAGTGGAAACCATCCGTGGCAACTTCATCCTCAGTCCCAAACACCTGCTGCGCGACTGGGCGCCGTCCAGCGTCGACGAACTGCTGGCCGAGCACCTGGACGCCATTGTCGAACTGCAACCGGAACTGGTGCTGCTGGGCACCGGGCACCGGCTGATCTTTCCCCCGCCACAATTGCTCGGCGCCCTGCACCGCCAGCGCATCGGCGTGGAAGTCATGGACACCGCCGCCGCCTGCCGCACCTACAATATTCTGATGACCGAGGGACGTTTCGTGGTGGCGGGCCTGATGAACCCCGCAGAATGAGTTATGCTTCCGCCATGACAGACACTCTCTCAGACACCACCTTCGACGCCAGCGCAAGCCACAACGCCGACCCCGCCGAGATCGCCAAGTTCGAGGCCCTGGCGGCGCGCTGGTGGGATCCGCAGAGTGAATTCAAACCCCTGCACGAGATCAATCCGCTGCGCCTGGACTACATCGAGCAACGCTGCGGCGGTCTGGCCGGCAAGACCGTCATCGACGTGGGCTGCGGTGGCGGCATCCTCGCCGAGAGCATGGCAGTAAAAGGCGCCACGGTCACCGGCATCGACATGGGCGAGGCGCCGCTGAAGGTGGCCAGGCTGCACGGCCTGGAATCCGGGGTAGCCGTGGATTACCAGCAGGTCACCGCCGAGCACATGGCCGAGCAACACCCGCAAGAGTTCGACGTGGTCGCCTGCATGGAGATGCTCGAACACGTACCCGATCCCGCCTCGGTGATCGCCGCCTGCGCGCAACTGGTGAAACCCGACGGCGCGGTGTTCTTCTCCACCATCAACCGCAATCCCAAGTCCTACTTGTTCGCCATCATCGGCGCCGAATACCTGCTGCGCCTGCTGCCCAAGGGCACCCACGACTACGCCAAGTTCATCCGTCCCTCGGAACTGGAGGCCTGGGCGCGTCACGCCGGACTGAAACTGCGCGACCTTACCGGCATGACCTACAACCCGCTGAACCAGCACTACGCGTTAGGCCGTGATTTGGATGTGAATTATCTGGCGCATTGCACGCGTAGTAATGTGTAAATTGGGTGTTATAAACGCAGAGTCGTAGGGTGGGCATGTTTTTCATGCCCACGCGGAGCATTCAGCTCAGGCGTGGGTACAAGACACGTGCCCACCCTACGATTTCCAGACGCGATTCGCGCCTGGCTGGAAAGGCGCTCCCACACGGGGAAATAACCCTGTTGCGATTATTTTGAGACGATTCATAACTGTCGAAAACCAAAATGAAATTCTGAGCCTTGCCATCCCCCACCCTCAAAACCGTGCTCTTCGATCTCGATGGCACCCTGGCCGATACCGCGCCTGACCTGGCCTTCGCGCTGAATCAGGTGCTGATCGAAAACGGCCGCGCACCCCTGCCCTTCGAGGCCATCCGCCCCGTGGTCTCCCACGGGGGCATCGCCCTGACCCGGCTGGGTTTCGGCCTGGAACCCGAGCATCCGGACTTCGCCCCGCTGCGCCAGCGCCTGCTGGAAATCTACCGTGAGAATATCGCCCGTGAGACCCGCCTGTTCCCGGGCATGGACGAGCTGCTGGCGCACATCGAAGAAAACGGCATGAACTGGGGGGTGATCACCAACAAGCCGGGCTGGCTCACCGAACCGCTGCTGGATGCCCTGGGCCTCACCTCGCGCGCCGCCTGCATCGTCAGCGGCGACAGCTGCGAAAACCGCAAACCCCATCCCCAGCCCATTCTCCACGGCTGCCGGCTGGCGGGCAGTGAGGTGCGAGAGTGCGTCTACGTGGGGGATGCCCAACGGGATATCGAAGCCGGCCGGCGCGCGGGCATGCAGACCCTGGTGGCCCTGTTCGGCTACATCGGTGAGCAGGACCAGCCCGGGCAATGGCAGGCCGACGCCCTGCTGGACACACCGCAGGCCATCATTACCTGGCTGGCCGGCCGCTAGATCTTCGCCGGTATCTGTATCAGGCCCGCGCCGGCGGCTGACGCCGGTGCTCAAACCAGATGATAGCCCCGATGATCAGCAACAGCACACCCTGGGTCAGCAGGGTCTCCAGATTGGGATAAATCCCGAGCAAGGCCACATGAATGAAATTTACCGGATCCACGGGCAGATAACCGGCCTCCTGCAAACTATTCACGCCATGACCAGCAAAGGCCACGGCCAGCACCAGCATAATAGTGGCGTTGACGTTGAAGAACAGTTTCAGCGGCAGGCGCAGGCTGGAACGCAGGATAATCCACGCCAGCAGCACCAGCACACCCGCCGCCGTGGCGATGCCGCCCAACAGGGCGCTGCCGGCCTCCTCGGTACTCTGCAGCCACAGGGCCTGGTAGAACAGCACGGTTTCGAATACCTCCCGGTACACCGCGAGAAATGACACCAGTGCCAGCACCCACAAGGCACCGCCATGGAGGGCGGTTTGAATGCGCTGTTTGACGAACTGTTGCCAGCGCTGGCCCTGGGTCTTGCCGTGCAGCCAGAACCCGACATACAGCAGCACCGCCGATGCCAACAGGGCCGTCACCCCCTCGGTAATCTCCCGTCCCGCGCCGCTGATGCCGATGACGAAATTGGCCAGCACCCAGGTCACCCCGCCCAGCAGCAGGGCGCTGATCCACCCCGCGTGCAGGTAGCGCAGGGCGTCGCGGCGTCCGGCCTTGATCAGCACGGCGCCCACCGCAGCGAGGATCAGAATCGCCTCCAGGCCTTCGCGCAGAAGGATAATCAAAGCGCTGAAAAACGCCGCATCTGAGGACAGGCGTTCATCTTGCAGGCGGCTCTCTGCCTCATCCAGCAAACCAAGGATCTCCTGCTGGCGGGTGCGTACCGTCTCGACCCCAGCGCCCTTGCGCAGGGCCTGGCGATAACTGGCCATGGCAAGTTCGATCTTGCCCACCAGTTGCGGATCCCGAGTCCGCAGACCGTTCTCCAGGGGCTCGAAGCCCTCCAGATAGGCTGCCACGGCGGCGGACTGCGCCCGTTCTCTGTCGCCAGCGGTATAGGCCTTGAGACTGTCGTCCAGGCGTTGGCGCGCCAAGGTCAGATTCGCCGAGGCCTTGGGCAGCAGCAATTCAGGGTGGTTACGCAAATAGGCCATCACCGGTGGACCGTCTTCTCCCCAGCGGGCCCTGGCATCCGCCATGGAGAGTGCGGTGAGGGTTTGCAGGCCACTCAAATCCACCAGTGGTTTCTCACTCCAGCGCTGTTCACCCTGCTGCACCATTTCGGGAGGAAAGGCCATGCGCCCTACATAAAAGGCCAGCGCCCAGCGTTGCTCATTATCCAATTCGCCCACAAAGCCACGCATGGCCGTGCCTTCCACACCCTGGGTAATGGTATTGTATAGGCCGTACAGGCTGAGTTGATCCTGACGCTCGCGGTCGTGGAAGTTGGCAGGGGCGGGATCCAGGCCCACGGCATCGGGGCCGTCGCCATAACCTTCGGCGCCATGGCAACCACTGCACTGGGCCTGGAAAATGACTGCCGCCGATTGTATATCCGGTAAACGCCGCGGAGCCGTGGCCACGCGAAAGGTGACGATCAAGTCATTGCTCAGAGTGGAGCTGATCGCCTTGATCTTGTCGCCTTCGGCGCGGGCATTGATCAGACCCAGCAGCTGCCGCGCCTGTTGCTGGAAACGTGCGTTCTGCGGCCCGGGAGGGAGCGCCTCCATCAACGCTACCAGCCGTGTGGCAAATTCCTGCTGTTCGGCATATTCCGCCGCATTGATAATCTTGCCCTCACGCACGGTGGCGGGATAATCCACACTGAGGTAAGCCAGCACATGCAACGCCGCCTCAGCATTGCCAGTAGTATTGACGGCAGCTTCGTCGGCAGCCCGAACCGGGGCCGTCACCACAGCCATGAGGCCGAGGATAAGCATCAGGGAAGCAAGGTATAAAGAAAAGGGTTTCGTGTAGGTCATGGCAGATCACTTGAAGAAGTATTAATGAGAATAATTCTCATTATACATAAAATAATAACAAAAAAGCCATATCACCAATTGGCAGGGGGGATTTCCTCCCCAGGGGCACAAAATCCAGCGCCTGTACCGCTCCTACCCTCGCCAAGCAGTATTGACACTTAACCCCCGCGCGCACCCCAGCGATGATAGAATCGCCCCGCCATGATCCAGAATATCTCTCTCTTCTCGGCCATACTCATCGCCCTGCTCGCCGCTCTCGCCGGGGCCGGCCTCGTGTACCTGCGCCTGCACAAGCGCATCGCCTCCCTCACCGAGCAAAACAGCACCCTCAACACCACCCTGGACATGGAGCGCCGCGCCCAGGCCGAGAAGCTTGCGGCGCTGGAAAATGCCCAGGAACAGGCCCGCAGTCAGCTCACCGAGGCCTTCAGTCATCTTTCCCGCCAGGCGTTGAAACACAACAACGAGGAATTCCTCAAGCTGGCGCAGGAAAACCTCAAGCAATTCCAGGCCCGGGCCCAGGGGGAACTCAGCCAGAAGGAACAGGCCATCGAAAATCTGGTGAAGCCCATCAAGGAGGCGCTGGAAAAGACCGAAAAGCAAATCCGTAGCATGGAGCACGAACGCAAACAGGCCTACGGCGCCCTCACCCAGCACCTGGAGACCATGGCGCAGACCCAGCAGGCCCTGCAGGGCGAAACCCGCAACCTGGTGAAGGCCCTGAGCCGCCCCGAGGTGCGCGGCCAATGGGGTGAGATGACTCTCAAGCGCCTCGCCGAACTGGCGGGCATGGTGGAACACTGCGATTTCTTCGAGCAGGAACACACCCAGACCGCAGACGGCGCCCTGCGTCCGGACATGATCGTGCGCATGCCCGGCGGCCGCGAGATCGTGGTGGATGTAAAGACCCCGCTGGACGCCTACCTCTCCGCGGTGGAGGCCACGGACGAGCAGGAACGCGAGACCCATCTTGCGCGGCATACCAAGAACGTGCGCAAGCGGGTGCAGGAGCTGGCCACCAAAGGCTACTGGAACCAGTTCAAGAACGCACCGGATTTCGTGGTGCTGTTCATCCCCGGCGACCAGTTTCTCAGCGCGGCCCTGGACAACGACTATTCGTTGTTAGAAGACGCCATGCAGCAAAAGGTCATCCTCGCCACCCCCACCAGTTTCGTCGCCCTGCTGCGCGCCGTGGCCTATGGCTGGCGCCAGGAATCCCTGACGGAAAACGCCGAGCACATCCGCGAAGTGGGAGAAGAGCTTTATGGCCGGCTGGCTACCTTCGCCGAACACCTGGGCAAACTGGGCAGGAATCTCAACAGCAGCGTGCAACACTACAACAAGGCGGCATCGTCCTTTAACACCCGGGTGGAGCCCGGCGCGCGCAAGTTCAGCGAAATGGGGATTTCCAGTAAAAAGGCCGTAGATCCCATTGAGCAAATCGAGACCGCGGCAAGAGACATCGAGGTATTCAACCAGGAAACGGATAGTGTCCCCGGTCTTGCTACAGAAACCCCGAACGACGATGCCAAGCACTGACCGCCAATGCCCTCAATCCTTCAGGCTGTCCCGCGCCGCCTTTTTCGCGTCTTTCCACACATCCTTCGCCACCCCCTTGGCCTTTTGGGAGAGGCTGGGTTCGGCAAAAGGATTGGACCACAGCGGCCGGTCGTTACCGATGTTGACGCCGAACCACAGGCCCACCAGCAGTCCCACCACGGCGCCAATAAGATATTTTTTCATGCCAAGCATGGCCATTGTCGGCTTCCGTTATGTTTGAAATGAATATCACATCATAATGGCAGTCCACCCGCCCCAGCAAGGCCATCAACCACGCATCACTGAGCAGGCACTCACGGATGCCTACGCCCATTGCCGGCAAATGGTGCGCAGCCATTATGAAAATTTTCCCGTGGCCTCGTTCATTCTGCCCAAGTGGCTACGCCAGCCCATCAGCGTGATCTACGCCTTTGCCCGCACGGCCGATGATGTTGCCGACGAAGGCGATGACGATGCCGAGACCCGGCTCACAAAACTCCAGCAATACGATGATTACCTGGAGGCCATTGCCCGGGGGGAAACCATCGACCATCCCATTTTCATCGCCCTGGCCGATGTCATCCATCAACACAGTCTGCCCCTGCAACTGTTTCATGATCTGATCAGCGCCTTCCGTCAGGATGTAACCAAGACGCGTTATGCCCATATCGACGAGGTGTGGGACTACTGCCGCCGTTCCGCCAACCCCGTGGGCCGGCTCTTGCTGCATTTGATGGCCGCCGCCAGCGAGGAGAACCTGCAACGAGCCGATGCCATCTGCAGCGCCCTGCAATTGATCAACTTCCTGCAGGACATCGAACAGGACTTCGTGGAAAACAAGCGCATCTACCTGCCCCAGGCCGACATGCAGCGCTTTGGCGTCAGCGCAGCGCACATCCGCGATAAACGCAGCGACGCCGCCTTTGCCCGGCTCATCCAACAACAAATAGACTACGCTAGGGAAAAGATGCTGTTCGGCCAACCCCTGGGGCGCGCCGTGGGCGGGCGCTTCGGTTTTCAGTTGCGGCTGATGATCAACGGCGGCCTGCGCGTGCTGGAATTGCTGGAACGCCAACAAGATAACCTGTTTTCCCGGCCACGCTTGCGCAAGGCCGACTGGTTGCGGATGGTCTTTCGTTCACTCTGAGGCGAGGGCACGGCTACCGGACTTCGTCCGTGCACACCCGGTTCCGGCCGCTTTGTTTCGCCCGATACAGGGCCGTGTCCGCCCGCGCCACAAACGCCTCC
>DRKQ01000161.1 GCA_011051685.1 Gammaproteobacteria bacterium
GACAAAGGCGTGCCTTGGGGCGTGTCATTTTTGACGGAGGTGTCAACGAAGTCTGTCATCTGTAGCGTTCAAGGTACAGGGAGAAACTATAGTTTCCATCTTTTACGTATGTGAATGTCACTTGCAGGACATAGAATGATTGTCATTATAACCATGCAAAACAATAAGTTGTGGCATTTTGTGTGAGCCTGGAAGGTTTTTGGACTTTCCAAAGTTTAGATTGGCACATTGCTTGCTAACGTACAACGGGCAATCCCATATCAGAGCAGAGGTACCTGCGCCCTTAATCAGGCAAACAGAAAGCAGCGGGCTGAAGGCAATGCTACGAACGTGCAAAAAAATGACCTTGCTTGTAGCCGTCTGGCTCATTCCGTGGCGGGGACACTCTCTGCGTGGTGAGGTGATTCTTGTGTTGTTGAGCAAGAGCCTGGTGTTAATGGTGATCTGGTGGCTGTTCTTCAGTGACCCTGTGGATGAGACGCTGAACGGTGAAGATATTGCTGAACGGCTCTTGGGTGCGGCGAGTGTGCAGGCAACCGACAAGGTTGCAGGTGGCCCGAGTGTGCTTACGCAGACTCAGTCAAAAATCACAGAACAAGAGGAAATGTCATGGTAACAGATGAAGTAGTGGATCTTTCGCGCCTACAATTCGCGATAACCGCCATGTATCACTTCCTGTTTGTGCCGCTGACCCTGGGGCTGTCATGGATTCTGGTGATCATGGAAACCGTTTATGTGATGACGGGACGAACCATTTATCGGGATATGACGAAGTTCTGGGGAAAATTATTCGGTATCAACTTTGCGTTAGGTGTCACAACAGGACTCACCATGGAGTTTCAGTTTGGCACCAACTGGGCCTATTATTCACATTATGTAGGCGACATATTCGGCGTTCCTCTGGCTATCGAAGGGCTGATGGCGTTTTTTCTTGAGTCCACGTTTGTGGGTTTATTCTTTTTTGGCTGGCAAAGGTTATCGAAGGTAAAACATTTGATGGTGACGTTCCTTGTCGCCCTAGGTTCCAATTTGTCAGCGCTATGGATACTTATTGCTAATGGCTGGATGCAGAACCCGGTGGGTGCAGCGTTTAATTATCAGACCATGCGCATGGAACTAACCAGCTTTAGTGAATTGTTTTTCAATCCGGTGGCTCAAGTAAAATTTGTTCACACCGTGGCGGCAGGCTATGTGACAGGCGCAGTGTTTGTGCTGGCGATTAGTGCCTATTACATGCTCAAAGGGCGTGACCTGGCCTTTGCAAGGCGCTCATTCGCGGTGGCAACCGGGTTTGGACTGGCATCGATTATTTCGGTTATCGTGCTGGGTGACGAAAGTGGGTATGAAATCGGGGATGTCCAGCGAACAAAACTGGCCGCCATGGAGGCCGAGTGGGAAACTCAGCCTGCACCGGCAGATTTTACCTTGTTTGGTATCCCGAATCAGGAAACACAGACGACGGATTATGCGCTTCGGATACCCTGGTTGATGGGGATTATTGCCACCCGGTCCGTGGATGAAGAAGTGATTGGTTTGAAAGATATCCTCAAACGTAACGAGCAGCGTATCCGCTCGGGTAGAGTGGCGGTGATCGCCTTGCAAAAAATTCGCGAGGGAAACGACTCCCCCGAGGTGATCGAGCGTTTTGAACAACACAAGGCGGATCTTGGTTATGGAACGCTGTTGAAACGTTTTTCCAGTGATGTGAGTAAAGCCGGCGAGGGTGAAATACGGCAGGCAACCAAGGCATCGATCCCGCATGTTGCGCCGATTTTCTGGGTGTTTCGCTTTATGGTGGTGTTTGGTTTTATCATGCTGTTTCTTTTTTCGGCAGCGTTTTATTACTGCGCCAGGCGGGTGGCCGACCAAAAGCGCTGGCTGTTGAAGCTCGCGCTGTATAGCCTTCCTTTACCCTGGCTGGCGGCGGAAGCGGGGTGGTTTGTCGCTGAGTATGGCCGTCAGCCGTGGGCCATTGGTGAAATTCTTCCCACCTCCATGGCTACTTCAAGCCTTGATAAGGGTGATCTGTTGTTCAGTTTGTCGGGATTCATCGGATTTTACACGCTGCTCTTGGTGGCTGAAATGTACCTGATGATCAAGTACACGCGGTTGGGTCCAAGCAGTCTGGGCACCGGAAAATATCACCTTGAGACAACAGGTGCGGCAGTTGCCTTGCAGGGAGGAAAGGGCTGATGATTTTCGACTATGAAACATTGAAGATAATCTGGTGGTTGTTTGTTGGCATCCTGCTTATCGGTTTTGCGGTGATGGATGGTTTTGATCTTGGGGTAGGTTTTCTGTTGCCGATTATTGGTAAAACGGATGTTCAGCGGCGCGTCATTATCAATGCCATCGGTCCTACGTGGGAAGGGAACCAGGTCTGGTTTGTGACGGCCGGAGGCGCCTTGTTTGCGGCATGGCCAATGGTCTATGCGGCGGCGTTCTCCGGGCTTTATGTTGCTTTGTTGCTGGTGTTGTTTGCACTGTTCTTTCGTCCGGTGGGATTTGATTACCGCAGTAAGCTGGATAATCACCGCTGGCGCACACTGTGGGACTGGGGATTGTTTGCGGGAGGATTCGTGCCGGCCCTGGTGTTTGGTGTGGCCTTCGGAAATCTCTTTCTGGGGCTGCCGTTTCGTTTTGATGAGGTGTTGCGGCCAAGCTATGAGGGCTCGTTCTTTGCCTTGCTCAGTCCCTTCGCCTTGTTGGTGGGTGTGGTGAGCCTGTCCATGTTGGTAATGCATGGGGCCATTTATCTGCAGTTGAAAACGGAAGGGGTGATTGCCGATCGCTGCAAACGTGCGGTATCGATTTCCGGCTCCATCATGCTGGGCAGCTTTATTCTGGCAGGGTTGTGGCTGGCCACGGGGATCGAAGGTTTTGTGGTGACATCTATGCCTGATCCTGGCGCCGTCCCCGATGTGCTGGCGAAAACGGTACTGCGCGAAGAAGGTGCTTGGATGGCTAATTTTCTCAAGCATCCCATCGTAATGTTGGCGCCGGTGCTGGGTGTCGGTGGCGCAGTGCTGGCGATGTTGTTGTCGTTTTATGGCCGCCCTGGTATCGCTTTTATTGCCAGTGGCAGTGCTCTCGCAGGTGTGATATTGACGGCGGCAACGGCCCTGTTTCCGTTTGTTTTGCCATCGTCCTTGGACCCGCGAAGCAGTCTTACCTTGTGGGATGCAACGTCGAGCCATTTGACCTTGCAGTTGATGTTTTGGGCTGTGCTGATATTTTTGCCCTTGATTATTGCCTACACCAGCTGGGTGTATCGCGTGATGCGGGGCAAGGTGACGGAGCAGAAAATCAAGGAACAATCCCACTCGCTTTATTGAGTGCATGAAAGGAGAGAGCGATATGTGGTATTTCACCTGGATTCTCGGCGTTTTATTGGCTGTGAGCTTTGGTGTCATCAATGTGATGTGGCTGGAATCGGAACAATGTCTGGGTGACAGTGATGACGGCTAGGCCTTTGCTGGAGCGGGCTCTTTATTGTTTTATTTAATTGATTTGACAAAAGGAAAAAGACTATGGCTAAGATTGTCATTATGGGCGCAGGGACGGGTGGTATGCCTGCTGCATATGAAATACGAGCTTTGTTGGGACGTGAGCATGAAGTGGTGGTGATTAACGCCAGCGATACCTTTCAATTCGTACCTTCAAATCCCTGGCTGGCGGTTGGTTGGCGCGAGCGTCAGGAGATTACCTTTCCCATTGAGCCTTATCTGAAAAAGAAGAAGATTGGTTTTATCGCCAAGGCAGTGACGCATATCGATCCTGAGCAAAAGCGTCTGACCCTGCAGGATGATACCACGGTTGACTACGATTATTTGTTGATAACCACAGGGCCAAAACTGGCTTTTGATGAAATTCCCGGCAGCGGGCCCGAAGGCTACAGTCAATCAATTTGTGTCTCGGATCATGCTGAAAAGGCCCATGTAGCCTACGAGGAGTTTCTCAAGAATCCCGGTGAGATCATTGTCGGCGCCGCACAGGGTGCAAGTTGTTTCGGCCCGGCCTACGAGTTTGCAATGATTCTGGATACCGACTTGCGGCGGCGCAAGCTACGCGACAAGGTGCCCATGACATTCGTGACCAGTGAGCCCTATATCGGCCATTTGGGCCTGGGTGGGGTGGGTGATTCCAAGGGCATGTTGGAATCGGAGATGCGCAACCGGCACATCAAGTGGATTACCAACGCCAAGGTGCTGGAGGTGCGCGATGGCGAAATGCAGGTGGCGGAACATGACGAGGCGGGCGAGGTGACCAGGGAGCATACATTGCCGTTTCGTTTTTCCATGTTGCTACCGGCCTTCAAGGGTGTGGATGCCGTTGCCAATGTGGAAGGCCTGTGTAATCCCCGGGGTTTTGTCATCGTGGACGATCAGCAGCGTAGCCCGAAATATCCGTCTATTTATTCCGCTGGGGTCTGTATTGCCATACCGCCCGTGGAAGCCACGCCCGTGCCCACGGGAGCGCCGAAGACGGGTTATATGATTGAATCCATGGTAACGGCCATTGCACACAACATTCAGCAGGAGGTGGCGGGCGAGGCGCCCACCCATACTGGCACATGGAATGCCATTTGCCTGGCGGATATGGGCGATACCGGCGCGGCCTTTGTGGCCCTGCCGCAGATTCCCCCGCGCAATGTCAACTGGTTCAAGAAGGGCAAGTGGGTGCACGTGGCCAAGGTAGCGTTTGAAAAATACTTCATGCGCAAAATGAAGAAGGGCACCTCGGAACCAATTTTTGAAAAGTACGTGCTCAAGGCCTTGGGTATCGAACGGCTGAAATAGCCGGCATTCATCAGAAAATCCCAGCGCAAGGATTGTCCACGGGCGGAGCGGGAGGATACACTATGGTCTGTTGTAGACCTACGGTTGAAATTCTCCCATGTCTGACCTCAATCCCCGCCAGAAAGCCGCGGTGCGTTATATCGACGGCCCCCTGCTGGTGCTGGCCGGGGCCGGTTCCGGCAAGACCCGCGTGATCACGCAGAAGATCGTGCACTTGGTGCAGAACTGCGGCCTCAAGGGCCATCATATCACCGCGGTGACCTTCACCAACAAGGCGGCGCGGGAGATGCAGGGGCGCATCAGCGGCGAGCTGAAGGCCGCGGAGCGGCGCGGGATGCGCATTTCCACCTTTCACAACCTGGGGCTGAACATCCTCAAGCGCGACGGTCGGGCGGTGGGCCTGCGCAAGGGCTTTTCCATCTACGATGCGCAGGATTCCCAGGCGCTGATCAAGGAGCTGATGCGCCGGGCCTTCGATGCCGATGATGAGGCGCAGGCCATGCAGTGGCAGATCTCCAAGTGGAAGAACGACATGGTCAGTCCCGCCGAGGCCCAGGCCGCGGCCAATGGCGATCCCAAACTGGTGGCGGCTTCGATGCTGTTCGAGCAATACGACCGTCACCTGCGCGCCTACAACGCGGTGGACTTCGACGACCTCATCGGCCTGCCGGCGCGGCTGTTCAGCGAAAATCCTGAGGTGCTGGAGCGCTGGCAGAACCGCATCCGCTACCTGCTGGTGGACGAATATCAGGACACCAACGGCGCCCAGTACCGGCTGGTGCAAAAGCTCGTCGGTGTGCGCGGCGCGTTGACGGTGGTGGGCGACGACGACCAGTCCATCTACGCCTGGCGCGGCGCGCAGCCGGAGAACCTGGCCCTGCTGAAGGACGATTTTCCCACGCTCAAGGTCATCAAGCTGGAGCAGAATTACCGCTCCACCGGGCGCATTCTCAAGGCCGCCAACCAGCTCATCGACAACAATCCCCACGTGTTCGAAAAACGCCTGTGGTCCGAGCTGGGTTTCGGTGAGCCGATAAAGGTGGTGCAGGCGCGCAACGAGGAACACGAGGCCGAGCAGGTGGTGTCGCGGCTGCTGGCGCACAAGTTCCAGAATGGCGGGCGCTTCAGCGATTACGCCATTCTCTATCGCGGCAATCACCAGTCGCGGCTGTTCGAAAAGGCCCTGCGCGAAAACCAGTTGCCCTACAAGATCTCCGGCGGCACCTCGTTCTTCAGCTACCAGGAAGTGAAGGACATCATGGCCTACCTGCGTCTGCTGGTGAACCCGGAAGACGACAACGCCTTCGTGCGTGTGGTCAACACGCCGCGCCGCGAGATCGGCCCGGCCACCCTGGAGAAGATTGCCACCTATGCCAGCGAACGCGGGGTCAGCCTCTGCGCCGCCTGCGACGAGCTGGGGCTGGAGACCCAGCTGAGTTACCGCGCCATGAAAAATGTGCGCGAGTTTATTGCCTGGCTAACGGCAAAAGCGGAGCTGGCCGAGCGCGGTGATCCCATCGCCGCGGTGAAGGAGTTGATCAGCGACATCGGTTACGAAGACTGGCTGCTCAATACCAGCAACGACCCCAAGGCCGCCGAGCGGCGCATGGAAAATGTGCACGAACTGGTGGCGTGGCTGGACCTTATGTCAACAAAAGCGGCAAAAAAGGCCGAGGAAAATGCCACGTTGGGCGAGCTGGTGGCGCAGATGACCCTGATGGATATCCTCGAACGCAACGAGGAAGAGGCGCGCGACGATTGTGTGTCATTGATGACCCTGCATGCCGCCAAGGGCCTGGAGTTTCCCCACGTGTTCGTGGTGGGCATGGAGGAAAACCTGCTGCCCCATCATGCCAGCCTGGAAGCGGACGATATAGAAGAGGAACGGCGTCTGGCCTACGTGGGTATTACCCGTGCGCAAAAGACCCTGACCTTCACCATGGCCGCCAAACGGCGCAAACACGGAGAGACCGTGGACTGCGAGCCCAGCCGTTTTCTGGATGAACTGCCCCAGGACGACCTGGCTTGGGAGGGCCGTGGGCAACAGGCCGACCCGGAGGAGCGCCAGGAGCGGGGCAGGGCGCATTTGGCCAATCTGCGTGATATGCTGGGATAAAAATAGTGCCGAGGACTGAATATTTCCGTCATTCCGGCGTAGGCCGGAATCCAGTGAAACGACCGGCATTCTAGATTTTGGCCTACGCCGGAATGACGACGGCAGTTCGTAGGGTGGGCACGTTTTGTGTGCCCACGCATAATCTGTGGTACCGCGTAGGCAAAAAGACATGCCCACCCTATGTGCTACGTGCTAGGGACGGAAGAACTATTCAATAAGTGAAAGTGTAGATTAAGCGAAAAGCTTGATTGTATAGCGCCTCCATTGGGGGCTTGATTAGAACTAGCGGCTATGTCGGTAGTACGTGACTTTGTTGGATGTTGTCATGCGTTATCCAGTGATCATTTTTCTGCTACTGCATCTTTTTATTGCCACAGTCCTTGCCGCCGGCAGCCGGTCCCCGGAAATGGTTGACGAAGATGACCTGCTAGTGCCGGTAAACCTGAAGCTCCCCGTCAGCAACAATATGCCCGCCCTGGGTAGACTGTCGAAAAAAAATCGTGTGCCCATCCTCCTCATGTTCGCCACTGAAGACTGTCACTATTGCAAGCGCCTGGAAGCCGAGGTGCTTGGCCCAATGCGTAAGGCTGGTGTTGACCCCAAACGTGTCATCCTGCGCAAGGTCATGATGGATCAATATGATGAGCTGCACGATTTCGATGGCAATATCCGTAATGCAGAGGGCTTTGCCATTGTCAGAGGCATAGAAGTGGTGCCTACGCTGCAGTTGCTCGACGCAGCGGGAAATGAACTGGTGCCGAAGATTGTGGGTTATCAAACGCCAGGTTTCTATAACGATTATCTGGAAAAGGCGATAAAGGTTTCAGACGCACTGCTGAAGGGAAAATAATGCAGGCCGGTGGATTCCGGAGGCCGGGATTAATGGCTTTATGCTTTACTCAAGGAGGATTTTTATGTCGGGTCTGATCGAAGAATTGAAACATGAGCATTCAAAGATTGCTGTCTTGCTCAAGGAAGTGCTGCAACTGGGTATTAACTCAAATGAAGGCAGGAAACGCCTTTTTGATGCCAGAGGATACCTGCTTGCCCACCTGAGAAAAGAAGATACCCGGCTGTACCCGGTGCTTCGCGAAGCTTCATTGGAAAACACCGAACTAAGTCAATTGCTGGATAACTGCATTGATGAAATGGATGAGATTTCAAAGGCGGCCCTGTCTTTTTTCGATCAATATGCCCAGGGCGGGGACGAACAGTCATTTGTGAGTGATTTCAAACAGCTTTACAGAGTGCTGAATGAAAGAATTCTACGTGAAGAAACTGAGTTGTACGATATTTATGATGATTTTCAGCGGCAGTGTGGTGGGGGCGAATGAATCCCGGGTTGGCTTGTTGCCGGTCTTTGTCGCATTGAGTCATGGTTTTTGCAGAGGGTTTCCGCCATCAACGTGTTCATGCCTTGCCTAGTTCCTTGAGCCGTCGCCGTGTGGTGGCCACCATGCGGCGGCTCACTTCCAGCTTGTCATCGATGCCGCGCAGGCGAATCCGGTATTTTCCATCACTGTCTTTTTCCAGGCCCTCGACATAACCGAGGGCGACAAGTGAGTTGCGATGAATGCGCAGGAAGCGCTCAGCGAATTCCTCTTCCAGGGATTTCAGGGAGTCGTCGATGAGCAGGCTGCCATTGGGGTGGCGCACGGAGACATATTTTTGTTCAGCCTGGAAATAAAATATTTTTTCCGAGGGCACTAACTGCAAGTTTCCACCCACGTAGGCGCTGATGTGACTACGCGCGCGTTGTGCGTCTTCCTGCTTGCCCAGTTCCAGCAGTTGTGCGCGATTGATCTTTTGTGCCTTGCCCAGGGCCTCCTCCAGTCGTTCACGGCGAATGGGTTTGAGCAGATAGTCCACGGCATTGGCCTCGAAGGCGGCCAGGGCGTGTTCGCTGAAGGCGGTGGTGAAGATCACCGCCGGCGGGTGCTTCATGTGCGACAGGTGCAGGGCGGTTTCCAGGCCGTCCATTTCCGGCATGCGGATGTCCAGCAGGACGATGTCCGGGTGCAGCACGCTGGAGCGCAGCAGGGCCTCCTTGCCGCTCTTGGCTTCGCCCACGATCTCCGTGCCATCGATGTCCTGCAACAGGCGTTGCATGCGGCTGCGGGCCAGGGGTTCGTCATCGACAATGATAATCTTCACGGGTATTACTCGATTCTGCCTTGGGCTTGATGATGTTGATAAGGGAAGATGAGGGTGATGATGTAATCCCTGTCATCCTCCTGTACGTTCAGCTTGCCGTGCTCACCATAAATAGCGGCCAGGCGCTGGCGAACATTATCCTGGGCGATCTGATTTCCCTGCTTTTGTTCGGCGTTTTCCTGTTGCGGCAGGGGATTGCTGATGCTGATGTAGATGTCGTCATCGTAGACATGGCCGTCGATGCCAATGGCGCCGCCCTGGCTGATGGGCTCGATGCCGTGGTAGATGGCGTTCTCCAGCAGGGGTTGCAGGATCAGCCGAGGCACCGAGGCATCCTTTGGCAGCTCGTCCACGCTCCAGCGGATCTGCAGGCGCTCGCCGAGGCGTAGCTTTTCGATATCCAGGTAGCGCTGGGTCAGTTGCAGCTCGTCGGCGAGGCTGATGTGCAGGCTGGCGTCCGCCAGGTTGTTACGGAACAGGTCGGCGAGATTTTCCACCGCGGCCTCGGCCTGGTCGGCATCCACCTGGGTGAGGCTGGCGATGGTGTTGAGGCTGTTGAACAAAAAGTGCGGGCGGATGCGTGACTGCAGGGCCTGCAGGCGGGCCTGGGCCTCGGCACGCACATTCTGTTGCCATTGGTGCTGGATGTAAAAGAAGCGCAACACGATGGCGCTGAAGATGGCGCTGATGCCCAGGTTGCGCAACAGCAGGTCGAGCTGCCAGGCATTGGGCGGCCAGACAGCCGGGTTCCAGTGTTCCATGCGCAGGTAGCCGCCGATGACAAAGGCCAGCAGGGTGATGACCAGGGTGGTGATCAATAACAATAAATAGCTGGTGGCGGCGGCGCGGATCTTGTTCATGCGCGCCAGCCAGGGGCGGGACAGGCAGAGAACGCCGGCGCTGCTCAGCCCCACCCATTGTACGAACAGGGAGATGATGCTGAGGTCGTTCCAGCGGTTGCCGCTGCGTAGGGGCGAGAGACTGAGCACGATGGCCAGCAGTTCACTGATTACCACCACGGCGAAGACCATGCGCACATTGCAAAAGTCCGGCAGGAAAAAATTGTCTGTGCTCGAGCCGTTGCGTTCTGCCGATGAGGGTTGTGTGATCCTGGCCATAGGAAATCCAGTGTAGCGAAGTAGGGGGTGTTGTGCAGCAAGGTGTCGAGGCGGCGTAAATCCCCCTCACCCTGGTCCTCTCCCCCTGGTGGAGAGGGGATAGATTTGCAATACATTGCCCGTTTTTATGTGAGCTGGTAGTGATATCGTCTATACTGCGCGTCAGCTTGAGTTGCACGGAATACCGGGAATACGCACATGAACGACAACGTGGAAAAACCCTGGGGCGGCCGCTTTACCGAACCCACCGACGCCTTCGTCGAGGCCTTCACCGCCTCGGTGGGTTTCGACAAACGGCTCTACGCTCACGACATCGCCGGCTCCATCGCCCATGCCACCATGCTGGCCAGGGTGGGGGTGCTTACGGATGATGAGCGTGACGCCATCATCAATGGCTTGAACAGCATCAAGGCGGAGATCGAGGCGGGGGATTTTTCCTGGTCCGTGGCCCGCGAAGACGTGCACATGAACATCGAGGCGCGGCTCATCGAACGCATCGGCGAGGTGGGCAAAAAGCTGCACACGGGGCGCTCGCGCAACGACCAGGTGGCCACGGACATTCGCCTGTATCTGCGCGAAGAGCTGCAGGCCTGTCTGGCAGAACTCACCCGCCTGCAGGCCGCCCTGGTGGACCTGGCCGAGCAGGAGGCCGACACCATCATGCCCGGCTTCACCCACTTGCAGACCGCCCAGCCGGTGACCTTCGGCCATCATCTGCTGGCCTGGTTCGAGATGCTCAAACGGGATCACGGCCGGCTCACGGACTGCGCCCGGCGCATCAACCTCATGCCCCTGGGCGCCGCGGCCCTGGCCGGCACCTCCTACCCCATCGACCGGGCCTACACGGCGCAACTGCTGGGCTTCGACGCGCCCACGGAAAACTCCCTGGACTCGGTGAGCGACCGGGACTTCGCCATCGAGTTCGTGGCGGCCGCCTCGCTGATCATGGTGCACCTGTCACGCTTCTCCGAAGAGATCGTCCTCTGGGCCTCGGCGCAGTTCGACTTCATCGAACTGGGTGACAGCTTCTGCACCGGCTCCTCCATCATGCCGCAAAAGAAAAATCCCGACGTGCCGGAACTGATCCGCGGCAAGACCGGGCGCATCACCGGCAACCTGCTCAGTCTGCTGATGCTCATGAAGGGCCAGCCCCTGGCCTACAACAAGGACAACCAGGAAGACAAGGAACCGCTGTTCGACACCGTGGACAATCTGCGCGCCTCCCTGCGCGTATTCGCCGACATGATCCCCGCCCTCAGCGCCAAGCGCGACAACATGCGCGAGGCGGCGCGGCGGGGCTTTTCCACCGCCACCGACCTGGCCGATTACCTGGTGCGCCAGGGCGTGGCGTTTCGCGATGCCCACGAA
>DRKQ01000162.1 GCA_011051685.1 Gammaproteobacteria bacterium
ATGATGAACACCGATATCCACGCCCTGAGCATCAAGGCGCTGACCCCGGAAGAACTGAAATCATAAAAACGACTTGAAAGGATCTAACGTGAAATCGACCTCTTTGTTACTGGCCACGCTCTTTATCACCACCCTGCTTGTCAGCGGCAACACCTTGGCGGCGGAAAAGGATGACACTGTCATCGCCACCGTCAACGGCAAGAACATTACCGAATGGACCCTGAAACGCTACGCCAGTCAGCGCGGCCTGCCACCAGGCCCACTGACGAACAAGCAGCGTGAGATGCTCATCGAGGAACTCATCAATCGTGAACTGATTTACCAGGACGCAGTAAGCATCGGCATCGACAAGGCCCCGGCCATCAAAAAGGAAATAGCACACCAACGCGTCAACATTATCGCCAGCACCATGCTCAACCGTTCCTCTGACCGTTTCGAGGTCAGCGAAGAGGCCATGAAAAAAGAATACGAAAAACGCAAGGATGAACTGGGTGGCAAGGAATACAAGGCCCGACATATTCTTCTGAAAAATGAGAATGACGCCAAGGCGGTGATCGCGGAATTGGACAAGGGCGCCGACTTCGCTACCCTGGCCGGCAAGGAATCCACTGGCCCCAGCGCCGTCAACGGTGGCGATCTGGGCTGGTTTTCGCCGGGACAAATGGACAAGACCTTCGCCGAGGCCACAGCCAAACTGAAAAAGGGTCAGTACACCAAGACCCCGGTACACACCGATTTCGGCTGGCACGTGATCAAGCTGGAAGACACCCGCATGGTAAGCCCGCCGAAGTTCGAGGACATCAAGGAACAGATTCGCGTGGGCCTGCAAAACAAATTGATCGAGGACTACATTCGCGGCCTGCGTGAGAGCGCGAAAATCCAACGCAAGTAGCCATCGCGGTTCAGGCCCCACTCGTGCGGGCACGTTTTTTCGTGCCCGCACGAGGTTATTAAGGGTCTCAAAATTGGTTTAACAGACAACGGTGGGCATTTACTCTCTTGGGAATGCCTGAAGGTGCAGTGAGTGAACGCAAGTTATCCATAGCGACTCACACAATGGCAAATACTGTGGGAGCGCCTTTCCAGGCGCGAATCGCGCCTGGAAAGGCGCTCCTACACGGAGAAATAACCCTGTAGCAATTATTTTCAGACGATTAATAATACCTACTCAACAAACGTCAATACCGCCCGCCCGACTTGTGAATGTAATTGGCCAGCTCCTGGGTCTCCACGTTCATGCGCATCAGATTCATGTGGGTGAGCCGGAACAGTCCCCGCATCACCTTGTAGACGATACGCGGATGGGTCTCCAGCAAGCGTTCAAAATCCTCGGGCACCATGGTATACACCTCGGTATCGCCCTCGGCGGTAAGGGTGGCCCTGCGTGGCGCCAGGTCCACGAAGGCGCGGGTGCCCGCCACCTCGCCCACTTTCATGGTGTACACGGGGGTGTCCTTGCCGTCCACCTCGTTGCTGACGATGAGCTTGCCCTTGGTGAGGATGAACAGCCGGTTATCGTCTTCGCCCTCTTTCACCAGCACTTCGCCGTCCTTCAGTTCACGCACCTTCATCACACTGGTGAGTACCAGGCATTCATCCCTTTCCAGTTCCTGGCCTAACGATGAATCGACGATGGCCTCGCAGTCCGGTTTCTTACTCATGTCCTAATCCCCCGTTTTTGTGTATCTCTTTTCACTGCTTTCCAGTTAACAGTCGCATTAGTAGGCGAAATAAATTGTTTTTCATGATTTGAGGCCACTGCTGTCCCATTAACTTCAGATTCGTCATCCCGGCGAAGGCCGGAATGACGGATATATACAGCAGTAGTCTCTTTTCTCAATCACGCGTAGCGGCAAAAATACACGCCCAACGACAATCTGTACATCTCACTTTTGCAATAGTTCGAGCAAACCGGCTTCATCCATGATCTCCACGCCCAGCTGCTCCGCCTTGTCGCGCTTGGAGCCCGCCGCCTCGCCGGCGATCACCAGGTCGGTCTTCTTCGAAACGCTGCCCGCCACCTTGGCGCCCAGGGCCTGAAGTTTCTCCTTGGCCTCGTTGCGGGTCATGCTGTGCAAGGTGCCGGTGAGCACCACGGTCTTGCCCGCCAGGGGCAGCTCTTCTGCCGCCACGGTTTTCACCGCCGGCCAGTGCACACCGGCCTGGCGCAACTGTTCGATCACTTCCCGGTTATGCGCCTGCTTGAAAAAGGTCACCACATGGGAGGCTACGATGGGTCCCACATCCGGCACGGTTTGCAGGTCTTCCTCATCCGCTGACATGATGGCCTCTAACGTCTTGTAGTGATTCGCCAGGGTCTGCGCGGTGGTCTCACCCACTTCACGTATCCCCAGGGCGAACAGGAAACGCGGCAGGGTGGTGGACTTGCTTTTCTCCAGCGCATCCAGCAGGTTTTGCGCGGATTTTTCCGCCATGCGCTCCAGGCCGGCAATGGTCGGCAAATCCAGCATGTAAAGATCTGCCGGTGTCTCCACCAGGCCGGCGTCCACCAGTTGATCCACCAGCTTGTCCCCCAGACCTTCGATATCCATGGCCCGGCGCGAGGCGAAATGCTTGATGGCCTCCTTGCGCTGGGCGGGACAGAACAGGCCGCCGGAGCAGCGCATGATGGCCTCCCCCGGGGCGCGCACCACGTCGGCGCCGCACACCGGGCAGTGGTCGGGCATCTTGAAACGCCGCGCATTTTTGGGGCGTTTCGAGAGAATCACGCTGGCTACCTTGGGGATCACATCGCCGGCACGGTACACCACCACGGTGTCGCCGATACGCAGGTCCATGCGCTCGATCTCGTCCTGGTTGTGCAAGGTGGCGCTGCTCACTGTGACGCCCCCCACCTCCACCGGTTCCAGCTTGGCCACAGGGGTCAACGCGCCGGTGCGGCCCACCTGCACCTCGATATCCAGCAGCCGGGTCACCGCCTCCTGGGCGGGAAACTTGTGGGCGATGGCCCAGCGCGGCGCGCGGGAGACATAACCCAACACTTCCTGTTGGGCGATATCGTCCACCTTGTACACCACGCCGTCGATCTCGTAGGGCAGCGTCTCGCGGCGCTCGGCCATGCCCCGGAAATAGGCCAGGCAGGCCTCGATGCCGTGCACGGTCTCGATCTCCGGGCAGATGCGCAGGCCCCAGTCCTTGAGGCGTTGCAGGATGGCCCGGTGGCTGCCCGGCAGTTCGCCGCCTTCCACCTGCCCCACGCCATAACAGAAAATAGCCAGCGGCCGGCTGGCGGTGATGCGCGGATCCAGCTGGCGCAGCGAGCCCGCCGCCGCATTGCGCGGATTGGCGAAGGGCTTTTCCCCGGCGGCGCGCTGACGCTCGTTGAGCGCCTCGAATCCCGCCTTGGGCATGTACACCTCGCCGCGCACCTCCAGCACCCGGGGGTAATCCTCGCCCCGCAGGTGCAGGGGCACCGAGGGGATGGTGCGCACGTTCTGGGTGACATCCTCGCCGCTGTAGCCGTCGCCGCGGGTGGCGCCGCGCACCAGCACACCGTCCTCGTACAGCAGGCTCATGGCCAGACCATCCAGCTTGGGCTCCGTGGTGTAAACCACATCCTCGGTGCCCAGCTTTTCCGCCACCCGCCGGCCGAAGGCGCGCACCTCTTCCTCGTCGAAGGCATTGTTCAGCGACAGCATGGGCACCACGTGGCGCACTTCCTCGAAGGCCGACAGGGGCCTGG
>DRKQ01000163.1 GCA_011051685.1 Gammaproteobacteria bacterium
AAAACCTCATGCAGCAATATCAGGCAGCCGTTCAACAATTTCTCCACGCGTTGGACACCCTGGCCCTGGGCGAAAAGCCGATCCACCATGATATCGATCAGGGCCGCTACGCCAATTATGCCCTTCAAGTTATGGTGGTGGCCGTTGTGTTTTATCTACTGGTACTGATTATCATTTTTCAGCAGCGCAACAAAAAGGTCTTACTGGGTTCATTTCAACAGGTGCAGGAGGCTCAACAGAGCCTGGCCAAACGGGAAAAATACCTGGCGCTGACCCTCGACAGCATTGGTGACGGTGTCATCGCCACCGACGCCAGTGGTAACGTCGCTCGTATGAACCCCATTGCCGAACAACTCACTGGCTGGACCGTGCAGGACGCCATGGGCAAGCCGCTGAAGCATATTTTTCACATCGTCAACGCCTTCAGTCGTGAACCCGTTGCCGACCCCGTGGAAAAGGTCTTGCAGAGTGGTCAGATTGTCGGCCTCGCCAACCATACCCTGCTCGTTGCCAAAGATGGCAGCGAATACCAGATCGCCGACAGCGGCGCCCCCATTTGTGATGATGATGACAATATCCTCGGCGTGATTCTTGTATTCCGTGACGTTACCGAAGAATATCGCCTGCAGGAAGAAATCCGTGCCAGCCGGGATGAACTCGAACAGCGGGTGGCCGAACGCACCAAGGAACTGGAATCTTTCAGTTATGCAGTCTCCCACGACCTGCGTGCGCCTCTGCGCAGCATCAATGGGTTCTCCCAAGTCCTGCAGGATGACTACTACGAACAGCTTGACGACGACGGCAAGGATTACCTGCAACGCATTGCTTCAGCCGCCCTGCACATGGGGGAACTCATCGACGCCATGCTGGTGCTGTCGCAGATCACGCGTAAGAATATCCAGCACAAACCCGTGGATCTCTCCCGGCTTGCCGGTACCATTATCGAAGAATTAGAGAATTGTAACGCAACCCAAAACGTGGACTGGGTCATTAGTCAGGGCCTTCACTGCACGGGTGACCCGGAGCTCATTAAGATCGCGCTGGAAAACCTGTTGAACAATGCCCTGAAGTACAGCAGCAAAAACGACCGCCAGACTCGTATCGAATTCGGCCGCATGGAGAAAGAAGGCCAGCCGGTATTTTTTGTACGAGACAATGGCTGCGGTTTCGACGCCCGCCATGCAAACAGGTTATTCACTCCCTTTCAGCGCCTGCATGGCAAGGAATACGAAGGCACAGGCATCGGCCTGGCCACCGTGCAACGGGTCATCGACCGCCACCATGGGCATATCTGGGCAGAAAGCGAACCCGAGCAGGGCGCCACATTCTATTTCAGCCTGCCTCAATGACCCCGCGACACGGTCGCGCTATAATTTCCGTGCTTGCAACATAGGCGGACATCCATGAATCTCTACTCCCTCATTCTCATCATCATCATCCTCGGCGGCATCGGCCTGAGCATCTGGGGATGGTCCATCCTCAAAAAGTCACGCAGGATGGAACAATGGCCACGCACCCGCGGAAAGATCGAGGTCTTCAACGATAGTTCGAAGGAAAATGACCTGCTGCCGGAAATTATCTTCAGCTACCGGGTCGACGGCAAAACCTACCGCCGCCAGTTCGAATTCCCCGAAGGCACCCATCCTTTGCCCGAGTTTGTCACCTTCTACAAAAACAAATACCCCGTTGGCACCGAAGTAGATGTCTACTACGACCCGCAACACCCGGAAACTGCCACTCTGGAACCCAGCACCCAGGGAGACTGGATGATCCTCGCCATGGGTATCGCCTTTGTAATTGGGGGTGTGGTCAGTTTGATTGTGGGCTACCGATAAAATCAGTCATAAGCATCGCTGTGAAAACTCCACCGGCTGCACTGCTCCCGGCCATCCATGGCCTTCGCAGTATTTGCACGTCCTGTACGTCAAGCCGGTGGCTTCGTGTTACGGCAAAAAGCCGGATTGATCGGCCGTAGGGCCGATTGTCCCCTCTCCCAAGACTGGGTGAGGGTGAGGGTTCAAGTTTCAACCTAGGTGCATGTTCACCCCTAACCCCATCCCTCTCCCCTCAAGGGGAGAGGGTGTAAAAGCGTTGTATGGATGCTTTGTGCTCTTAGTGGGAAGAGTCATATAGATGCTAGGCATTTTGTCTCATTTTTTTGTTCATACTTCGAAGCCCCACAGCGAAACCCAACGCCAGAAAACCTGCAATGAGTACAGCACTAGGGGTGGCGCCTAAATATTCAAACCACTGAGTATAAAAATGAATACCTCCAAATGTAGCGACTGTATTAAACACCCACCTGCGATTATTTTTCCATGACCATATTGCAGTTACTATTAATGCTATGGCCCACAGAACAGCAAAAATACTATCTGAGATAATCACTTCCCTTGTTTCGGATCGCTCACCCCATAACGAACCCACCCAAAAACCGAAATTAACAAGAAACACCCCAGTTCTGGCTGAAGCAAGTGCAATTCTTTCATATTCAACCGAAAGTCTCTTAGATAATTGATAAAGGCCAATTGCCAACAAGCCAAACAAAATAATTGTAATAATCGGCTCTTGGATAACTAAATAGTAACTTGCATGAAAATAGCCTGTTTTTGCGCCGATACTCGCTGATAGCATCAGGGTAGCAAGAACTGCAAGTAGCGTGCTTCTCGCAAACATGCTTGCTATGGCAAATATGGCAGTTACTGTCAGAATCGATGCAAGGCTTCCTTTGAACTCAGTTACGACTCCTCCCCCAGTCATAAGCGCGCCGACCAAAATACAAACATTTGAAAGAGCCTTCCATTGTTCATGTCCACTACGCAATAACGCTAAGCCGACAACAAGGACTAATATCCCAATTGCAAGTGCCGTTGTCGGGGTTGGCACTAAAGCAAGTGCTGCCCCGCTAACCGCTATTACACCAAACCCAATTAAGCTATTAAAAGCAAGGGAGCTTGTAGATTTTGAAGCGAGCTCACTGAGCTTTTCGTATTCAGTTTGAGTAATTTCACCTTCACTTAGTAATTGGTCAATGTCGAGGGTTATTTTCATCATTATTCCTTGAATGCCTGCCGCCGAAATCACTGGTATATTGGTGAAACGTAAGACTTGTGGTATTCGTCACAAGCGAGTGTTGCGAAAATCTGACCGAGCGGAGCTGCCTAGTTATCCGTGACATATTTAGTGTAATCCGTTACTCATCGGGAAACGGATTTCCGTAACTTCCGCCTTATAAAAAATAAAATACTCCTTGGTACCAAACATATTGCCCGCCTCGACCTTGAAAGGAAGGCGATAGCCTTGAACTTCCCGAAATTCTGACAATGTCCCTCCGAAGGGCTGAAGTCGATATTCCTTGTCGGGATTTGCATTACTCCAGCGCAAGAAAAATACTTCAGTCGGACGGCCATCTGGCGCAACCTTCACATTGACAGTTTGTGAAAATGCTCCCTTGCTGACAGTTACGCGGACAGTATTTGAATCAATGCCTTCCCAAATGACTCCCGGACCCGGTAGTACTGCAGCAGGCGACCAGAATATAGATTCTGCTACGTGTCGCCCATAAGCAGATCGCGCGTGATTCTGATCACCTCCCAACCGCGCTACGGGTATCAATCCCAGGATGCGGAAACGAGTCCAATTTCCCGAATCCGACCCCGATAATGGCACCAAGCCTGCAAGTTTTAAGCGCCATACGAATCCATTTGGAGACGCAAGTATTTGTTTCGCGTGCATGCTGCGGTAGTCGGGATTATCCCGTGTCCCAAGGCTGAACTGGCCACCCATCTTAATTTCTGCCACTGACAATAGTGGGGTGCCCAGGGTAATTGCAAAATTAAAAAACCTCCGTACTGGTTCTGGCAGATCACCCACCAATTTCGGATCATACTTCAACGGATTTTTTGCTTGCAATCTAGCCAACCTTTCCCATTCAACTTGATCCGTAAACCAATCAAATAACCGTAGACTCGAAAGTGCTGCGAGAGATGCCCCAAAAAGAGCAAAAAATGGATAAATAATCTTCATAGAGGCGGGGTACCTTTACCGGCTATTGTTACATTTGTTACATTCTGCCGCCCAGGTTTTTTGGTAAACGGGGATGAAGGGATTATTATTTAACCATGTCACATCACTGCTGTCCCGTTAACTTGCCTTTTGATTTGGCGAAGCTGTTGAAAAAACGGAAAAACAGCGAGCCATGCGGCACTGGAGACATGAATAGCGCTGGTCTTTTCCCGTCATTCCGGCGAAGGCCGGAACATAAGCGCGTAGCGCGTTGAACGCCCAACGGGCGGCCCGTAGGGTGAGCGCAGCGAATAATCCAGTGATTTCATCAGGTTACTGGATCCCGGCATTCGCCGGGATGACAAATCTGAAGTAAACGGGACAGCAGTGATGTCACATTTCTATGAAGAGTCCACAGGCTGTACTGCTCCCGGCCATACAGCCGGTTGTCCCTTATTATTCCCTGTGGATGCTCCCAAGACTGTGAGTACCCACAGGGCATAAAAGGGTTAGGGTGAGGGTTCACGTTTTAACCTCGGAGCATGTTCACCCCTCGCCTAAAGCGCCGACTGTTGGCACCCCGTGCCTCCCCTCAAGGGGAGAAGGTGTAAAAGCAACGATGCCGCCCAAAGGCGGTGGATTTACTGGTCCCCGATCAAAGACATTAAACACGTGGCCTCCCCCGTTTCACCTGTCCGATCTTTATACCGTATTTATCCTCGATTTCCTGGCGAAATCTATCATCCCACACAGGCTGTCAATAGTGAGCTGCTTTATGCAATAGATGGAGGTCAAATTCACTAAGCTGGTGTTTAAATATTTCCCGGTAATAGATTTTCTGATTTGTGGGAGATGTTTGTAGATATCCCAGATATTTAATCCATGCATCCGGAATCGGCCGGCCGGATTTTGAAAATGATTCTGATATCGAGGCAACGCCACAATCCTGTCAACCATTACGGGCCCGTGACGTTATTTATAATCAGGAGTCGAATGAAATACCAGTCCAGGAGATACACCTGATGAACCCGTTTTTCAAAACCGTTGCCCGGCTCGCGATGCCTGTTCTTTTCCTGCTCGGTGGCCTGGTGCTGGCCGGTGAGCTAACCGGGGCATCCCGGATCGAAATCATTTCGCCCATGCCGGGGCAGAAGATCATCGCCGGACAGCGATTGACGTTCAGGGCAAAGGTGGATCCGGTGTCTCAACCCAGGGATGCCATGCTGATGGCCCCGCTCGACAGCGGCTTTCAGCCGATCAAATTCAGGGGGCCGCCCTACGAGGCAACCATCCTCATCCCCAACGATTGGGCGGGTCATCAGGAGCTATTCTTCGTCGTCAAGGATAGTTCGGGCAAGATGGTGGGGGCGCGCAGCATAGCGTTGCAGATCCACAATCCGGGCCGGCCGCTGCGACTGGAAGTGATTACGGGTGCGGCCGATTTCGATCTCGACTGGTCAGTGCCGCACCAGCAGCAGATTACCGTGATGGCTTACTTTGACGGTGATCGCCATCGCACTTTGAAACGGGACGAACCTGACATCCGTTACCGCTCCCTTGATGCCAGCATTGCCACCGTGGACGCAAGCGGGCTTATCAAGGCGAAGGCACCGGGCCTGACGCTGGTCGAAGTCGAATTTCGTGGTGTCCGTACCTGGATCCCGGTAGATGTTCACCAGGGGCGCAAGCCGACACCGCCCGTTGACCTGGCGGCCCGGCTGAAATTTCATGCCGGTGATATCCGGTCCGTTTCTGCCTATGGCAACTATGCGCAGACGGTAACCGTCACCAACATTTCGGACACGCCGCTGCGCTCGCCGCTGTTTCTGGTGCTGAGCGGTTTGCCCGAAGGGATTCGTCTCGAAAACAAATGCAAGACCCGCAGCATTTCACCACCCGGAAATCACTGTGTCCGCCTGGCGCGGAACGATGCCAGGAGCCATCTCCTGTTGCCAGGCGAAAGCCTGTCCGTCCGGCTCGAATTTTTCAACTGGCACAAGGTCCCGATTCGCTATGTACCGCATTTCTATCTGGCGCGGTTTCCCTGAGTTTATTAATCGTCTCAAAATAATTGCTACAGAGTTGTTTCCCCGTGTGGGAGCGCCTTTCCAGGCGCGATTCGTGCCTGGAAAGGCGCTCCCACAGTGTTTGCTATTGTGTGAGTCACTATGGATAACCTGCGATCACTCACTACACCTTCAGGTATTCCTAAGGGAATGAATACCCATCGCTGTCTGTTCAACCAATTGTGAGACCCATAATATGTGAATGCCTTGGCAAGATGGCCGGCCCGGAATCACCTACCGTTCCCGAAAGGCACACAGTTGGCAATGAATTCTGGCCAATTGGAAATTGTGACGAACCTTATGTAAAGGTAGTGTAAATATTTTTTCGCACATTTAATCGGCAGTGCTCCCTGGGTGAGCAGAATGTTGCCGCTCCAGTGATTGCTTCTCTATTGCTTCCATGGATAGGTAACAACGCGTTTTACCGCCTGAGAGAAATCACCTTTTTGTGCGTTTTATTCATCTCGTTGCCTTCCAGACTTTAAAAGGGACCCACACAACAACGCGTAACAATAAATAAATTAGAGTGACGGGAAAAAATATAATGGCAAGAATTAGCCATACCTTTTCCAGCGGCCTTGCTTCAGTAACGGCCTGGTCATCCTCTTCACGCCATTCCTCGCCTTCATAGAACAGCTTTCCACCGAACAGATCCTTTACCCTTACCAGCGCAGAAAACACTGAATCAGGAATATTTCCTTCGCAGCGAATCTCATGAGCGGAGTCATCGTAGAAAATAATGAATTCGTGTTCCACAGATTTATTGGAACCGTTCCCGTCGGCGGTATCCGTTTCCTTTCGAAACTCAGCACATGCCTCTTCATAATGTTCAGGCACTCGAATTGAAATAACCTGGCTCATGTGTCTGCTTTCACTGCTGTTCCATTGACTTCAGATTCGCCATCCAGCGAACGACTCCATGGATGGAAGAGGTAGATAGACGCAGGATGCAAAAACCGAGGCCGGGATCCACTCACTCATTGACACCACGGAGTTCCGGCCGCAACCCTTCCCGGCCAGAGCCAGAGTGACCAATCTGAAGCTAGCGGGACAATAATGATGTTTCAATCTCTACACCTTCTTCTTTAAGCATGCTCTCCAGCTCCTGAAAACCTTCCAGCTCCATAAGCAATCTGCCTTTTTCAGTTTTTGCGATATCTGCCCAATGCTTATCCTCCAATGCGCCTACCATCGCATAAAGAAAATTCAGGCTTGGCTTGATGCTGCATTCCTCACGTAACTTTAGGAACGCTCGTATTGGGCCCATGGCTTCAAGATCACTTCTTGTTTTGATACCTATTTCATTGAGGCATCTTTCGGATTTCGGCCCCAATCCCTTGAGCTTGCTTAGATCACCCATTTTTCGATTCCTGAAGTATAATGCCGCATTTAACCAGCAGGCCGGAGTAGTGCTTGCTTTGTGGGATAATGGAGCGAGGCAGAGCGACCGCACAAAGCAAGCGACGTGGATGGCCGCCCCTGTTGAAGTATATTATAGGCGTTTGTTTATTCACCTATCGATTGGCTCGGAGATGATATCTCAAGAACAAGACAGCCAACATCTGTTTTAAAAGGACCATGAATTTCGCCAGGCGGTCTACTAGCATAGTCGCCCACCTCAAGCCACTTATCAAAAGCTTCATCATAGAGCCGACCTTCCACAATCAGTATTTCTTCAGGATAGCTATGACTCTTCGGGCCAAATGGTGTTGTATCAGCACCCGCCTTAAATCGTGTTAGTCTTGTGTAGTCGCCAGTTTCTTCATCAATGGCCAGGGTCAATTCCTCAGCGAACTCCTCCATTCCATCTATAGGTTTCCATTGATCTTTGTTTTCAGATAACAACGGATTCCAATATGTAACCGTACTCTTTGGCATTTAGCGATCCCCTATCTTCAGACACATAATGCTAAAGCTCAGCCGCGCTGCTTTTGGTCCTAATTGATGCAGCAGCCGCTTGTTATACGCATTAACTTGACGACTCACTGTTATTGTTACTGTTGTCTTGGTTTGACTGTTGAGACTGGCCAGAACCACTACTTGATTGTGATGATTCAGATGGCTTTTGAAAAACATTTAATGGCTGTCCTTTTTTCTCAACGGAACCCACAACCTTTTCTG
>DRKQ01000164.1 GCA_011051685.1 Gammaproteobacteria bacterium
GGTGGGTTCGTCTAACAATAAAACGTTACCCCCGGAGGCCAGCAGTTTGGCCAGGTGCACGCGGTTGCGCTCGCCGCCGGAGAGGTCGCCGACGCGCTTCTGCTGGTCGGTGCCCTTGAAGTTGAAGCGGCTGACATAGGCGCGGGAGTTCACCTCCAGGGTGCCGATCTGCATGTTGTCGTGGCCGCCGGAGATTTCTTCCCACACGGTCTTGTTGTCATCCAGGGCGTCGCGGCTCTGGTCGACGCAGGCGATCTTCACCGTTTCACCGATCTTCAGTTCGCCGCCGTCGGGTTTTTCCTCGCCGGTGATCATGCGGAACAGGGTGGTCTTGCCCACACCGTTGGGGCCGATGATGCCGACGATGCCGCCGCGGGGCAGGTTGAAGCTGAGGTTGTCGTACAGCAGGCGGTCGCCGAATCCCTTTTTCAGGTTAGAGGCCTCGATGACAACGTCGCCCAGGCGCGGACCCGGCGGGATGAACAGTTCATTGGTGGCGTTGCGCGCGGTGTAGTCCTGCTTGCTCAGTTCCTCGAAGCGGGCAATGCGCGCCTTGCTCTTGGCGTGGCGGCCCTTGGGCGCGGTACGTACCCATTCCAGTTCGGCCTTCATGGCCTTGATGCGGGCATTCTCGGCGCGTTCTTCCTGTTCCAGGCGGGCCTCTTTCTGTTCCAGCCAGGAGGAGTAGTTGCCTTCCCAGGGGATGCCGTGGCCACGGTCCAGTTCGAGGATCCAGCCGGCGACGTTGTCGAGGAAGTAGCGGTCGTGGGTGACGGCCACCACGGTGCCGGGATAGTCGTGCAGGAAGCGTTCGAGCCAGGCGACACTCTCGGCGTCGAGATGGTTGGTGGGTTCGTCCAGCAGCAGCATGTCGGGCTTGGACAGCAGCAGCTTGCACAGCGCCACGCGGCGGCGTTCACCACCGGAGAGCTTGGATACGTCGGTGTCCCAGGGGGGCAGGCGCAGCGCGTCGGCGGCGATCTCCAACGTGCGTTCCATGTTGTGGCCGTCGCCGGCCTGGAGGATGGCCTCCAGCTCGGCCTGTCGTTTTGCCAGGGCGTCGAAGTCGGCATCGGGCTCGGCATAGGCGGTGTAAACGGCGTCCAGTTCTTCCTGGGCGGCGGCGATGTCACCCAGGGCCTCTTCCACGTTGCCGCGCACATCCTTGCTTTCGTCCAGTTCCGGTTCCTGGGACAGGTAGCCGATCTTGATGCCGGGCTGCGGGCGGGCCTCGCCGATGATGTCGGTGTCCTGGCCGGCCATGATGCGCAGCAGGGTGGACTTGCCGGCGCCGTTGAGGCCGAGCACGCCGATCTTGGCGCCGGGGAAAAAGGACAGGTGAATGTCGCGGAGGATTTCGCGTTTGGGCGGGACCACCTTGCCCACGCCGTTCATGGTGAAAACGTATTGTGCCATTGGGGTTCTCTTGGTATGCGCTGGAAAGGGCTAAACTGTCGCGGCTGCGTTCACGAGCCAGCTGCGGCTTTTTGCCGTAAAATAGTTCTTCGAGCGGCGGATTTTAACACAGCCCAACGAGGCTGGGCACAACGGGTATCATCATGGCGGACTCTCAAGAAACCAACATCATCGATATCATCGATGAATTACAGACCCTGGGGGATTTTGTGCGCTGGGGGGCGAGCCGCTTTCTGGAGATGAATCTCCATTTTGGCCACGGCACTGACAACGCCCTGGATGAGGCCTTTTACCTGGTTACCAATGCCCTGTATCTACCCCACGATATTCCGCCGTACATGATGCAGTCGCGGCTGTTGCCCAGCGAGCGCGCCGAGGTGCTGGCGCTGTTGCAGCGGCGCATCGACACGCGCCTGCCGGCGCCCTATCTCACCTACGAGGCCTGGTTTGCCGGCCTGCCGTTCTACGTGGACGAGCGGGTGCTGATCCCGCGTTCACCCATCGCCGAGTTGATCGAGGCCCGCTTCGAGCCCTGGGTGGATGCCAGCCAGGTGCACCATATTCTGGATCTGTGCACCGGCGGCGGCTGCATCGCCATCGCCTGCGCCAAGGCCTTTCCCTTCGCCCGGGTGGATGGCACGGACCTGTCTGCCGATGCCCTGGCGGTGGCGGCGCAGAATGTGCAGCGTCATCAGGTACAGGATCAGGTGCGCCTGCACCAGGGCGACCTGTTTGCCGGGCTGGACGGGCAACGCTACGACATCATCGTCAGCAATCCGCCCTACGTGGATGCCGAGGACATGGCGGAACTGCCCGAGGAATACCGTCACGAGCCGGAGCTGGCCCTGGCCTCGGGGGAGGACGGCCTGGACATCATCCGGCGCATCCTGCAACAGGCGGGGGCCTTTCTCAATCCCCAGGGCGTGCTGATCGTGGAGGTGGGCAACAGCGCCGCGGCCCTGGTGGAGGCCTATCCCGAGCTGCCCTTTACCTGGCTGGAATTCGAGCGGGGCGGGCCGCCGGTGTTCCTGCTGACGGCGGAACAGCTGGGGGAGGGGTGAGGGGCATTCGTTTGCCCCCTGCCGCCGCAGGCGTGTGGTGATCGATCGCCCCCCGGGCTATAATTTCCCCACGTCAACGGGGGCAAAGCCCCAGCATCCGAGTAAGAATTTATGTCCTCCGCCTCCGCACAAAAACTGGTCTTCGACCTGGACCTGATCCGCCGCTACGACCGCTCCGGCCCGCGTTACACCTCCTATCCCACCGCGGTGAAATTCGACGAGGCCTTCGATGCGGCCCAGTACCGCGCCGTGGCGGAGCAGACCAACCGGCAGAGCCGGGCGCAGGTGGCGGCGGGCGGGCGGCCCTCGCCGCTGTCGCTGTATTTCCACATTCCCTTCTGCGACACCGTGTGTTTCTACTGCGGCTGCAACAAGATCGCCACCAAGGATCGCAGCAAGGCCCAGCCCTACCTGGATCGTGTTTATAAAGAGCTGGAGATGCAGGCGGCGCTGTTCGACGACGACCGGGTGGTGGATCAGCTGCACTGGGGCGGTGGCACGCCCACCTTCATCAGCCATGAACAGATGCGCGAGCTCATGGCCCAGACCCGCCGGCATTTTCAGTTACACGATGATGACACCGGCGAATACTCCATCGAGATCGATCCCCGCGAAGTGACGCCGGCGTCCATCGCCCTGTTGCGCGAGATCGGCTTCAATCGCATGAGCCTGGGCGTGCAGGATTTCGACACGGCAGTGCAAAAGGCGGTAAACCGCATTCAATCGGAAGAACAGACCTTCGCCACCCTCGAGGCCGCCAAGGCGGAAGGTTTCAAGTCGGTGAGCATCGATCTCATCTACGGCCTGCCGCATCAGACGGTGGCGAGTTTCGCCGCCACCGTGGACAAGATCATCGAGGCCGGCGCCGATCGCCTGTCGGTATTCAATTACGCCCACCTGCCGGAGATGTTCAAACCGCAGCGCCGCATCAACGAGGACGACCTGCCATCGCCTAAGGAGAAGCTGGACATCCTCCAGGAGACCAACGAAAGGCTGACTAAAGCGGGTTATGTCTATATCGGCATGGATCATTTCGCCAAGCCCAATGACGAGTTGGCGGTGGCGCAGCGCGAGCACACCCTGTACCGCAACTTCCAGGGCTACTCCACCCACGCCGATTGTGACCTGATCGGTATCGGCGTCACCTCCATCGGCAAGGTGGGCAATGCCTTCAGCCAGAACCACAAAACCCTGGAAGACTATTATCGCTGCCTCGACGCCGGGGAGCTGGCGGTGTACCGCGGCCTGGTGCTGGACGACGATGACGTGCTGCGCAGCGAGGTGATACGCCAGTTGATCTGCAATTTCTCGTTATGTCCGGCGGACATCGAAGCGCAGTTCGGCATCGATTTTGCGGATTACTTTGCCCGGGAACTGGAGGAACTGCAGCCCATGGCGGCGGACGGCCTGTTGACCATCGGCGACGAGCGCATCGATATCCTGCCCGCTGGGCGCCTGCTGATCCGCAATGTGTGCATGGTGTTCGACAAGTACCTGCGCCAGTCCAGCCAGCAGCGGTTTTCCAAGGTGATTTAGCACGCCTGATATTAATCGTCTCAAAATAATTGCTACAGGCCATTTTCCCCGTGTGGGAGCGCCTTTCCAGGCGCGATTCGCGCCTGGAAAGGCGCTCCCACAGGTGTTTGTCATCACCCACAGGTGTTTGTCATCGCAATAGTCTGAGTTATTGGCTTGTTTTGCGGGCGCTCCTGGCCCTCGTGATACGGAGAGTGCCTGTAACGTCCGTTGTGATTTTACTTTAAGAGCTAATACGCCTCGGCCCAGGAAAGATTACTCTCCAGTTGCTCAATGGTGTACTGCTGCTCCTGGATGATCTCTTTCACCACGTCGCCCACCGAAATCATGCCCACCAGATTGCCGTTGTCCAGCACGGGCAGGTGACGGATGCGTTGCTCGTTGATGAGTACCAGGCATTCGCTCACCGGTTGCTGCGGGATGACGTGGATGACATCGCGGGTCATGATTTCTTTCACTCGGGTGTCTTTCGATGAGCGATCCTTGAGGATCACCTTGCGGGCATAGTCCCGTTCGGAAATGATGCCCACCAGTTTGCCATCTTCCACCACGGCCAGTGCGCCTACATGTTTTTCGTTCATCCGTTTGATGGCCTCGAACACGGTATCATCTGGAGTGACGCTCCAGACCTCACCGCCTTTGCCTTTGAGTAGTTCACCTACGCTAATCATGCTGTTGCCTCCATTCCAGGATTGCTGCCTCGGTGTGATTCACCGGCTCTTGTCTTGTTATCGGAGTCTCGCGGCGAAAGATTAGCGGATGATGATGCGTATTATTTAGTCTTTCATAAACAATAGGTTATGATTGTATCTGAAGGCGGGCATCCTTGGCCGAGGGGGAAGAATTTCATTTTTCCGGGTGTCGGCCGTTGTCTGTTGTATACATGTTTCGAGCGAGGGGAAGTGCAATGATAGAGGATCTCAAGGGCGACGAATCCTGGCGCATGTTCAGGATCATCAGTGAATTCACCGAGGGCGTGGACAGGCTTTCGCGCCTCGGTTATGCCATTTCCATTTTTGGTTCCGCGCGTCTGCAACCAGACAACCCCTATTATCAGCAGACGGTGGAGATCGCCCAGCGCCTGGCGGCGGAGGACTTCGCCATCATCACTGGTGGGGGGCCGGGAATCATGGAGGCGGCCAACAAGGGGGCCTTCGAGGCCAAGACAAAATCCGTGGGGCTCAATATCCGTCTGCCCCATGAACAGTCGGCCAATACATTTCAGAATATCTCCCTGGAGTATCGCTACTTCTTTGTTCGCAAGGTGATGTTCGTCAAACATTCCATGGGTTATGTGTGTATGCCTGGCGGGTTTGGCACGATGGATGAGTTTTTTGAGGCGTTGACGCTGATGCAGACGGAAAAGATTTATCCCATGCCCATGATTTTGTTTGGGGTGGATTACTGGCAGGGTCTCATCGACTGGATGAAGGCCACCATGCTGACCAATGGCACGGTGTCAGAGACGGATTTCGATTTCGTTACTCTGACGGACGATGTGGAGCAGGCGGTGGAGGCCATGGTCAAACACCGCGCCTGGAAGGAAAAAATGAAACAACAGGCACTCAGTGAGAAGCAGCCCTTTGATCGTTGAGCTTTGTGAGTTGCTATTTTTGTATGTGGAGTCACTGCTGTCCCGTGAAGATGCGCAACATGATTTGAAAATTTGAGACATGATCAGTCAGTAATCTCTACCGTCATTCCGGCGAAGGCCGGAATCTAGAATGTCGTTGAAACCACTGGATTCCGGCCTTCGCCAGAATGACGGATAAAAAAGTCAATGGGACAGTGATGTGGAATCATTGCTGTTCACAAAGCTTTGCCGGCTTTGCGTGATAATGAGTCGCTCAACACTTGACGATAGGTGTAATTTGCGAGACATATCGAAGCCGGATGGGGCCTGTCAATTCTGTTCTCTCTCCCAAGATTGGGAGAGGGTCAGGGAGAGGGTTGATGAATCAATCACTTGGAGTGGCTGTGCCACTCACCCTTCATCCTGGCTTTTTCCCCTTGAAGAGGAGAAGGAAATACAGGGGGCCGTTGCAATGAGTGGAGTTACACCCGCAGGGATTCCTGCACTTCCTTGATGGCCTCGCCGGTTTCATCCATGTCGATGACACTGACCTCGGTATCCAGCCCCAGGCGTGCGAAGGAGGGCACTTCGCTCCAGTCCATTTTGGCGTGGGGATGTTCCTTGCCAAAGTAGCTTTGCAGGTTGGCGGCGATCACCACATCCACCAGATCCGCCGGGCCGCCTGGCTCGTAGTCCAGGTCTTCGTGCTTGGCGGCTACATTGATGATGTCCTGGGGGAACTCCCAGCTGCTTAATAATGCCACGCCAATAGTGGTGTGCAACTCCTGGATGATTTCCGCCAATACATCGGGCTTGTCCAGCAGCTCCGGAATGTCTTCCGCGTATTTGATGATGGGCAGGGCGCCGATGTCGTGTACCAGGCCGGCGAACATGGCTTGGTCGGGTTTGAGTCGCGCCATGCTGGCCAGGGCCTGGCTGATGGCTGCCACTTCGGTACTGTGTGCCCAGAAATTGCGGAACAGTTTATCTGTGATATCTGTAGTGGGTTGAAAGATCTGCTGCACGATGAGGCTGTTCACGGTATTGCGCACTGTGGTGTTGCCCATGCGGGTGACTGCCATGTCCACACTGTCGATGTGCTTGGTGCCGCGCAGCAGGGGGCTGTTGGCCACCTGGATCAATTTGGCGGACAGCGCCGCATCGGTACTGATGACCTTGGCCACGGCCTTGGTATTGGCGTTTTCGTCCGCCAGAGTGTCGCGTACTTTCAGCGCCACTTCAGGCAGGCTGGGCAAGACCAGCTTGTTGGCTTCCAGTTCGGTGATGAGTTGCGTGAGGATACGGTTTTTCAGCTCAGACATGATGGCTCCGAGGGATGGTCATTAGTGGTCCTGCTCTATTAGCGGGCTGAGAGGTGGAAAATTTAGGCGCATTTTGTGCCGCGAAGGGCCTCTTAACGCAGCAGAAAATAAACCAGAATCAGGTTGGTGATCAGCATGGCAATGGCCAGTAGGCGCCAGAAACGGGTAGGGTCGCGTTCCAGCAGCGGGCGTTGTTGCTCCTGCATGAATTCTGGATTGGGATGCGACAGGTCGTGGACGAATTCCGAGAGGGTGTCGTAGCGTTGTTGTGGATCGGGATGCACGGCCTTTTGCAGGGCACGATCCATCCACAGCGGGATCATGGGATTGTGCTGGGTGCTGGGCTGGTAGACTAGGTTGGCGATTGCCTTGGCCGTATTAGCATGTTCCAGGGTGTTGCCGTAGGGTAGTTTTCCGGTGAGCAGTTCATAGCTGATGGTGCCCAGCGAGAAGATGTCCGAGCGATTACTGCCCGGTTGACCCAGCAGGTACTCGGGTGCGGTGTAATTGCGCGTGCCCAGCAGGTTGAGGCGTTCGATGGGAGAGTGAATCTCGGCGATGCCGGCGATCTTGGTAGAGCCGAAATCGATGATACGAATCCTGCCACTGGCATCGATCATGATATTTTCCGGCTTCAGGTCCTGGTGCAGCATCTCCAGGCGGTGAAAGGCGCGCAGGCCGGTAACGATCTGTTCCACCAGCAAGCGCACTTCCTTGATATCAGGTTTGGAATGCTGATCCATCCATTGGCGTAGGGTCTGGCCATCGACGTACTCGGTAACGTAGTAGAGGAATTGTCGCGGCCGGTCCTTGTCGTAAACGGTAAGTACCCGAGAGTTGTGTATGCGCTTGCCCACCCACTCTTCGCGGATAAAGCTCTCGATGTAGGTGGCATCGTCTTCAAAGTTTACCGACGGTGTTTTGATGACGACCAACTGTCCCGTTTCAATATCTTCCGCCTTGTAGACCTGGGTGCGATTGCTGGCATGTATTTCCCGCAGGATGCGATAACCGTCGAGGACCATCCCCGGTTCCAGGTCCGGCGGGAAGGGCAGGCGGGTGAGTTCCTGATGGGCTTCATCGGCGCTTTGCACCGGCAGACTGTCGATGCGTAATACCTGGCAGGTGATGTTGTCGGTGCTGCCCTGGTCTAACGCGAATTGTACGATGGCTTTTGCCGCATGTTCCGGCTGACGGTTTTCGCCGAGGAGTCGGGTGATTTCCTTGTCCGGGATGAAATCATGCACACCGTCAGTGGTGAGGACATAAACATCGCCAGCTTCCAGCTCGGTTTTTCGGTAGTCGATTTCCAGATGGATATCGATGCCCATGGCGCGGTTGAGATAATCCTTATCGCCCACCCAGCGACGATGATCCGTGGTCAGGCATTCCAGATCCTTACCCTGCAAGCGATACACCCGGGAATCACCGACATGGAAAATGTGTCCGGTGGTGGACTTGAGGATCAAAGCACTAAAGGTGGTGATCATGCCGCGATTGTGCTGCCGCGGGTCTGCCTCGTGTTGCAGGCCCTTGCTGTACAGCCAGCTGTTGATGGCGGTGAGGATCTTGTGTGCCGAGGTCTTGGTGGTCCACGAGTCGGGAGTGGAGTAGTAATCGGTGAGGAAACTGCCCACGCAGGACTCCGCCGCCTCGCGTCCGGCGATGCTGCTGCTCACCCCGTCGGCAATGGCAATGGCGATGCCCTTGTTCTTCAGTTGTGGCTCATCGGGAACGATGGCGCCATGGAAGTCCTGGTTCTCGTCCTTGAGCCCCTGTTCCGAGTGTTGGCCGAGGGTGATGCTGAGTCTGGCGGTCATGATGTATCGAGAAAAACTATTTTCCGGGTTGGCCGGAAAAGAACGTTTCCATCTCAACAACAAGTTTTCCCTGAAGCTGTTTCAGCCAGTAATCGAGATGGAAACGGTATTTGTTCTCAAACATCAGCATGTGTGTGTATTCTTTGACGAGTTCTCGCCTGGCATGAGTGATGTTATCGGGATTCCTTCCAAAAATTTCCTCGTACCAGCTGGTGATGAATTCGTCATCAAACTGATACTGACTACGGATGGTTTTGGTTAAAAAATAGGCGCACATCTGCTCTTCGCTGAATTTTTTTCGTAACCTCACCTCGATCCGCTTTTCGGCTTCCGTCAGTTTGTCTACCTGCTTTGGCATCTGTTTGTCTCATGCGACCATTTGGATGCATGACAATAATTGTTTCCCTATTTCACATCAATCATCTGTACCGTCCCATCCGGCATGATTTCGGCCATCTGACCTTTGGGTTCCTCGAGGAAGGCGAGGATCAGCAAAAAGACAAAGGCTGCGACCATGCCGATGAATAGAAAGAATTGGTCATAATCCACCAGTGAGTTGACCGTGAGGAAAATCACCGCGCCCACGTTGCCGAAGGCGCCCACCATGCCGGCGATCTGCCCGGTCATGCGCCGTTGCACCAGTGGCACCATGGCGTACACGGCGCCCGAGCCGGCCTTGGAGAAGATGCCGCCGACAATGGTGATTGCCACCACCATCCACACCGGCCAGCTCTTGTCCACCAGTCCCAGGACAAGGAAGCTGGCGGTGATGCCGGCGAAGACGATGCCCAGGGTGAGTTTGCGGCCGATCTTGTCACTGATCCAGCCGCCACCGGGACGGGCCACCAGGTTAATGAAAGGGTAGATGCCGGCCAGCACCGCTGCCGTGACCTTGGGTACATCAAACCAGTTGACATAAAACATGGCCAGCATGGAGACAACAGCCAGTTCGGTGCCAAAGGTCACCAGATAGGCGAAGTCGAGTATGGCCACCTGCTTGAATTTGTAGCGGTGCAGTTCGGGTACGGGTTTTTTCAGCACATGCCCATTGATATGCCATATCTTCCACACCTGTACCAGGTAGATTCCCAATAATGCGGCATAGATTATCCAGGTGGCACCATCGCCAATCAGGCCCATATTGGCCGGTGAGAGCTTCCAGGTGAGAATGCCCAGGGCAAGGAACAAGGGAATATTCATCACCATATATAGCAACAGGTCTCCTGCACTGGTCACTTCCATGGCGCCGGTCTTTTTCGGTTTGAAATAGGTGGAGCCCTTGGGCGTGTTGCTCACCCGGGTGTAATACAGCAGGCCATAGGCAATGGCGACAACACTGGCGGCGGTGAGGGCGATGCGCCAGCCATTGGTGCCACCTACGTTGGCGGCAATGAAGGGCAGGGTGAGGGCTGCGCCAGCGGCGCCGAAGTTGCCCCAGCCGCCGTAGATGCCCTGTGCCAGGCCGGTTTGTCTGGCGGGGAACCATTCGCCGATCATGCGAATACCCACCACGAAGCCGGCGCCGATGAAGCCAGAGAAGAAGCGCAACAGGGCCAGTTGTTCATAACTGCCCGCCCAGGCGAAGGCGATGCTGATCAGGCCTCCCAGCACCAGGATACCGGTGTACATGATGCGCGGCCCCAGTTTGTCCACCAGCATGCCCACCACGATGCGCGAGGGGATGGTCATGGCCACGTTGAGGATCAGCAACACCTTGGCCTGCTGGTCGGTGAGCGCCAGGGCCTCCTTGATGAAGGGCATGATGGGCCCCAGCCCCAACCAGACCACGAAGGTCATGAAAAAGGCGAACCAGGTGTAGTGCAGTATGCGGATGTTGGCCTGTTTCAGATCGAAGATGTTGAGTTTGCTTGGCATAGCGCTGTTCCATTCAAAGTGGTGTCTATACACGGGCCCTGAGCAACAAGCGTGCCATAGTTCTAAGTCTCAGAAATTACTGAATAATTTTGTTGAGATCGGGTGAGGTGCGTGCCCCGGGGCACTGTGGCGGTGCAGTTTTCGGGCTTGGCCGTAGCCCGTTTTCTCATACTGGTGCAGTGACGCCATCGCCGGGAACACCACTCGCGAGTGATCTCGAAAGTGTCTTGAATCAAAGGCATAGGGCCTTTCCAGCTTTCTGCAGGCAGCCTTGTGTGTGTCAATTTCAGACCAGATAGCCCAGGGTTCCCTCGGTATATTAGGAGGTGCTTAATAACGAGGCATATGGCTCTCGTTATGCACCAGAGTGGTGCGCGAATGTGGGGGCAGGCCCTGTGGGTGATTGGAGCACAATAAATATATCAAGTAAAAACAATATATTAGGAATTTTTCCAAGACTGGCACATGAATTGCAATCTGTGGGCAACAATCATTATCCAGAGTCCCAGAAAGACCCTTTGCGGTCGGAGAAGTGAAATGAAAGAAAAACTCGTCCTTATCGGTAATGGCATGGCCGGCATGCGCGCCATCGAGGAATTACTCGAGATTGCCCCGGACATGTACGACATCACCGTGTTCGGCGCCGAGCCCTACGGCAACTACAACCGTATCTTGCTGTCGCCGGTGCTGGCGGGGGATAAGACCATCGATGACATTATGCTCAACGATGAACAATGGTACGCGGACAACAACATCACCCTGCATAAGGGCAAGAGGGTGGTGGACGTGGATCGTCGCAACCGCAAGGTGATCGCCGAGGATGGCACCGTGGAGGAGTACGACCGCCTGTTGCTGGCCACCGGCTCCGATCCCTTCATTATTCCCGTGCCGGGGCATGACCTGGAAGGGGTGATCAGCTTCCGCGACATCCACGACGTGGATGCCATGCTGGAGGCCTCGAAGACCCGCAAGCATGCAGTAGTCATCGGCGGTGGCCTGCTGGGCCTGGAGGCGGCCAACGGCCTCATGCTGCAGGGCATGCACGTCACCGTTGTGCACTTGATGGAAACACTGATGGAACGGCAGATGGATGCGGTGTCCGGCGCCATGCTGAAGAAATCCCTGGAAGAACGCGGCCTGAATTTCCTCATGGGCGCCAACACCGAGGCCATTCTCGGCGAGGACCGCGTCAAGGGCGTGCGTTTCAAGGATGGACTGGAGATCGCCGCCGACCTGGTGGTGATGGCCGTGGGCATTCGCCCCAACAAGGCACTGGCGGAAAAGATCGGCCTGCATTGCGAGCGCGGCGTGGTGGTCAACGACACCATGCAGACCTTCGATCCAAAGATTTATGCGGTGGGTGAATGTGTGCAGCACCGCGGCGAGACCTACGGCCTAGTGGCGCCGCTGTTCGAGCAGGCCAAGGTCTGCGCCAATCACCTGGCGAAGATGGGCATCGCCCGGTACGAGGGCTCGGTGACCTCCACCAAGTTGAAAGTCACCGGCATCGACCTGTTCTCCGCCGGCGACTTCATCGGCGACGAGACCACCGAAGAAATCGTCATGCAGGACGCCGCGCGCGGTGTGTACAAAAAAGTGGTGCTCAAGGGCGACCGGATTCAGGGCGCGGTGATGTACGGCGACACGGTGGACGGCGCCTGGTATTTCCAGTTGATGCGTGATGGCACCGACGTCAGCGATTTCCGCACGGCCCTGATGCTGGGCCAGGCCCATCTGGGCGACTCGGGTCACGGCGGCATCACCGCGGCGGTGGAGATGAGCGACGACATGGAGGTGTGCGGCTGTAACGGGGTGTGCAAGGGCGACATCGTCAAGGCCATCACCGCCAAGGGCCTGTTTACCCTGGACGACGTGCGCACCCACACCAAGGCCTCCAATTCCTGTGGTTCCTGTACCGGCCTGGTGGAGCAGATCCTCGCCAGCACCCTGGGTGGCGATTATTCCGCCGCGCCGCACAGCAAGCCTCTGTGCAAGTGCACCGACCATCCCCACGACGACGTGCGCCGGGTGATCAAGGAACAGCACCTCACCAGCATTCGCGCGGTGATGGATTTCATGCAGTGGAAGACCCCCGATGGTTGTGCCGCCTGTCGTCCCGCGCTGAATTATTATCTGATCGCCACCTGGCCTGGCGAGGCGCAGGACGATGCCCAGTCGCGTTTCATCAACGAGCGCGCCCACGCCAACATCCAGAAGGATGGCACGTACTCCGTGGTGCCGCGCATGTGGGGCGGGCTGACCACGCCCAGGGAACTGCGCGCCATCGCCGACGTGGTGGAGAAATACGACGTGCCGGAGATGAAGGTCACCGGTGGTCAGCGCATCGACCTGTTCGGCATCAAGAAGGAAGACCTGCCAGCGGTGTGGGCCGACCTCAACGCCGCGGGCATGGTCTCCGGCCACGCCTATGGCAAGTCCCTGCGCACGGTGAAGACCTGCGTGGGCAAGTCCTGGTGTCGCTTCGGCACCCAGGATTCCACCGGCCTGGGCGTGGAACTGGAAAGACTCAGCTGGGGTTCCTGGATGCCGCACAAATTCAAGATGGCGGTGTCCGGCTGTCCGCGTAACTGCGCCGAGGCCACTATCAAGGACTTTGGCGTGGTGTGCGTGGACTCCGGTTACGAGCTGCACGTGGGTGGCAACGGTGGCATCACCGTGCGCGTCACCGACCTGCTGTGCAAGGTGGAGACCGAGGAAGAGGTCTACGAATACAGCAAGGCCTTCATGCAGCTGTATCGCGAAGAGGCCCATTACCTGGAACGCACCGCGCCGTGGATCGAACGCGTGGGTCTGTCACACATCAAGAAATACGTGGAAGAGGATGCGGAGAACCGCAAGGCCCTGGCCGCGCGTTTTGACGAGTCGCAGAAATACGCGCAGATCGACCCCTGGGCGGAACGCGCCGGTGAGGGCGTGGCGCAACACGAATTTACAGCTTTGAAGCAGGTGGGGTGAATTATGTCCGAGTGGATTGAAGTAGGCACGATCGAAGACATCCCGGCACTGGGTGCGCGGGTGGTGAAAACCGCAGAAGGCAACATCGGCGTGTTCCGCACCGCCGACGATGAGATCTTCGCCCTGCGCGACGAATGTCCCCATCAGAAGGGGCCGCTGTCGCAAGGCATTGTGCACGGTAAAAAGGTCACTTGTCCGTTGCACAACTGGAACATCGATCTGGA
>DRKQ01000165.1 GCA_011051685.1 Gammaproteobacteria bacterium
ACAGGCCCATCCCCAGCATCAACACCAGCGCCGGGCGTGACGGCAGGAGTGGTGTGGACAAGACACATTTATTGGTTATTAAGGTCTTCACAAGATGAAATGCATTCCATACGTAAAATTTGGGGGGCGCATATTAACAGCCCCCACGACAAGGCCGGTATGACAAAATACCAAGCCCTCAAATCAACAACTCTTTGACAAATTAGGCGCCGAAACACGCCTGGCAACGAATACCACGAGATACTGCCGATCAAATCCTTCCCTACATGACCCTCACCCTATTGCCCTGCGGCAACTGGACGATACACCGGGTAAGAGCAGTCAAATTCACCCGGGGCGTGCGGTACAGCCCCCTGATCACAGGGGCGGTCCAATGTTGAGCTTTATCTACAACGTCAGTCAGGCGTTCGAGAAGGAACACGGCTACAGTCCAAATACGCTGCACATGAACTACGCACATCTCGAATGCCTGAAACAGCAGCTGGAGAATCCCAACGACTTTAATGCCGTGACAGAGCTGCTGGGCATGGAGTTGCTGATTTCACAGGATGCCATCCACCCCACCGTGGGCTGGCTGCAGTCTCCCTGGAAACACGCTATCTGCGCCTGAAGCCAGACATCAGACGGCGAATTGCCACGACTCTCCCATGGGAATGGATTCCCTTTTTTCATCCAGCCATTTTTCAATTCGTCTCATCCACCACCCGGCCCCTGGAAAGGCCGCCTGAAGCGGACAAGCTGCTGGAGTACAAACTATCTCAAACATTCCTTAAAGGTTTCTTAACAAGCCTTACGGCCTCACTTTCCACGCGCTCCACGTTTAGCAGCTGGCCGCCCCATCCCTAACGCAATCCCCTCGCAAAAGGTTCCCAAAGGAACCCCCGCATCGCCTCGGCCGCAAAACTCCGCCCCCCGAATACCCGGCACCCGCCCCAGGAATCACCACAACGGCTTGCCGGCATGCCTGATTTACGCCCTGAATCCGGGCATTTTGAATCGCAATCTTTTTCGCTCAAGGCCAATCAGAGGTTCCTTATTGGCGCGTTTTCAGGCATCATGCCGCCCTGAATTTTATCCCGGCGTGGCGCGTCAGCAGGTCTGGCCCTCCCCGCCCACGACAGCAGACTGGTTCAAATCAAGCAATGGCGAAAGAAGAAAGCATCGAAATGGAAGGCACGGTGATCGACACCCTGCCGAACACCATGTTCCGGGTGGAACTGGAAAACGGCCACATCGTGACCGCGCACATCTCCGGCAAGATGCGCAAGCACTACATCCGCATCCTCACCGGCGACAAGGTCACCGTGCAGCTGACCCCCTACGACCTGAGCAAGGGCCGCATCACCTTCCGCGCCCGCTAGCGCGCATCGGCAAGGGCCGCGGCGAGACAGGCGCCACACAGCAAAACGCCCGGACATGCCGGGCGTTTGTGTTTCAGGCGCCATGACAGACGCGACCTTGCAAGGCCTGACGCTTACAGCACCTCCGCCGCCACCGCCTCTTCGCTGGAGGCGATGTCGAACACCAGCTCGCCGTCCTGCTCGCTGATGGTGACCTTGCCGCCCTCGGCCAACTGACCAAACAACAACTCCTCGGCCAGCGGTTTCTTGATGCGGTCCTGGATCACCCGCGTCATGGGCCGGGCGCCCATCTTCTCGTCGTAGCCGTGCTCGGCCAGCCATGCACGCGCCGACTCGTCCACGTGCAGCACCACCTTCTTTTCTTCCAGCTGGGCCTCCAGGTCATAGAGGAATTTGTCCACCACGTGGCCGATGGTGGCGCTGTCCAGGGGCTGGAACTGGATGATGGCATCCAGGCGATTGCGGAATTCCGGGGTAAAGGTCCGCTTGATCGCCGCCATGCCGTCCGTGCTGTGGTCCTGCTCGGTGAAGCCGATGGAGCTGCGACTCATGCTTTCCGCACCAGCATTGGTGGTCATCACCAGGATCACGTTGCGGAAATCCGCCTTGCGGCCGTTGGTGTCGGTGAGGGTGCCGTGATCCATCACCTGCAGCAACAGGTTGAATACGTCCGGGTGGGCCTTCTCGACTTCATCCAGCAGCACCACCGCATGCGGGTGCTTGTTGATTTCCTCGGTCAGCAGGCCGCCCTGGTCGAAACCGACATAGCCGGGAGGCGCACCGATCAATCGTGACACGGTGTGCCGCTCCATATATTCAGACATGTCGAAGCGGATCAGCTCGATGCCCATGATCTTCGCCAGCTGGCGCGTGACCTCGGTCTTGCCCACGCCGGTGGGGCCGGAGAACAGGAACGAGCCCATGGGCCGGTCTTCATTGCCCAGCCCGGCGCGCGCCATCTTGATGGCCGAGGCCAGGGTGCCGATGGCCTCGTCCTGCCCGTACACCACCAGCTTGAGGTTGCGATCCAGATTGCGCAGGCCCTCCTTGTCGGAGACGCTGACCTGCTTGGGCGGGATGCGCGCCATCTTCGCCACCACCGCCTCGATATCCTTCACGCCGATGGTCTTTTTGCGCTTGGAGGGCACGGCCAGACGCTGTACGGCGCCCGCCTCGTCGATCACGTCGATGGCCTTGTCCGGCAGGTGGCGCTCGCCGATGTAGCGCTCGGCCAGTTCGGCGGCGGTGCGCAGGGACTGTTTGGTGAATCGCACCTCATGGTGTTCCTCGAAGCGCGACTTGAGGCCGGTGAGGATCTGTACCGTCTCCTCCA
>DRKQ01000166.1 GCA_011051685.1 Gammaproteobacteria bacterium
CAGGCGCGATTCGCGCCTGGAAAGGCGCTCCCACCGAATTCGGTATTGTAATTGTATAAGTGCGCTATGTGGTAACTTGCCTTCACTTACTGTCGCTTCAGGCATTCCCAAGGTGGCTAATGCTCACCGATGTCTGTTAAGGAACCTCTGATTAACTCATGGAACGCGATCTTGCGACTGAAATCATCCATCGCGGCGTTGCAAATCTTGCCAATAGTCTCGCTATTGGCGGCGATTCGCGCCTTGCGCTGAATGATTCCGTCTCACAATCTCGCTGTCCCAGAATTAATCAGAGGTTCCTTAAACCAATTTTGAGACCCTTAATAAAACAATAATAAAAAGAGCAGGACGCTCATGCCTCATTCCACCAGTTCTTCACACTCGATAGACAGCGGCTTGTCTTGTCTGCTGATTCTGGCGCGCCTCCACGGCGTATCCGCCGAGCAACAGCAATTGCAGCATGAATTTTCTGCCACCGGAGAAGCGTTTGATACCGGTGATATTCTCCGGGCGGCGAAATTGCTGGGGCTCAAGGCCCGCTCGGTCACTTCAAACTGGTCAAAATTGTCCAAGACCACGCTTCCGGTCATTGCCCGGCACAAGGATGGACATTTCTTTGTGCTGGCCAAAATGGATGAGGAGAAAGTCCTCATTCAGGATCCCCTGGAACAACGGCCATTGACCCTGCCTCGGGCGATGTTCGAAGAAGCCTGGTCGGGTGAGCTTATCCTGTTTACCAAGCGCGCTGGCGTGCTCGATGAGTTGCGCAAGTTTGATTTCAGTTGGTTCATTCCGGAAATCCTCAAATACAAAAATCTCCTGGGCGAAGTGCTGCTGGCCTCGTTCTTTATACAATTGCTGGCCCTGGCGACGCCGTTATTTTTCCAGGTGATCATCGATAAGGTGTTGGTGCACAAAGGACTGACCACGTTGGATGTGCTGATCTTCGGCCTCGTCGTGGTCTCCACCTTTGAGGTTATTCTCGGCGGTCTGCGTACTTATCTCTTTTCACACACCACCCATCGCATCGATGTCAAACTGGGCGCCAATCTTTTCAAGCATCTGTTGGCCCTGCCCATCAGCTATTTTGAGAGTCGCCAGGTAGGGCAGACCGTGGCCCGGGTGCGGGAGCTGGAAAGTATTCGTCAGTTCATCACCGGCTCGGCTCTCACCCTGGTGGTGGATCTCGCCTTTACCGTGGTGTTCTTCGCGGTGATGTATTACTTCAGCCCTACCCTGACCTACCTCGTACTGGGCGCGATTCCGTTTTATATCCTTTTGTCTGTGGTGGTGACGCCAGTTCTGCGCGCCAGATTGCACGAAAAATTCAATCGCGGGGCGGAAAACCAGGCCTTTCTGGTGGAATCGGTCAATGGCGTGGAAACCCTCAAGTCCATGGCCATCGAGCCACAGATGCGCCGGCGCTGGGAAGAACAACTGGCCGGCTATGTGCGCTCCAGCTTCCGCGCCGACAACCTCGGTAACATCGCCCAACAGGCCGCTGGTTACATCAACAAATTGACCTATGTGCTGATCCTCTGGTTTGGCGCCCGGCTGGTGATCACTGGCGAGCTTACGGTCGGGCAACTGGTGGCCTTCAACATGCTGGCAGGGCGTGTCAGTGGCCCCATTCTACGCCTGACCCAGTTGTGGCAGGATTTTCAACAGGCGGGTATTTCCGTGCAGCGTTTGGGCGACATTCTCAACACCCAGCCCGAGGCCGGCTTTAATCCCAATCGCGCATCGCTGCCCACGCTCGAGGGCCGGGTCACGTTTGATCAAACCACTTTTCGTTATCAGCCCGACGGCCCGGAGATCCTGCGCAAGGTATCGCTGGACGTGGCGCCCGGTGAGGTCATCGGCATCGTGGGCCGTTCCGGTTCCGGCAAGAGCACCCTGGCCAAGCTCATTCAGCGTATGTACGTGCCGCAAAGCGGGCGCGTGCTGGTGGATGGCGTGGATCTCGCCCTGGTGGAACCGGCCTGGTTGCGCCGCCAGGTGGGTGTGGTTTTGCAGGAGAACTTTCTCTTTAACCGCAGTGTGCGCGACAATATTGCCCTCAGTGATCCAGGTCTGCCCATGGAGAGCGTGATCCAGGCGGCCAGGATGGCCGGCGCCCACGAATTCATTCTCGAATTGCGTGAAGGGTATGACACCCTGGTGGGTGAACACGGCAGCAATCTCTCCGGTGGCCAACGCCAGCGCATCGCCATTGCCCGAGCGCTAATCACCAATCCCCGTATTCTCATTCTCGACGAGGCCACCAGCGCACTGGACTACGAATCCGAACGCATCATCCAGCGAAACATGCGCCAAATTTGTCATGATCGCACCGTTTTTATCGTCGCCCATCGGCTGATGACCGTGCGTGGCTGTCATCGCATCATCGTCATGGACAAGGGAGAAATCATCGAGATGGGTAACCACGAGGAATTGCTGGCGCAGCAAGGCGCCTATGCCACCTTGCATCGTTATCAGGATGATGGGCAGTTTGTGCAGGAGCCTGGCGCTTCTTATGTGAAGCCTTTGTAACAATGGCACGAATACCCAAAATATTATTATTTACGTCATTTAATGACTGAAACCATCGGCTCTGCTGTGTGAATAACAAAGGCACAGCCGAGCAAGTATTATCGTGTAAAAAAGCCGGTGAATTAATTTTGTCGCAGGTGTTTTAGCTCAAAGCCGACCTTAAAAACATCGTCATTCCGGCGGATGCCGGAATCTAGGATGCTCGTATCTTGAAGCTGCGCGGTAATCACTCACTGGATCCCGGCCTACGCCGGGATGACGGAAAAAATGACTTACAAGGCTCAAGTAGAGTTTGAGGAAAAAATACTGGTTTTATAGCCTCCCGCTGTGGGGTTGATTGTGCCTTCCCGCGGAGGCCGGAATGACAAAAAGACAAATAATCAGTGTTTTCAAAAACAACCGTAGAAAAAAATAATGCTCAAAAAAACCCATGAACACGAATTCCTCCCCGCCGCCCTGGAAATCCAGGAAAGCCCGCCTTCGCCCATGGGGCGCCTGATCGTCTGGAGCCTGGTACTGCTGGTGATTATCGCCATAGCCTGGGCCAGCATCGGCGAAGTAGACGTGGTGGCCACGGCACAGGGGAAGATCATCGCCAGCGGGCACAGCAAGATCATTCAGCCACTGGAGATTGGTGTTGTGAAGTCCATTCATGTCTCGGAAGGGCAGCGAGTGGCCAAAGGTGATTTGCTCATCGAGCTGGACGGCACCAGCAGCGGGGCGGACAAGCGACGCATCGAAGCGGAATTACTGGATGCTCGTATGGACAAGCAACGGCTGGATGTGGCCGTAAATAATCTGGGTGATCCCGACGGGCTTCCTGCACAGCTCAATAAACTGACCTACGACACACTATCTGGGATTACTGCCGGCGCAAAACTGCTGCAACAACAGCGCCTGAGAAGCCAGCTCGAAGAGCACAACGCCAGGCTGCAAACCGTCAATGCTTCAATTGCCCAAAGACAGGCTGAACTGAGCGCCACCAGGACTCGCATCAAAAAACTGGAGGCCACATTGCCCATCATCACCGAGCGTGTCGTATCATTGAAGGCCTTGCTGGAGAAAAATCTGGCGTCACGGCACGACTATCTTGCCCTTGAACAACAACGCCGGGAACAGTACTACGATCTCATCTCTCTCAAAGACAGCGTAAAGCAGATTAGAGCTGCAATTACAGGAGCAAAACAACAGAAGCAAACCCTGCAGGCGGAATACCGAAAAAACATTCTCGGGGAACTGGCAGAAACCCAACGAAAAATTGCCGCACTCTCACAAGAGCTGAACAAGACACGCCAGCGTGTCACCCTGCAAAAATTGACGGCGCCCGTTTCCGGCGTCGTACAGCAGATCGCCATACACACCGTGGGCGGCGTAGTCACGCCGGCGCAATCCTTGATGGTGATCGTCCCCGAACGATCCCAGTTGGAAGTAGAAGCCTGGCTTGCGAACAAGGATATCGGCTTCGTTAACGAAGGCCAGCAAGCGGAAATCAAAGTCGAAACCTTTCCCTTTACCAAATACGGCGTCATCGACGCGGAAATCGCCAGCGTCTCAAACGACGCCATCGTGGATGAGAAAAACGGACTCGTCTACCGGGCCAGGGTATTGATGAAAAAATCCGCCATCCAGGTGGGCGACAAGCTGGTGAACCTGGCGCCAGGCATGGCCGTCACTGTTGAAGTGAAAACCGGTAAACGAAGGCTCATCGACTATTTCCTCAGCCCACTCATGGAATACACCACCGAAAGCATCCGCGAACGCTAAATCGGGGTCAGAGAACAATTGTTTCTAATATACGAAAATCGAAATGACAGAATCACAAAATCAGTGAATACTCAGAAAAAAACGGAAGCAAAACAATGGCAAGGAAGCCCAGATTCAACCTCATCGGCGTACCCCAGCACGTCATCCAGCGCGGAAACAATTGCGAGCCCTGTTTCTTCGCAGACAGCGACTACATCTACTATCTCAATTGCCTCCAACAATCGGCCGAAAAATTTGGCTGCCTGATCCATGCATACGTATTAATGACCAATCATGTACACATTCTCGCAACACCACAAATGGATTACGGTATATCCCAGATGATGCAATCCATCGGCCGGAAATATGTACGCTACGTCAATACAAAATATCACCGGACAGGCACATTGTGGGAAGGAAGATACAAAGCCAGCCTGGTGGATACCGAGCACTACCTGTTGACCTGCATGAAATACATTGAACTTAATCCTCTACGGGCCGGTATGGTCGAAGAACCTGGCGAATATCCATGGTCAAGTTATGAGCGTAATGCTCGAGGAAAAGAAAATGCACGGATATTCGAGCATCCTGTCTACACGGCACTGGGAAAAAATATCGATGAGCGTGCCAGCGTTTATCACGCAACATTTTCACATTCTATTGGCTATACAACACTGGATGAAATACGCAAGGCCGTGAATCAGGAATTGGTTTTAGGTAAGGATCACTTCAAGGAAAAAATAGCGGCGATGACGCAACGAAGAGTAGTTCCTGGAAAACCAGGGAGGCCAAGAGTCAAGGATGTCGAGGGATATTACTTTGTTTGATAGGGATACGTATAACCAGTTATCGTTAGCTTTATTGATTATAATGAAGTGCTGGTGAGTGGGAATATTGCAGCGAGCAATGATGCGGTTTTTTGTTATAACGATGACGATACCAAGCTTGAGGAGGGGTAGGGGTAATGGTTAATAACTTTGTTTTGTATATTTAGAGGGAATTTTTCTTTGAATCCGGTTTCTGTTTTTTGGCTAATAAGGAAGAAAACCATGTCTGGAAAATATTTTTTTACAAACCGAAGTGAGGCAAAGAATATCTCTCTTATTATAGGGATAGCTTGTTACGTGTTAGCAATTTTAAATATCGCTAATGTCATTTCACCTTCAACGACTGGGCGATGGGCATGGTTGTGGAATAATCTTTCTGATTTGTTTGGGGTCTATGGGTATCCACTATTTCTATTTGGCATCGGTACATTATTAGTAATTATTGCAACGGTAAAGAAATAATGTCATAGATGGATTGCGTAATTTAATTTTACGTTTGATATTAGAATTATAAAGGAGAAAGAAATGGCTGGCATAACTATTGTTATCACTCGTGATGGAATATTTACTGCTGATGGTGGTGCTGCGGCTCAAGCCTTGCTGCAACGCCTTGAGGGGGCAATTGCCTCTGGTGAGGCAACAGCTTTTATTATAGATCGTGCAAATGATGGTGCTCCAATAGTAGGGGCTGCACTTGATGCGCAGGATTTAACAAATATCGCACAAGACGGAATTTCTCAAGATTGGAATTCGGCAACAAGAGATTCTTTTGCTGCTGTACTGGGGGCTCTTGCTGGTATTGGCGCACTTCCTGCGGGTCCAGCTGCGTCTGTCGCTGCCGATATAGCTATGTCTGAAGCATTTTCGGCAGCGTATGATTCTGCGAGCAGCTGGTCACAAAATCAAGATTGGAACCCTTTTTTCGACCTATTGGATAGATTGAGAATTGAGTTCTCAGAATTCAGTATGGATGAGTTTATGCGAAACTTGGATCAAGATCTGAACGCAATGTGGGACTCACTAGCCGGAGAATTTAACGATCTCCTTGATATTGGAATCAACAGCTACAACCAATTCCTAAACTGGGTCCAACCCCCACGCCGCGACCCCCTCGCTTTAGACCTCGACGGCGACGGTATCGAAACCCTCGCCACCGATGGCTACAACGGTGTCCTCTTCGACCAAAACGCCGACGGCGTCAAACG
>DRKQ01000167.1 GCA_011051685.1 Gammaproteobacteria bacterium
ATCGTACTACGCATCAGCACCGTGCTCTGCCGGGTTGACGGACATAAAACGTCCGCCCCGTTTCGCTACGCGAGAACGGTCGACTCCCGCTACCCGCTCCATAATTTAAGTCACTAGGAACTAGGAACTAGGAACTAGGAACTAGGAACTAGGAACTAGGAACTAGGAACTAGGAACTAGGAACTAGGAAAAGACTAGATACATAGGGGGAAAAGCCAACCCCACCTGAATAACCCTCAGCACTCAGCACTGAAAATTATCCACCACCCCATGCATCCGGCTTTATCTGCAAGTCTTCATTGCGCTTGATGAGAAACACGATCGGTTGTTTGTCCACTTCCAGGGCAGCGTCCATACGCATACTGATTATGGACATGCCGTTGTTGCGCACCATTTCGTCGATGCGGGCAATATTCTCAATCCGGCCCGACTGGTAATAGAGACGGCCATTCGGATTAAGATGATCCTTTACCTGGGCAAAAAAGCGCTCGTGCAATTTCCAGAGCCCCTGGGTTGCCTCGTTGTGGGGATAGTCGATATTGAACAGGATGACATCAAATTTTTCATTCTTGCCAATGGCGGAAAACAAATCACTCTTTCGTACCTCGACCCTGTCCCCCACACCATTCTTTTCGGCATTGAACTTCGCCATTTCCACCGCGGCGGGATTGATGTCCGTGGCCAGCACATGACTGGCCTTGTCGGCGGCAAACACCGCCTGCACCCCTGAGCCGGTGCCCATGTCCAGTACGGTTTCACCCTCGTGCAACACCCAGTGAGACAGCAAGTACATGCTCTGCGCCGATGGCATGACCACATCGTCCTTGACGTAGAATTTCCGCCCGTCCACGGTGGCAATGGAATAGACCGGATGCTCCTGTGAGGGTGTGTAGTAGGCAAGCTGGTACTTGCCCGGGTGAGGCACGGTCATGAACGGCTGGCCAATACGCGTACCATGGCTGCAGCCGGCAAGCCATATCAGCAGAAAATACAGACCACCTGTTTGATAGATTTTCCTTCTCATCTTCCTTGAACCTGATAATGGGTTTACTGTGAAAATGCTATAGTACCCGTTCATCATCACCAAAACATCACGTAGCGCAGGTACTTTCAGCCAGGTCATGGTGTCCTGCGGGGCAGATTTTAATACATCATTTTAATAACAGGGCACACCTCCATCACTGCTATACAGGGACATCTTCTGGGAGCTGTTGCCGCTTTGCTGTCGGCGCTTTGCTGGGCGATATCGGCCATTTTGTTCCGGCGCATTGGCGAGCGTGTCAGCGCCATGGGCATCAACCTGGGCAAGGGAGTGGTGGCCCTGGTGTTTATGGCCGCCCTGTTGTTGCCGGGTTTTTTTGACGAGCTCTCCGGCTTGGACACAAACAGCCTTGTGGCCCTGGCGATCAGCGGCCTGGTGGGGATCTGCTTCGGCGACACCCTGTATTTTCTCACCCTGGTGCGCCTGGGGGCGCGCCGCACATTGCTGCTGGGATCCCTGATCCCGGTCACCACCGCCCTCATCGCCGTGCTCTTTTTGCAGGAACGCATGACCCTCATGGCCTGGCTGGGCATGGCGCTGACCATCACCGGTGTGACCTATGTATTGTGGCAACGGGCGCCCCAGGAAAATGCGCAGCAGCGATCACGGCAAGGCCATCGTGCCGGTCTGTTTTATGGCCTGCTGTTCGTTGCCGCCAATGCCCTGGGCATCATCGCCAGCAAGCTGGGAGTGGCCGACATCCCCGCGCTGGAAGCCACCTTCGTGCGCCAGGCCTTCGCCATTGCCGGGCTCACCTTTTGGGGGTTGATGGTGCGCGACCTGCTGGGCTGGGTCAGCCCGCTGCGCGACACAGCCCTGATGAAGACCTTGTTTGTGGCCTCTATTATCGGTGCACTGCTGGGCACCTGGCTGTCCATCGCAGCACTCAAATACACCCATGCCGCGGTGGCCGCCACGCTCAACTCCACCAGTCCCCTGTTTATTTTGCCACTGGCGGCCCTCTGGCTGAAAGAGCATGTCAGCTGGCGTGAAGTCAGCGGGGCCCTGGCCGCCGTGGCGGGAGTGGGCCTCTACTTCAGCAGTTTGGCCTGGTGAGGCGCGAACCTGACTCTGGAATCGTCAGCCGGTCTCGGCAAGGCGCGCCACTTCCGGGAAGGGCAGGTAGTTGGGATCAAAAAACTGGGTGCTGATCTCATCGGCGAAAAAGCGTCCCCGCCGGGTCAGCCACACATGGCTGTCGTCTTCGTCCATCAGGCCGAGATTTTTGAACGGCTCAATGGCCTGACCGAAACACTGCTCCACGGTTTCCCCGGTGCGTTCCCGGAATACCTGTTTACTGACCCGTGAATTTTTCAGCGGCAGGATAAAACAGCGGCGGCGCTCGTCGTCCACACTGCGGATCTTGCCACGATTCACCGAGACCCTGCCCTGATCCACTAACCGGTAATACTTGTCCAGGTTGGCGTCGCCGATGTTCATGGAGAACACTCCGCGCAGGTTGGACCATGAAGAAACTCCCACGCCCACCACGTCGGCCAGGTCACAGGCCCAGTCACGCAGGTAGTGAGAGATGTACTCGGGCTTTTTGGCAAAGATGCGGGTCTGGTGTTCACCGAAGCCATGGCGTTCGGACATCATAATGCCCAGGTATTTCATCAGCTGGATATCTTCTGGCTCGGGGAATTTCTCCGGCGCCTTGTTGTGCACCTTGAGGATGTTGCCCTCGCGGTCGCCGTGGGGCCGGATACGCAGGCGATACAGCTGGTAGCCTTCGATATCCAGGTTCACGGCGGTGAG
>DRKQ01000168.1 GCA_011051685.1 Gammaproteobacteria bacterium
ATTTCGTCTCCGGCTTTACCGAGGCCGGCTTCAAGCAGGCGGTGGAAAAGGCCAGGGACTACATCGTCGAGGGCGACGTGATGCAGGTGGTGTTGTCGCAGCGCCTGTCCATCCCGTTTTCCGCGCCACCACTGGACCTGTATCGCGCCCTGCGCAGCCTCAATCCCTCACCGTACATGTTTTATCTCAACCTGCACGACTTTCACATCGCCGGTTCCTCGCCGGAGATCCTCACCCGCCTGGAAGACGATATAGTTACCGTTAGGCCCATCGCCGGCACCCGGCGTCGCGGTCACGACGCGGCCGAGGATCGCGCCATGGAGGCAGAGCTGCTGGCCGATCCCAAGGAGCTGGCCGAGCATCTCATGCTCATCGATCTCGGGCGCAATGACGTGGGGCGCATCGCCCGGACCGGCACGGTTGAGCTGACGGAAAAGATGGTGGTGGAGCGTTATTCACACGTGATGCACATCGTCTCCAACGTGGAAGGCAAACTAAAACCCGGCATGTCGGCCATGGACGTGCTGCGCGCCACCTTTCCCGCCGGCACCGTCAGCGGCGCGCCGAAGATCCGCGCCATGGAAATCATCGACGAACTGGAGCCGGTGAAGCGTGGCCTCTATGCCGGCGCCGTGGGTTATCTCGGCTGGAACGGCAACATGGACACCGCCATTGCCATACGCACCGCGGTGATCAAATCCGGCCAGTTGCACATCCAGGCTGGGGCCGGCGTGGTCTACGACTCGCAGCCGAATCTCGAATGGAAGGAAACCATGAACAAGGGGCGCGCGGTGTTCCGCGCCGTGGCCATGGCCGAGGCTGGGCTGGATGGTTCGGAGGATGTGCATCGTTAGGTGTAATAAACGCAAAGGACGCAGAGGCGCAAAGGACGTAAAGGTTTTATGGATGAAAACGCGTTGGCGAATGAGCTAATCGGGGCTGCTATCGAGGTGCACAAGCACCTTGGGCCGGGGTTGATGGAATCGGCCTATCAGACTTGTCTGAGCCGAGAGTTGACGCTCAGGGAAATAAGTTTTGAAACCGAGGTGCCCGTCGCCGTGGACTATAAAGGTGTAGCGGTAGAAGATGCATACAGAGTGGATTTGATGGTGGGAGACAAGCTGATCGTTGAGCTGAAAGCGGTAGCCAGTCTCAGTGAAATTCACAAGGCCCAGTTGTTAACCTATCTGCGCTTGACCCGCCGGAAACTGGGAATATTGATAAACTTTAACGAGCAATTGCTCAAACATGGCATTCAAAGAGTGGTGAATAACTTATGATTGGCTTTGCGTTCTCCACGCCTTTGCGTCCTATGCGTTTACAACTCCGGGGCTGAAAAATGCTCTTGATGATCGACAACTACGATTCCTTCACCTACAACCTGGTGCAATATTTCGGTGAGCTGGGTGCGGAGGTGTGCGTACATCGCAATGACCAGATCACCCTGGATGAAGTGATCAAGCTGAATCCTGAACGCATTGTGATCTCCCCCGGGCCGTGTACGCCCAACGAGGCGGGTATCTCGCTGGCGGTGATCAAGCACTTCGCCGGCAAGGTGCCTTTGCTCGGTGTGTGCCTGGGCCACCAGAGTATTGGCCAGGCCTTTGGCGGCCGGATCGTCCATGCGCGCGAAATCATGCACGGCAAGACCTCGATGATGCATCATAAAAATGTGGGCGTGTTTTCCGGACTGGAAAACCCCTTCGAGGCGACGCGCTATCATTCCCTGGTGATCGAAAAGGACAGCCTGCCCGATTGCCTGGAAGTGACCGCGTGGACGGAAGACGAAAACGGCGAGCTGGACGAGATCATGGGTGTGCGCCACCGGGAGCTGGAAGTGGAGGGCGTGCAATTTCATCCCGAGTCGATTTTGACCCGGTACGGTCACGACATGCTGCAGAATTTTTTGACAACGAGTATTTAACGCAAAGGCCGCAAAGGCGCAAAGAACGCAAAGAAAATTTAGGAATACTTTGCTCGATCAATCATTCTGCTAGCCGGCTGCCGCTGCTGGTGGATAAATTTACGGGAGCTTTTTCAAAAAGCTTTGCGTCCTTTGCGCCTTTGCGATCTTTGCGTTTATTTCAAGGCGTTTGATAGAGGAAACTGACCATGGACATGCAACAAGCCATTCGCGCGGTCACCGAGCGCCGCGATCTGTCGCGCGAGGAAATGCGGTCGGTGATGAACACCATCATGACCGGCGAGGCGACGCCGGCGCAGATCGGCGGTTTTCTCATCGGCCTGCGCATGAAGGGCGAGACCATCGACGAGATCACCGCCGCCGCGCAGGTGATGCGTGAGCTGGCCACCAAGGTGGATGTCAGTGGTGAGCACGTGGTGGATATCGTCGGTACCGGCGGCGACGGCAGCAGCACCTTCAATATTTCCACCGCGAGTTGTTTCGTGGTGGCCGCAGCCGGCGGCAAGGTGGCCAAGCATGGCAACCGTTCCGTCTCCAGCAAGTCCGGCAGTGCCGACCTGCTGGAGGCCGCCGGGGTGAATCTGGATCTCGGCCCCGAGCAGGTGGCCCGCTGCGTCAATGAAGTGGGCGTGGGTTTCATGTTCGCGCCCAAGCATCACGGCGCCATGAAGCACGCCATCGGTCCACGCAAGGAGATGGGCGTGCGCACGATTTTTAACGTGCTGGGCCCGCTGACCAATCCCGCCGGCGCGCCCAATCAGTTGCTGGGGGTGTTCAGTAAGGCGCTGGTGGAGCCCCTGGCCCAGGTGCTGAAAAACCTCGGCAGCAATCATGTGCTGGTGGTGCACGCGGAAGATGGCATGGACGAGATCAGCATCGGTGCGTCCACCTTTGTGGCCGAGTTGAAGGACGGTGAGGTCAGCACCTACACCATTCGCCCCGAGGACTTCGGCCTGGTTACGAGCGATGTGGCCTCACTGAAAGTAGAGGACGCGGGGCAGTCCCTGGCGGTCATCAAGGGTGTGTTGGAAAACCGGTCCGGCCCGGCGCGGGATACCGTGCAACTCAATGCTGGCGCAGCGCTTTATGTTGCTGGTCTGGCCGACTCGCTGGCCACGGGTGTTGCCAGGGCCGCTGAGGTGCTGGCCGGTGGCCAGGCGCTGGCCAAGCTGGATGAGCTGGTGACGGTTTCCCAGGCAAGCGCCCGGTCAAACGTGTAGGCGAACGGAAATCCATTCATGGCAAAGCACCCCGGGGGTAAAAAGGCAGCCGCCAAACCGGCTGCCCGCGTCAAACAATTGTGGCATCGGGCCGAGCAGTTGGAGGCCGCGGGCCGGGCGGCGGAAATGGAACAGGCCTTGCGGGCCATTCTCGATGTGGTCCCCGAGCACTTTGGCAGCCTGCTGAAACTGTCCTATTTGGCCTATGGAGTGGGGCGCCTGCCCATTGCCCTGGATTTTGCCAAGCGGGCGGTGCAGGCAAACCACGGCGATGCCCAGGGCCACCTGCTGCTGGGACAGATATTGTCGGACCTGGGATTGACGGAGCTGGCCGAGGCGGAACTGAGCATTGCCCAGCAGCTGGATCCGCAGGATGCGCGCATCCTGGATTCCCTGGGCTGGGTGCTGGCCCAGCAGGGGCGCAGCGAAGAGGCTGACCAGGTCTATCGGCGCGC
>DRKQ01000169.1 GCA_011051685.1 Gammaproteobacteria bacterium
GAGATCAAGACGGCGATCGCCGAGGCGGCGAAGCATACCCGGCAGAATTATTTCCTGCGCGGCGCGGTGGCGGCCCTGCTGCTGGCGGCGGTGGTGGGCAGTGCGCTCTATTTTCAGCCCTGGGAGGAACACCATGCTTCGGACTGCAATGCGATTCCCCAGCCCTGGGTGAACTGGAGCAATTGCTTCATGGAGGGTGTGCAGCTGGTGTCCATGGATCTGCGTGGTTCGCGCCTGCGCAATGCCAATCTCACCAGTGCCGACCTGCGCGGTTCGTTGTTCACCGGCGCGGACCTGGCCTATGCCAATCTGTCGGTGAGTAATCTCACCGATGTCGACCTGCAACGGGCGACGCTGGTGGGCACCAATCTGCGCAAGAGCAAGCTCCACGGCGCCAATCTCAGTGGCGCCAACATGGCCTACGCGATTTTGCAGAATGCCGATCTCAGCAATGCCCGTTTCGTCGATGCCGATCTCAGTAATGCCGATTTACGTGGTGCAACGCTGGACAACACCGATTTCACCGGCGCCAACCTCAGCCAGGCCCGCTGGCTGGACGGCCGCGTCTGCAAGCCGCATTCGCGGGGTGAGTGTAAGCATTGATCTTTTGTGTGGCTGGGCCGGTGATAAAAATCCTGCTTGTCGCAGAGGTTTGGAGAATATGGTGTTGGATATTTCGGGCGTTTCTACTCATTGCCTGGATTCAACCAATGTGGCCGTTTGCTGCAAATAGTGAGTCACACTGCACGCAGTGGATATTAAATAGGCGGGGCGCAAAGATTTGAGCAGAAAGCCGATCTTCTTGCAGGTGGCGTCAGTCCTGCACCTCATTCATGAATATTCCTGATATCCCTTGCGTTCTCGAATGGCAGGGATAGGCTATCCTTCCGGATATCCGGCCTGTCGGTAGAGGCTGCATGGGGGCTCCCGTGGTGTTCCGCTGCCACGTCACCGAAAGCGCCTACTGTTGGTGCAGTGCTTACCGCGAAACACCACAGGAACGCTGAATCTATAATCTTGAAAGAGCACTTGTTGTGTGGGAACGATGGACTTGCTTACCTCCGACGGTTGGCAGAGAAACAATCATTGGGTAACAACGGCGGCAAGATAAAAAGCAAAATACGGTCTGTCCTCGGGCTGTGTGGATTTCTATTGACTGTCAATCCAGCGTGGGCCACTCCTCTCGAGGATGCGCAGCTTGCCTACAAAAATGGTCTGTATGCACAGGCTCTCGATATCTGGCGAGGGCTTGCCCGGCAGGGCGATGCCCGTGCGCAGACGCGTCTGGGTGATATGTGGCGCAAGGGGCATGGTGTTGCGCGTGACTATGCAGAGGCGGCGCGGTGGTTTCGACACGCGGCCGAGCAGGGTGACGCCGAGGCGCAGTATCTGCTGGGTTCCCTCTACCGTGCCGGCCGGGGTGTGCCGAAGGATGCAAAGCAGGCTGCGTACTGGCACGGCAAGTCTGCCCGACAAGGTTATGCCAAGGCTCAGTACAGCTACGGCCTGATGTTGGAACACGGCCGTGGCGTAATGCGGGATCTCGATGCCGCCCGGGCGTGGTATCAGCGCGCGGCGGCGCAGAAGCATCGACGTGCCGGGGAGCAATTGCTGGCATTGGCCAGCGGTGGAGCTATCGCCGACACGGCTTCCGGTAAATCGCAGAACCCCGGTGAAAGTTTGCGCATCGCCGCACGGGGTGGTGACGACGTGAAGGTGAAGCAACTGCTGATCCGTGGCGTTGATCCCAATCATGCTGCTGACCCACAGGGCAATACTCCTCTGATGCAGGCCGCATCCCACCGTCATTCCGAGGTCACGCAGGTGCTGTTGCGTGCCAGAGCCTTGCCTGATGCCGTCAATCAGCGGGGGGAAACGGCACTTTGGCTGGCCGCCGACGCCGGTGCCACGACGGTGTTGGATACCTTGCTTGAGGCCGGTGCGGCGTTGGCATCACCTGACCATTTGGGCCGTACACCGTTAATGGCCGCGGTCCGCAAGTCTCGGACGGAGGCGGCTGCGCGGCTGCTCCAGGCAGGGGCGAATCCCAGCGAACGTGACAAGCGCGGTGAATCGTCGCTGGTCCATGCGGTAAAACGCGGTGATGTCGACCTCATAGAGCTTTTGTTGCAGGCCGGGGCCAGTCCTGATGACCGTGATGCCGACAACACGCCGCTGTTGGTGCTCGCCGTTCGTGCACAGCAACCGGCACTGCTCAAGTCTCTGCTCAAGGCGGGCGTCGCGCTGAATGCCACCGGCAGTGATGGCCGCACGGCGCTAATGTGGGCAGCAATCGAGGGATTCGAGCCTGGCGTTTCGGCGCTACTCAACGGGGGAGCGTCAGCGGAACAGGCTGATCGGCGCGGTTGGACAGTTCTCATGCTCGCTACCCAAAATGGCCACGAGGGTGTGGTGAGGCAGCTGTTACAGGCGGGCACTGATCTGGATGCTCGCAATGAATATGGCGACACGGCCCTAATGATCGCCGCTGACCAGATTCAGCACGGCATTCTGGCTCGTCTGCTCAAGGCCGGTGCAAATCCCAATCTCAGCAACAAGCAGGGCTGGACGGCCCTGATGTTTGCCGCGGCCAAGGGGCAACTGGGCAGTGCAAAACGACTTGTGGCTGCGGGTGCGTCGATAAACGCCCGCAGTCGGATGGCTGAAACAGCCCTTATGTTCGCCGCCGAGCAGGGATACACGGAGACGGTAAAATACCTGCTGGCACATAAGGCCGACATCAATCAGAGCAGCCGCGCCGGGCAGACTGCATTGAGTCTGGCTCAGGCCAGCGGGCGTCAGGCCACGGCCGCTATCCTGCTGGCGGCGGGCGCAAAACCCGCTTCGATATCCAAGGTGCCCAAGTTTCAGTCCCCGAAAAAAGACAAGACCGGAAAAAAGACGGATGTCCAGCGTTACGCCGGCTGGAGTGAACTCATGATTGCCGCCTGGGAGGGGCAGAGTGCGGTGGTGCGCAATCTGTTGAAAAAGGGCCGCAGCCCGAACCAAGCTGGCTCCGGCGGCACAACACCCCTGATGCTTGCCGCTCAGCAGGGTCATACTGCTATCCTGCAAATCTTGTTAGACAATGGCGCTCGGCCCAATACCAAGGATAGGGAAGGTGTTACCGCACTTATGTTCATGGCCCGCAACGGTGACCCGGCGAGTCTGATAGACCTGATTAAAAGGGGAGCCAACCCTGGCCTACGCGACAAACGGGGCCGTGATGCCTTGATACTGGCCATCCATGCCGACCAGCTTGCTGCTGCCCAAGCCCTGTTAGACCATGGTGCCGGCGTCAGCGCAAAGACAAAGGCAGGGAAAACGGCACTCAGTCTCGCCATCGAGCGTGGCCATCAACGACTAGCCACTCGCCTCATTCAACAACACCGGGCGCAAAGAGTGTCACTGGCATGGCAGGATGAAGCCGGCCATGGCCTGCTGTGGCTGGCGGCGCGTCACGGTCAGACAAAGGTTGCGCAGTCATTGTTGGAGCGCGGTATTCCCGCCGCCCCCAAAAGCCCGGAAACCCCCCTCATGGCCGCTATCCGCTATGGCCACGAGCAGACCGTGCGCCTGTTGCTCGCCAACGGTGCCGATATCAATGCCGGCAGCGCCCAGGGGAATACACCCCTGCACGTTGCCGCGGATGCAGGCCATGTCGAAGTTGCGCGCCTGTTGCTTGAACAGGGGGCTGAGGTGGATGCCGAGAACGATCTGCGCAATACGCCTCTGATGGCCGCCGTGAGGGCTGGCCATGAGAGCATGGTGCGCCTGCTGCTGGACAGTGGGGCGGACCCGGATTTGAAGAACAAGCAAAGGGAAACACCACGCAGCATCGCTATGGATAGCAGTGCCAAAGAGGGTATTGCAAAAACCATCGAGTCATTCGATGGCAAAAAAAAGGGCCTGTTTGGCTTGTTTTGAAACAGGGTTTATTTCCAGTTTCCAAGATGATCTATAAACAGATGAAACTTCTATCAATAAAGGAAAGCCAGTTTGCGCTATGGAAAGAAATGCGAGAAGGGGTTTATAGCTCTCTCGACGATGAATTTCATGAATTGGAAATGAAAAAAATATTCTTGAGTGACGATTGGTTCTGCTATTTTCTGGCAAGTGAAAACAGTCGGATACTTGGCTTGGCCGAGTTGTCGTCGAGGAATATTGTTGATGGCTGTTTAAGTACTCCTGTGGCCTATCTTGAAGGTTTGTATATAAAAAAAGAATATCGTGGCATAGGGCTTGGAAGAGAGGCAATTGGCGCCATAAAAGACTGGTGTAAAGAGAAAGGGTTTGCAGAGTTAGGCGTGGATACCGAGTTGGTGAATCTAAAGGCCCAAGAATTTTTCAAGGCCGTTGGGTTTCATGAAACTTATCGGATAGTACAGTTTCGCACCAGGATTGAATCCGCATAGAATATGAACAGTCCATCTGTTTACTGCGGGGTTGTTTCTTGCCATTCAGGAAAGCATGATGGTCTCCTCTCTTAATGTCATGCTGTCCCAAACTTTGTATCAACTTTAATGCCCATATCCCGTAGCATGCCGGTGGGCAGGATACCGCCGGCGCTGACGATGATGGCGTCATTGTCAATTTCGATTTTTTTCCCTTCCTGATCGAGTATCACTGATCGCCTGGTAATTTCCTTGGTGTTGGATTTTAGTAACACAGTGAGCTTGCCTGCTGCTTCGGCGGCTTCCACTTTCTGACGATTCTTTTCCTTGGCGCGGGAAAAGGCACCGCTGCGGTAGGAGAGGGTGACGGTGGTGCCGGGCTCTTCGGCGATGCTGGTAGCGGCTTCCAGGGCGCTGTCGCCGCCGCCCACGATGAGTACGTGTTTGTCTCGGTATTGTTCCGGGTCTACGAGACGATAGACCACCTTGGGCAGTTCTTCACCTGGCACGCCCAGTTTTCGCGGTGTGCCACGGCGGCCGATGGCGAGGAGAATATTGCTGGTGCGGTAGCTTGTCTTGGTAGTTTTGACCTCATAGCCACCCTCGAAGGGGGTGATGGATTCCATGCGCTCGTTGCAGTTCACCTGCAGGCCTGTGTCCTGTACCACTTTTTCCCAGAATGCCATCAGTTCTTCTTTTGTAGTTTCACGGAACCTGATCTTGCCGATGATGGCCAGCTCTGCGGGCTGGGTCATGACGATCTTTCCACGTGGGTAGTGGGAGACGGTGCCGCCGAAGGTTTCCTGTTCGAGGGTGACGAAGCGCAGTTTGTTTTGCAGCGCCGACAGTGAGGCGGAGAAACCGGCGGGGCCGGCGCCGATGATGACCACGTCCAGTTGGTCTTTGTCATCGATGCGTGGTTTTTTGCAGATGGCTTCCATGGCCTGCCGTCCCTGTTCCACGGCGTTGCGAATCAGGCCCATGCCGCCCAGTTCGCCAGCGATGAAGATGCCGGGCACGTTGGTTTCGAAGTTGGCGTTGATATTGGGGATATCCACGCCGCGTTTTTCCGTGCCGAACACCAGGGTGATGGCGTTTACCGGACAGGCGCGCGCGCAGGCGCCGTGGCCGATGCAGTGGGTGGGGTTCACCAGTTCCACCTTGTCGTTGATGATCGCCAGCACATTGCCCTCGGGGCAGGCCTTGACGCAGGCGTTGCAGGCGATGCATAGGTCACGGTTGCTGATGGGGTGGAGGGAGGCGGGCTCGGTCAGCCCGGCTTGCCGGTTCTCTTCCAGCGCCTGCGTATGGCGGTGGCTGGCGCGGCGGGATTTCAATATCCGGTACAGCCAGAAGAGCACAATGGGCAGCAGATAGATGAGGATGATCAGGTATTCGCTGGCGGTGGAGATTTTTTCTTCCATGAGAGCGTCCAGTTGAGGGAACCTTTTTCAGCCGGTGATCGTTCCATAAAACGGATCAATCGGCATATCTGTAGCTTTAATAGGATCAAGAGGGGCAGCGGTTGATGCGGTAAAGCTGTTTTTTGGTCCTTCAAGCCATTTTGGTTGCTGCGGATGATAGTCCGCGGCCGACGATTATTGAAGAGATACATTCTTCCCTGCAGTTCGGATGCTTGCTGTTCATGGATGTTTGATGAAAACCTCGATACGACAGAAAAGAACACGGCCCATGGCCGGTCTGGATGATCTGCGACGTGTCAGCCGGACACCGCCGGGGCCGGATGGCGCGGCGGGTACCGGTGGACGTGGTTCCTCGCCGGGGCCTGTTTCATCCGCAGGCGTGGATACCGTCAGACAACTGGCCAGACGCCGCGAGCTGTTTCTGGCGCTGGGGCTGATGCTCGCCATGATTGGCCTGTTTATCGGTGGGCGGCTGCTTTGGGATGAACGCTATTACGTGCCCGATGAGGGTCTGGGTTACGCCTTGGGTCTGGTGGGCGGCAGCATGATGCTGCTGGCCATGGGGTATGCCTTGTTCAAACGGGTACGCCGGCTGCGGAGTATAGGCTTCATGCGCCATTGGTTGCGGTTGCATATTTTTTTCGGCATTGCCGGGCCGGTGCTGGTGGTGCTGCATTCCACCTTCCGGATTGGTTCGTTGAATGGCGCGGTGGCGCTGTTTTCCATGTTGTTGGTGTTCGTGAGCGGCATCATGGGGCGTTATTTGTACTCCAAGATTCACTACAGCCTGAGTGGGCAGAAGGGCCGGGTGGATGAGATGCGGGAAAGTCTGGCGCAGGCCGGCCAGGGTATTCACACGCCCCAGCTTGATGCTTTTACGGAGGCCGTCATGAGTCATCCCCCCGGTCTGCTGCGGGCCTGGTGGGATCTGATGAGCTTCGGCTGGCGTAGCCGTTGGGTCGGATTTCAGTTGCGCCGCCGGATGCGCCGGCAGTTGTCCGCGCAGGCCAGGGCGGAAGGCTGGCCGGCGGTACAGCTGCGACAACGGCGGCGGGCCTACCGGCGGCAGTTACGGGGTTATCTGCAGACTCTGCGCAAGGTGGCGCTGTTCAGCGCCTATGAACGGTTCTTCGCCTTTTGGCGGCATGCCCATGTGCCTTTTCTGGTTCTGTTGTTCATCAGCGGTGTGGTGCATGTGATCGCGGTGCATATTTACTGAATGAGAGCCTGGATCTGGATAATGTCGGTTTGTCTTGCCGGTCTTTCATCAGCTGTCCAGGCGGGGCTGGTTGACCAGATGGAAAAGGCCCTGATGCCCGGCCCTTTGCATGCCAGCCATGCAAAGTACGAGGACGACTGTGATGTCTGTCATCGGCTGTTAAGTAAGGAGGAGCAAAACAAGCTGTGCCTTGACTGTCACGACCACCGCAATATTGCGGAGGATCTACGTGACAAACGGGGATTCCACGGTCGTCTGGCGGAGGTTCGCAAAAAGGCGTGTCGCGTTTGTCACGCCGAACACAAGGGCCGCGACGCCAGGATGGTGTTGCTGGACACCCAGACCTTCAATCACGATAACAGTGACTTTGTGTTACGCGGCCGCCACCGTGACGCCCCCTGCAAGGCCTGCCACAAGCCGAAGAAGACCTATCGTCAGGCGCCGAAGGCCTGTGTGGACTGCCATGAGTCGGATGATCCCCACGACGGCAAGCTAGGCAAGCGTTGCGACAGTTGTCATGGCGAGAACCGTTGGCTCGATTTTCGCTTTGATCACGGCCAGACCGAATTCAAGCTGCGCGGCAAACACAAGGGGGTGGTATGTCAAAATTGCCATCCGCAGCAGACTTATCGCGCCGTCGCCAAGACCTGCATCAGCTGCCACCGCAGCGATGATGTGCACCGTGGAAGATACGGTAAAAAATGCAAGGATTGTCACGATGTCAACGGCTGGGCGACGCAGCATTTTGATCATGACAAGGACACGGATTACCGCCTGACCGGACGGCATCAAAAGGTGGCCTGTGAACAATGCCATCGCGATGCACCGAAGCCAAAGGCCAAGCGTGAACCACTCAAGACGGACTGCTATTCCTGTCATCGGCTGCACGATGAACACAAGGGGCAATATGGCCGCAAGTGCAAGTCCTGCCATTCGACCAAGGGCTGGAAGAAGACCACCTTCCGCCACGACAAGACGGATTTCCCCCTCAAGGGAAAACACAAAAAGGTTGCCTGCGTGGATTGCCATGCGGGTGACATCTACAAGGAAGAACTGGGTGTGCATTGTATCGATTGTCACCGCAGCCATGACGTACACGGTGGCCAGCAGGGCAAGCAGTGCGCGGATTGTCACAACGAGGAGAGCTGGTCCGGCAAGGTTGCCTTTGATCACGACCTGGCGAATTTTCCCCTCTTAGGGGCACACGCCACGGTGGCCTGTGAGGAGTGTCATGCCTCGGGGAATTTCAAGGATGCCAAGGTGTCCTGTGTCTCCTGTCATGCGGTGGATGATACGCACCGGCGACGCCTGGGGGCCAACTGTGGGGTTTGTCACTACGTGGGCGACTGGAAGGCCTGGGACTTCGACCATGACAAGAAAACGGACTTCAAGCTGGAAGGGGCACATCGCGGCATCGTCTGTGAGGCCTGCCACCGCGAGGTGGTGACGGAGAAGATTAAGTTATCCACTGATTGCAGTTATTGCCATCTGTCGGATGACGCCCACAACGGTGGTTTCGGACGCCGCTGCGGGCGCTGTCACGGCGTGAAATCGTTTGACGAAATAAGGATGTGAGCTAATGAAAATGGAATTTCTGGACAAGCGTCATGTGCTGTGGTTGCTGGCCCTGCTGACACTGCCATTGCTGGTGCTGGCGGACAGTATGGCGCCGCAAAAAGACTTCGATCATTTCGATACGGGATTCCCGCTCACCGGCCAGCACCAGACGTTGCCCTGTGCGAACTGCCATGTCCAGGGGGTATTCAAGGGCACACCGCAACAGTGCGGCGCCTGCCATAACGGTCAGATCGCCCCCGGCAAGTCCACCGATCACCCGCCCAGCAATGAGCTCTGCGACAACTGCCACGTCACCTTTGCCTGGACGGCGGTGGTGCTGGATCATTCCTCGGTGGTGGGTAACTGCAATCAGTGCCATGCGTCGGGCAGTGAGGCGGGGGGCATGCCTGCTGCTCATGTGCGGACAAAGGCGCAGTGTGAGGATTGCCATGGCACCATCGCCTGGTTGCCGGCCCGATTTGACCATGACAACGTCGGCCAGCGTTGCGGTCAGTGTCACAACGGCGTCAATGCCACCGGCAAGTCGGTGAACCATCTACAAACCACGGCCGAGTGTGTGGATTGTCACAGCACCCAGGCCTGGTCTCCCACGCATTTCGATCACAGCGCGGTGAGCGGCGTTTGCAGCAATTGCCACAATGGCCTGACGGCGACCGGCAAGTCGTCCGATCACCTGCAGACCATGGCCGGATGCGATATTTGTCACGATACCAATGGTTGGGTTCCCGCCAATTTCAACCACGACAGCTTCAGTGGAGTCTGTGATTCCTGCCATAACGGCAGCACGGCGATGGGTAAGTCCGGGGATCATGTTCAGACCGGGGAGAACTGTGATACCTGCCACGGTACCAACGGCTGGGTGCCCGCCAACTTCTCTCACAAGAATATCAGTGGTGCCTGCAATGCCTGTCATAACGGCAATACGGCGCAGGGCAAGTCCGAGAATCATGTCCCCACCACTGCAGACTGTAGTGGCTGTCACAGCAGCAACGGCTGGACGCCTGCCAATTTCTCCCACAAGAATGTCAGTGGTGCCTGCAATGCCTGCCATAACGGCAATATTGCGGAGGGCAAATCCGGACGCCATGTGCCGACCACCGCGGACTGTGCTGCCTGCCACGGCACCAATGGCTGGACCCCGGCCAATTTCGCCCACGATACCATCAGTGGCCCCTGCAGCAGCTGCCACGACGGCAGCACGGCCAAGGGCAAATCCGGTGAGCACCTTCAGACCGCGGCCGAGTGTGATATCTGCCACAGCACCAATGTCTGGGAGCCTGCCAATTTCAATCACGATAACTTTACCGGTACCTGTGATTCCTGCCACGACGGCAGTACGGCAGCGGGCAAGTCTGAGGATCATGTTCAGACCACGGCCGATTGCGCCGGTTGTCACGGTACCAATGGCTGGACGCCGGCCAATTTCAACCATGACAACATCAGCGGCGCCTGCGATGCCTGTCACAATGGCAGCACCGCGGCAGGCAAGTCCGAAGCCCATGTGCCGACCAGTGCAGACTGCGGTGTATGCCACAGCAGCAACGGCTGGAGCCCGGCCAGCTTCTCCCACGATGCCGTTAGTGGCGCCTGCAGCAGCTGCCACAATGGCAGCACCGCGGCAGGCAAGTCCGGAGACCATATTCCAACCAGCGCAGACTGCAGTGCCTGTCACAGCAGCAACGGCTGGACGCCGGCCAATTTTTCTCATGATACGGTCAGCGGTGCCTGCAGTACCTGCCACAACGGCAGTGCCGCGGAGGGCAAGTCCGGGAATCATATTCCGACCACCGCAGACTGCGATGCCTGCCACAACAGCAACGGTTGGGTTCCGGCCAACTTCTCCCACGGCAGCGTCAGCGGCGCCTGCGGTACCTGCCACAACGGCAGTGCCGCGGAGGGCAAGTCCGGAAACCATGTACCGACCACCGCAGACTGCAGTATTTGCCACAGCAGCAATGGCTGGACCCCCGCCAATTTCTCCCACGATGCCGTCACGGGTGCCTGTAGCACTTGCCACAATGGCAGCCTGGCCGCGGGCAAATCCGGCAACCATGTGTTGACCAGTGCAGACTGCAATGTCTGCCATGGCACCAATGGCTGGATTCCCGCCAACTTTGCCCACGATACGATTACTGGTCCCTGCAGCAGCTGCCACAATGGCAACACGGCTGAGGGTAAACCCGGTAGTCACCTTCAGACCGCAGCCGAGTGTGATATCTGCCATAGCACCAATGCCTGGGAACCCGCCAATTTCAATCACGACAACTTCATTGGTAGCTGCGACTCCTGCCACAACGGCAGCACGGCTGCGGGCAAGTCCGGAAACCATATTCAGACCTCGGCGGACTGTGGTGATTGTCACGGCACCAATGGTTGGGTACCCGCCAATTTTTCCCACGACAACATCAGCGGCACCTGTAATGCCTGCCACAATGGCAGCACCGCGGCAGGCAAGTCCGGGAATCATGTGCCGACCAGCGCAGATTGCGGTGCCTGTCACGGCACCAATGGCTGGGTGCCCGCCAATTTCTCGCATGACGCCGTCACGGGCACCTGCGATGCCTGCCACAATGGCAGCCTAGCTGCGGGCAAGTCCGGGAATCATATTCCCACCACCGCGGACTGCAGTGCCTGTCACAGCAGCAACGGCTGGACGCCCGCCAATTTCTCCCATGACACCGTCACGGGTGCCTGCAGCAGTTGCCATAATGGCAGCCTGGCTGCGGGCAAGTCCGGGAATCATATTCCGACCACCGCCGACTGTGGTGCCTGCCACGGTACCAATGGCTGGGTTCCGGCCAATTTCTCTCATGACACCGTCACGGGTGCCTGTAGCAGTTGCCACAATGGCAGCCTAGCTGCGGGCAAGTCCGGGAATCATATTCCGACCACCGCGGACTGCGGTGCCTGCCACGGTACCAATGGCTGGGTGCCGGCCAACTTCTCTCATGACACCGTCACGGGTGCCTGCAGCAGCTGCCACAATGGCAGCCTGGCTGCGGGCAAGTCCGGAAATCATGTGCCGACCACTGCAGACTGCGATACCTGTCACAACACCAATGGCTGGGTGCCCGCCAATTTCTCCCATGATGCCGTCACGGGTGCCTGTAACACCTGCCACAACGGCAACACGGCGGCAGGCAAGCCCGGCAACCACATCCAGACCACGGCGGACTGTGGTGATTGTCACGGCACCAATGGCTGGACCCCGGCCAATTTCAGCCACGACAACATCAGTGGTGCCTGTAATGCCTGCCACAACGGCAGCACGGCGGCGGGCAAGTCCGGGAACCATGTGCCGACCACGGCGGACTGTGGCGCCTGCCACAGCACCAATGGTTGGGTGCCCGCCAATTTCTCTCACGACGCCGTCACGGGTGGCTGCAACACCTGCCACAACGGCAGCACGGCTGCGGGCAAGCCCGGCAATCATATCCAGACCACGGCGGACTGCGATGTTTGCCACAACACCAATGGCTGGGTGCCCGCTAATTTCAGCCACGACAATGTCGTCAACTCCTGTAGCACTTGCCACAACGGTTCAAGCGCCCAGGGTAAACCCGGAAACCACATCCAGACCGTGGGGGAATGTGACGTCTGCCATAGCACTAACGCCTGGGTGCCGGCGAGCTTCGACCATAGCGACACCAATGCGATTTGTGACAGCTGTCATAACGGTACGACGGCCATTGGCAAGGATAATAATCATTTCATTACGTCCAAGCAGTGTTCCGACTGCCACACGACACAAACCTGGTTGCCGGTGACTTATCGGCACCTCTCCGCCGATTATCCGGGGGATCACCGTTCCAACGTGAGCTGTGTCGATTGTCATCGTGGCAATAGTGAAGTCGTGACCTGGCCATCGCCGACCTATCGTCCCGGTTGTGCGGGTTGTCATGCGTCCGACTACGAGACGGACGAGCACAAGAAGACCAAGAATCCGTCGACCATTTATTATTCGGTAAGTGAGCTGCGCGATTGTTCGGGTGCCTGCCATGAGTACACCGACAGCAGTTTTACTACCATCAAGAAAACGCGTAGCGGGAAACACCGGGCCCGCGATGGCGGCTGGTGATTTCGGAACGTCATACGCATGAGACGGTGGATTGTTTTTTTCGCCTGGCTGGGTCTGGCCGGCCAGGCCTGGCCGGCATCGAACTTGCTGCTGGAAAGTATCGAATACATCAATGTGGCAGGGGTGGAAGCCATCGAGATTGGTTTTTCCGATCCCGTGCAATATCTGTCCCATATGCCTCCTGAGCGGGGTCTCGAACTGAGGGTTTCGATCGCATCTCCGTCATTCCCGCCACGGAAAGATGTGGGGCCATTTACCCAGGAGATGAATGCACCAAAAGATTCGCTGATTCCCCTTAAACGGGTCAGCCTGAGTGGGGATGATGCGGGTGATCTGACGGTGCATTTGCAGTTTGAACGGGTTGTGCATTTCAAAGTTGGTGCGGGCAGTCGACGCAATACTTTGCGCGTGTTGTTGCCGGAAGTTGGTGTACAACCCACCGTGGCAGTAGCGCCGGAGTTGGCCGCCGTTTCATCGGCCCTGGCGGCGGAGGATGAGGCACTTGCCCGCATCCTGCAGGAAGGGCGCAAGGCGCTGCAGCGGCGGCAGCTGCAGCGTGCCATCAATATTTTCACCAAGTTGCTGAGTATGCCGCCCCATCGTTATCTGCGGGATGCATTGGAGTTGCTCGGCGTGGCGCGAGAACGCAATGGACAGAAGGCACACGCCAAGGCGATATATCAGAAATATCTGCAACGCTACCCGAAGGGGGAGGGCGCCGCACGGGTGAAACAGCGTCTTGCCGATCTGATCAGTGGGCAGATGAAGCCCCGACCGCGTCTGAAGGCTAAGAAAACGATGCCGGAGAAGGGTTTTCGCTCCGATATCTACGGCAGTCTGGCCCAATTCTATTATTTTGGGCAAAACAGCATTGACGGAGAGGCGAGCACTCTGGATGAGTCACTGCTTTTGAATCAATTGAGCTTGACCTGGCGGCTGCGGGGTGATGATGTCGAGATAAGGAATTTTTTCTACGCTAACCAACACTATGACTTTGTCAGCGAAGTGGAGCGCCCGCTGACCATCGAATCGGCCTACAGTAAATACACCAATGACCGCCTGCAGCTGTCAGGGCAGTTCGGCCGGCAGACCGGCTCCAGCGGTGGTGTGCTGGGGAAATTTGATGGCCTGAAACTGGGCTACGACTTGTCGCGGCGTTTTCGCCTGATGGCGCAGACGGGCTTCCCGGTGGATGTGGGCGACAAGCGCCGGATACAGACCAACAAGCCTTTCATCGGCCTGAGTGCGGAATTGAGTGGCGGTGATCAGGGTGTCGATATCCTGCCCTATTGCCTGCACCAAAAAGTGGATGGCATCGTTGACCGTTTCGCCGTGGGCAGTGAATTTCGTTTCTTCCACCCACTGGGGAATTTTTACAGCATGCTGGACTACGATGTTTCCTATCGTGCCCTCAATATTTATTTGTTCCGTGGTCAGTACAACTGGCGTAAGGCGACCAGCTTCAACTTCAATTTCGACTACCGCAAGAACCCGCTGCTGTTCACCAGCAATGCCCTCATCAATCAACTGCAGGCTGATTCCATCGCCGATCTGCTGGATTTGTATTCCGAGGATGAAGTACGTGCCATGGCCGAGGAACGTGTCGGCAGTGCGGTCACCCTGTCCGGCGGAGTGAGCCACAGCTTCAGTGACCGTTATCAGCTGCGTGGTGAGATTACGCGTGCACAACAGATTTACAAGGTCGATGATATCAATGCCGGTGTGCTGGCATCAGAGAACGATAGCCAGACCTATCTGTTCTTGCAGTTCATTGCCAACCAGTGGATCAATTCCCGCGACACAACGGTCCTCGGCGTAAGATTGTCTGATACACGCACCTACAACGAGTTGTCATTCATCGCCTCCAATCGCCTGCCACTGGGGGACTTCTGGCGATTCGATCTGCGTGCCCGTGCTGATCTGCGCAGTAACGAAGGGGGTGAAGAGCTGATAAAACTTCGTCCATCCATGAAGGTGGATTACCTCTCCGATGCTACGCTGCATTTTATTGCCGAACTGGGTTATGAGTGGTGGCGTTATAGCGGAAATAGCGTCAATCCCGACTACAGCCGCCTGTTTGCCCATATGGGTTACCGGTGGAATTTTTAGTGGGCTGATATCACTGCTGTTTCTGGCGGCTTTTCTATATGTCCATGCCTCTGTAATGAACGGTCATTCCCCGCCACCCTAAAACGATTCCGTCACATAGCGTGACACGCGGATCGTGTCCGACCAGTAATCCGCCGGCAGGCCGGCCTTCAGCTTCAGGTGTTGCAGGAAGTCGCGCGGATCGGGCAGGGATTCCCATACCGCCGGCAGGAAGGTGCCGCGGTGATAGCCGTCTTCCAGTACCAGACCATCCACGCCGGGCCGCAGCTGGCGGATCAGGTCTTGCTCGGAATCGAATTGCATCGGCGTGGCCGGCGACAGCACCGAGATGTGCAGGTCCAGATCGGGCAGCTCACTGGCGCGCAGGGGCGGGAAACGCGGGTCGGAAAAGGCCGCGGCGTAGGCGTTGTGGGCGACGTCCTCCACCAGCGGGCGGATTGCCTCCAGGCTGCCGATGCAGCCGCGCAGCTGGCCGTGTTCGTTGAGGGTGACGAAGCTGGCGCCGGGCTCGCGCAGCGGACGCGGGTAGCGCGCCGTGTCCACCGCCAATGGCTGGCCGGTCTGCAGGCCGTGTTCGATGGAGGCCCGCGCCACCTTGCGCAACAGCTCGTGCTCTTCCTCGCACAGGCGGTCGCTGTCGTGCTCGTTGCCAGGTATTGTGTTATTCAAAGGCATAGGCCCCATATCCCACCACCCGATCGCGCGGGCCGGCGGTGTCGCCGGAGTTGCGCAGATCGAGGGTGTGGCCGTGCAGGTCAAGCTCATCACCGCGCTTTTTGAGCAGGTACAACAGGCCGTTGACGGCGTGGAAACCGCAGGCGTTTTCACCGTGAATGCGCTCCAGCTGCAGGTGTTCGATGGCCTGCGAGGTGGCGTTGTCGAGCACGCTGGCGGTGTCGTAATCGTGATAGTGGCTGAGATCGGAGCTGATCACGATCAGCGTCTCCGGGCCATCCCACAGCAATTCCAGCACCTCCGCCACCTCCGCCGGCGAGGCGTCGCCCACCACCAGCGGCACCAGGCTGAAATCGTCCAGCACGCTTTGCAGGAAGGGCAGTTGCACCTCCAGGCTGTGCTCCAGGGCGTGGGCCTCATCGAGGCGATGCACCTGCGGCAGTTGCTCGGCGCGCTCGATGGCCTGGCGGTCCAGCGGGATGGTGCCGAGCGGGGTGCTGAAGGCATCGGCGCTGCTGCTGGCGAGACCGAGCAGGGGCACCCGATGCGACGGCCCCAGCAGCACCACCCGGCGGATCTTGCGCCGCGCCGGCAGCAGGCGCGCGTAGGCGCTGGCCGCCACCGGGCCGGAATAGACGTAACCGGCATGGGGCACGATGAGGGCCTTGGGTACCCCGCCGGCCTCGGCGTCTTGCGCGGCCTCGCGCAGGTAGCCGCTGACCATCTCTTGCAGCTCCTGCGCATCGGCGGGATAGAACATATCGGCGACGGCGGGGGGACGGATGCGGGGCATGGTTGAATTCCTTGGCTATCAATGGCGGGCTTTTAATATCTGAACCCGCCCATATTCTATGGGTAATAGATGGCGATACAGGCATGGAATTCCAAGGGGGCGATGATGCAAAAACGGCGATTTGTCGGCAGCGAATTCGTTGTTGCGACTGAATACTGGCACAAGCTGGACGACGGTCGCCTGCAATGCGACCTCTGTCCGCGCTACTGCAAACTGCGCGACGGCCAGCAGGGGCTGTGCTTCGTGCGCGCCCGCCAGGGCGACGAGATCGTCCTCACCACCTATGGCCGCTCCAGTGGCTTCTGCGTCGATCCCATCGAAAAGAAGCCGCTGAACC
>DRKQ01000170.1 GCA_011051685.1 Gammaproteobacteria bacterium
ACGCCAGCGTTATACAGGCTGAACTCGCGTGTTTCCCCGGCCTGTCCCAGCGTTTGAGGATTGAAGCGTTGGGCCTGGGCACCCAGGTTGCCGTCCAATTGCGGATAAAGTGTCGAACCAGCCTGCGCTGCATACAGTTCCCGCGCCTGGCGCAAAGTCGCCTCTGCTGCCGCCAGGGTGAAGTTATGTTTCAGGGCCTCATTGATGAGTCTGTTTAATTCCTGATTCCCTAATGCCTGCCACCAGTATTTTGTTAATCGTTTTCCTTTGAGAATTCTTTGCGGTTCGCCCAGCGTGGTTGGGGCGGATGCCAGACTGGTGGTCACTGGTGTGGGAGTGTAGCCAGGCACATCGGGTGGAGCCGGCCGCTGGAAATCCGGTCCTACTGTACATCCTGTTAGTACAATGGCATAAAAACCAATCAATACATAACGGACCATCTTGTTCATAAAATGCTCCTTCGGCATTTCATTCGAAATCACGCCCTTCGCCTGCTTCTTCATAGGTTACTCCGTCACGGATATGATAAATACGCCTGAAGGTGGGAATGATTTTTTCGTCGTGGGTGACGACGATAATGGCGGTTTCGAACTTTTTGGCCATATCGTTCAAAATTCGAATTACGGCCAGGGCTCGCTCGCTGTCAAGGGGAGCGGTGGGTTCATCGGCCAGTATGACCGGGGGACGATTGACCAGGCCGCGGGCGATAGCCACTCGTTGCTGCTCTCCACCGGAGAGTTGAGATGGCATGGCCTTGGCGCGATGTTCCACATCAAGCGCTTTGAATAATTCTCTTGCCCGGTTACGCGCCTCGGCGTTTGGTATTCCCGCCAGCATGGGCAGAAGGGCGACGTTGTCGGTGATATCGAGGAAAGGGATCAGATAGGGCGCCTGAAATACAAAGCCGATCCTGTCCCGTCGCAGGGCCCGAAGATCCTTCACTTTCCAGCCGTCGTCATAAATGACGTCATCCCCGAGTATCATCTTTCCGGCAGTCGGCTCAATCACCGCTCCCAGGCATTTAAGGAGCGTGGTCTTGCCGGACCCGGAGGGACCTATCAGGCCAACGACTTCACCCGGTGCAACGCGCATATCGACCTTCTTGAGAGCATCCACGGCCGTATCTCCACTTCCATAGCGTTTTCTCAAGCCCATGATCTGAATGCCTTTACCGCTCATCTCAGCCTCCTATGGCCTCGGCCGGATCGACCCTCAGTGCGGCACGAATGGCGACAATGCTCGATAGTATGCAGATCATAACCACGGCTATAAACCCTATAGCGGAATCGAGGGGTTCCAGAAGCACATATTTGGGGAAGATCGGTGCCATCAATAATGTTGCTGAAATTTTGCCCACCACAAAACCGATCAGGCCGAGCGCGATAGACTGCTGCATGATCAAACCGATAATGGTGCGATTTTTCGTGCCGATCAGCTTCAACACGGCAATTTCACGAATCTTTCCCAGCGTCAGGGTATAGATGATAAAGGCCACAATGGCGGAGCTGACGAGCGAAAGAATGACCAGGAACATAAAGATCTGTTTAGCGGCGGTGGCGATCAGCTTGCCCACCAGGATCTCCTCCATCTGGCTGCGGGTGTAGACGGTCAGGCGCTTCCAGCGGCGGATGAATTCAGCGACTTGTTCCGGGTCATGGCCTTTTTTTACCCGCACCAGGACGGCATTGACATAGGGGTTGGTGCTTTGCGAGGCAATGATGGCATCGAGTAAGCCGGGCACCCCGGGCCGGTTGAAGGCAGGATTTTCGGCCGTGCGTCGACGCTGCGCCCGTATGGCATCGTTATCTTTCAGAAACTGTTCTTCCTGGGCGTCTTTCAGCGGAATGAATACCATCGGGTCGCCATTGGAAGAGACCATTCTCCTGGTCAGGCCGACTACGGTGTAGTGGTGACGGCGGAGCCTGATACGTTCACCAAGTTTGAGTCCGGAAGCGATATCGGCGACTGCCTCGTAATGGCTCCGGGTAATCTGGCGGCCAGCCACGAGATAGGGCGGCCAGCCGGGTGTCCCGGGCCCTCCGGGAGTAATGCCGGCCACCATGACACGCACGTCACCACCTTCCTTACTCACCTGCATGGTGAGATAGGTGATGTTGGCTGCCTGGTACACGCCGGGCATGCCACGAATACCACGCCAGATATCATCGTAGATGCTTGATGGCTCGGCGTAGGGGCCAAGGGTGTCTTTCTGCACCACCCAGAGGTCAGCACCGCTGTTGTCGAGCAATACCTTGGCGTCATCCACCATGCCACGGTAAATTCCAGCCATTGACAGTGTGATGCCGATCAGCAGCCCAAGTCCCATGCCGGTAAAAACGAACTTGCCCCAGGAGTGCAGGATGTCGCGTCCAGCCAGGCTGATCATTGAGTCACCCCGGGAATATGGTCAACCACACGGATTCGTTTGTGCCTGTTCAGCGCACTTTCGCTATAGACCACTATCCGGTCTCCTACCTTAAGCCCTTTTCGTAGCTGCACATGGCCCTCCAGGTCGGAGATCCCCAGGGATACCGGTGTATAGCGAAGCTTACGGCCTATGACCTGCCAAACACCCGGTTTGCTGTCAATACGACGAATCGCCGCATCGGGAATAACCGGTCCTGCCGCAAGCGGTGGAAAAATAACCGTGACTTCGGCCAATTCACCGATTGGGGGCATCGGATCAGGAATTTGATCAAAGATAACCTTGGCCAGTGTTTCCTCAGTTACTGCATCCGCCAGTGGTTCGACTCTCAGGATACGTCCGGCCAGTACCTTGCCTGCCTGGGAACGTAATACGACCTGAGCCGGCAGGTTTGCAGCCAGGCCGTGTGAGCGAATTTGATCGAACCGGACATTGATCCAAAGTGTATTCGGATCAATCAGTTCCACGACCGACTGCCCCGCGACCACGGTGGTTCCCGGCTCGGCATCACGCGAAACGACCAAGCCGTCAGCCGGTGCAATCAGGGCCAAATTCCTGCGTTGTGCTTGCAACGCATTCAGATCGGCATGCAGACGGGACACCTCCTCCCGTGCTGCGGTCAACGCGGCTTGCGCAACCAGAAGGTCCTGTCGTTTAGCGGCTGACACCTCCTTACTGGTGGAGCGCACTTTAAGTAGCTGCTCGTAACGTAAGGCCTGTGCCTGCGCATAATTTTTTCGCGCCTGCGCTTCATGCACTTGAGCATTAGCTCGTTTCAGGGAGGCAACCTGGGCCCGAATACGTTCATCGAGATCCACCGGGTCCATTTCGCCAATGATCTGCCCTGCCTTGACTTGATCGCCCACGTCAACATTCAAACGCTTGACCCGTCCCGGATACGTTGGGCCGATCTTGTAGGTATAACGGGCCTCAACAGTCCCAATACCGAAAAGTGCCGGTCTGATGCTCTTATTTTCGACTGTGGCCAAAACGACCGATACCGGAGCAAGTGGCCCTGAATACAAGGCAACATAGACAAAAAGCACAAGCAGAGGAACAATTATGGCGAACAACGCCAGTGTCCGTTTTTGAAAAGGCAGTTTTTTCACGATCTGCTCCTGATGCCCTGTTGATAGACGGCATAGACTTTTGGCGCGTTTCGATGCATATGGCTCGTATCTCCAGCTATCAACGATTGCATGACCAATCCTTGAATGGTGCCGATGAAGAGCGTGGCCGCAGCCTCGCTGTCAAGCTTTTCGTCAATCTCTCCGCAGGCTTTCCCCTGTTCAAGCAAACGATTGGTGCGCTCCTCGTAACGGCGGAGGAGCGTTTGCGCCATCCGCTTGGGAGCGGTTTCTTCTGCGCGCTGCAGTTCAGCAAACAACATGCGGGGAATGCCGGGGTGCTCTCCTATGAACGCCACATGCGCCATGAACATGCTTTCAAGCGCGTCAAGCGGGGATGCCTTTGCTGCCACCGCCTTTTCAATGCGAGACAGCAACCGCTCGGAGACCCATTCCATCACAGCCTGGAATAGGGCATCTTTATTGGGGAAATGGCGGAAAAGCGCTCCCTGGGTCAAACCCATGCGCTTGGCGATGGCCGCAGTGGTGATCTCGCTTGGATTCTGTTCCCCGGCCAGCTCTATCACCGTCTCAACGGTTACCAGGCGTCGTTCTTCGGCAGGAAGATGTTTGCTTGACACAGCCATAGGACCTCCAGCGGGTAAAGTTAGTAATTAATTACTAGCTTATTTGCGTAGAGGCTTCTTGTCAATATCTTTTTGAAAAAGCCTCTTGGCTTTCCGTTCCGGGCTGGGGAACGAAGCATGAGGCCCAACTATCGTGAATGACGGGCTGTTTTCACTGTATGGCGAGGCGATTCGGTGCTTTTAACAACCGACACTTCCGCCCTGGTTCCGGTGGCTAATAGCCGGAAGTGAAAGAAAATTTGTTCTTTATTCTCAACGTACGGGATTTAGGTGGTATTTTGAACGCGCTGGAGGAAAAGCTGGTGGGCGAGGCGGGATTCGAACCCGCGACCTTCGGCTTCGGAGGCCGACACTCTATCCAGCTGAGCTACCCGCCCACGGAATGTGTTGTGATGAGGTGCAGGTGTGCGCGGATGATCTCCGCCCTTGAGGCCTGCCCGCGCTAACTTACCCGCTGGATTCTTTTTTTTCAAGGGTTGTTTCCGGGGTTTGTCCTGAAAGCCGTTGCATGTATTCCTCCCATTCCACGGGCAGCGAGCTTTTTTTCCTGGTATTACAGCTCTTGCAGCAGGGAACCAGGTTATCCTTGGTGCTTCTTCCGCCCCGGGACAGGGGGATGATGTGGTCCATGGTCAGCGCATTGATGCCGACCTTTCTGCCGCAGTAGTAGCAGGTGCCGCTGCTGGTCTTGCGCTGCCACCAGCGGGTGCGCCGCAGTTGCCGCGCCTTGTTTCGTTCCGCCCGGATGACGTGGTCGTCGATGCCGTCAAAGCCGAAGAAGTCGTCTGTCATGGGGTGTCCACCAGGCTGCCGAGCAGGATCTGCCGGGCCCTGCCCACCAGGTAGAGCGAGCCGGCCACGCAGATCAGGTCGTCATCCGATGCCGCCTCCATGGCCAGTTGCAGGGCCTGGTCCACCGAGTCGGTGCAGTGGCTGGCACTTCGCTGTTCCGCGGGCAGGAGACTGCGCAGTTCTTCGGGGCTGGCGGAACGTTCGGACTCCGGCCGGGTAAAGATGATCCGGTGGGCCAGGGGCGCCACCGCCGCCAGGGTGGAGCGGATGTCCTTGTCTGCCATGGCGGCCCAGACCAGGATCAGGCGGGCAAAGGAGAACTCCTCCTGCAGGGCCTCGGTCAGGGCCCGGACTCCGGCCGGGTTGTGGGCGCCGTCCAGGAGAAAACGCCGGCCGGGGCGGTTGCCGTTGACGGTGGTGAAACTCTCCAGCCGGCCGGGCCAGCGGGTTGCTGCCAGGCCATGGCGGATGTCGGTCCCGCCGGCGGCCAGGCCATGGTCGGCAAGGAGCTCCAGGGTGGCCAGGGCAAGGCTGGCATTGGCTACCTGGTAGCCGCCCCGCATGGCCAGGGGCAGGTCGTGGTGGACGTGGCGCAGACCGGTGTACTCCCAGGTTCCGCTGCCCTGGACGGTTCTGCCATGGAAGTCTCGTCCCAGCAGGTGGAGCGGGCTGGCGAGCTGTTCGCACCGGCTTTCGATCACCGTGCGGCTGATGTCGTCGGCCACCCCGGAGACCAGCGGAATGCCGGGCTTGATGATCCCGGCCTTTTC
>DRKQ01000171.1 GCA_011051685.1 Gammaproteobacteria bacterium
CAGCTTTATCTTGAAAAGATGGATCAAAAAATGGATGAAGGCATCCAGGTGGGCGAGGACATCATCACCAACCCGGATATCCAGCAGCGGGCGCAGTTTGTGGCCGCCAATCTGGCCAACGCCATTCTCAGTGACAACGAGGCCATGTGCGCCGCGTTAACGGCCTATCTTGCCAATCGGCTGACGGATTTAAGGCAGGTGAAGATCAACAATACCGATGGCGAGATCAGCATCGAGCTGGTGTTCGATGAAGACTACCAGAAACAGGTGCCGGTGCAATTCATTCATTAAATCGGGCGGGGCTATTGCCGTTTTTTATCAGTTTCCGTGATGGATCAAAAACTGATAAATAACTAATTGTTGTTATTCGCGCTTCTTCTCCACACGGTGCTTGCGGATATACTCCCCCAGCAAACGAAAACTGTCACCCTGACGGCTGCCTCGCCGCCACACCAGGCCAATCTCCCGGTAGCTGTTGTCGGCCAGCGGCCAGGTCTTGATACGGGTGTTTTTCATCAGCGGTGAGCCCTCCGCCATCTGCGGCAAAAAGGTGATCCCCAGATCGGCATCCACCATCTCGATGAGGGTCAAAGGGCTGCTCGCGGAAAAACGGCTGTATTGTTCGGCGCGGCGCAACTTGCAGGCGCTGATGGCGTGTTCCCGTAAACAATGGCCGTCCTCCAGCAGCAGAATACTTTCCGGCGGCAATGCACTGGGGCTGTAATGTTCGGGATCCACCAGCGTGCTGCCCTCGCGCAGCGCCAGGCGGAAGGGATCCTTGAACAGGGGCAACTGCTCGGTCTGCGCCAGCTCGTAGGGCAGGGCGATGAGTAGCACATCCAGCTCACCGGCCATAAGCCTTTCATACAGACGCAGGGTCTGCTCCTCGCGCAGAAAGAGCTGCAGCTGCGGGTAGTCCTCACGCAGTCCCGGCAAAAGGCGCGGCAACAGAAAAGGCGCTATGGTGGGGATCACCCCCAGGCGCAGGGTACCCGACAGGGGTTCGCGGTGGGACCGGGCCAATTCCACCAGCTCCTCCACCTCCCGCAGGCAAAGCCGCGCCTTGGCCGCCACCTCCCGGCCGTCGGCGGTAATGGTGACGTTCTTGTTGGTGCGATCCACCAGGTTGGCATCCAGCAGTGCCTCAAGATCACGGATTGCCACACTGAAGGCCGAGGGCGAGACAAAGCAGGCCTCCGCCGCCCGTCCGAAATGGCCGTGCTCGGCCAGGGCCACGAAATAGCGTAATTGCTTGAGGCTCGGCAGTTTCATGGCCGGAATTCAGGCCTCTTTTTGATATTTAATATTCGATAATTACGAATATTATAGTCGATTTATTCTGATTTACATAACGCCCGCCTGGATTTAGACTTTGTCCAAGCTTACGCAAGCACTTGATATTTCTGCAAACACTTTTGAAACCACAATGAGGACACATACCATGACCACACAAAACCCCACAACCCGTGAAGGCCACACCGTGCCAGACACGATTTTTCACACCCGCCGCGACCACCAGTGGGAAGACATTCGCAGCCGGGATATCTTTGCCGGCAAGACAGTGATCGTATTTTCCCTGCCCGGCGCCTTCACCCCCACCTGCTCCTCGTCCCACGTGCCGCGCTTCAACCAGCTGGCGCCGGTCTTCCAGCAACACGGGGTGGACGAAATCATCTGCATCTCCGTCAACGATGCCTTCGTGATGAACGAATGGGCCGCGGACCAGAAGGCGCAGAACATCACCTTCCTGCCCGACGGCAACGGCGACTTCACTGCCGGCATGGGCATGCTGGTGGACAAGGATGATCTCGGCTTCGGCAAGCGCTCCTGGCGTTATTCCATGCTGGTGAAAGACGGCGTGGTGGAAAAGATGTTCGTGGAGCCCAAGGTGCCCGGCGATCCCTTCGAGGTCTCCGACGCCGACACCATGCTCAACTACATCGCCCCCGACGCCCAGCGTCCGCTGGATGTGAGCATCTTCACCCGCCCCGGCTGTGAATACTGCGCCCGCGCCAAGGGCATGTTGCACGACGCCGGCATCCCCTTCGAGGAGCTGGTGTTGAATCGCGATTACACGGATCGCACCCTGCGCGCCGTGGCCGGTGCGGACTCGGTACCCCAGGTGTTCATCAATGGCGACCATGTGGGCGGTTCCGAGTCACTGGCCCAATGGCTTGCCCGTGCGGACAGCGCCGCGGCTTGAGCGTATATTGGGCAACATCACACAACTTACTGACCAAAGGAGAAGCACATGCCTTATCAAGAAAACAATCTTTCGGATGAAGTACGCGACATGCACCGGGCCATCGAGTCCCTCAAAGAAGAAATAGAGGCCGTGGACTGGTATAACCAGCGCGTGAATGTCTGCACCAACGATGAACTGAGGGCTATCCTCGCCCACAATCGTGATGAAGAAAAGGAACACGCCTCCATGCTCATGGAATGGATACGCAGAAACGATTCGATCTTTGCCAAGGAAATGAAGGATTATCTCTTCACCGATAAACCGATTTCGGATCACCACGATTAGAGACCCGGATCACGCGGCGGGGCATGGCAACATCACATGCCCCTTGCGCTGGTGTGATCTCTCATGGCGACAGGAAAGCGCCTGCAACGGCTCTGTACACATTATGGCTATCAATACCAAATAAACCTTCACTGACGACACAGATATCAAACGCCTCCCTGCACACCTGTATTCCGATGAAACAAAACCCGTCAGCACCATGACCCTTAACCCCGACCCCACCCTGATCGCCAATCTCTACTGGATCACCATAGTGGCTGTGGTGGTGTCCTCGGCCTCCGGCGTGCTCAAGGCGGGCTTTCAGCAATTCGACCTGTTTGGGGTGATCATCATTGCCATTTCCGTAGGCCTGGGAGGGGGCTCTCTGCGCGATATCCTGCTGGACCGGGAGGTGTTCTGGATTCGCGACCAGGCCTTTTTTATCGCTTCCCTGGCCAGCGCCTTCGTGATCTTCATCGGCGCACGTCTGGTGCGAATATCACCCCGGCTGTTTCTGATCCCCGATGCCGCAGGCCTGGCAGCCTTCGCCATCGCCGGCACCCTGGTGGCGCTGATGCAGGATATTCCCTGGCTGGTGGCCAGCTTCATGGGGGTAATGACCGGCATCGCCGGCGGTATTTTCCGCGACCTGCTATGCAATGAACCCCCGGTGGTGTTTCAAAGCCCGCTGTACGCCACGGTGTCCTGGGTCGGCTCGCTGCTGTTCATTGCCCTGCTGAACATGGAATGGGACATCACCACCGCCGCCATCACCGCTGGGCTGGGCATGTTTGTCAGCCGCTTGCTGGCCATCCATTTCAATCTCGGCCTGCCGCGGTTTCGTTTCAAAAGCTGAGTCCAGGGTGTTCTCAGGCGGGGGATACATGGGGTGTGGTAATGCCCCGAGGATTTAACACCAACTAATGAACCAAGTTCGCCCGACCGGTTATTCAACCAGCCATGCAAGAGATCCCAACATCATCAAGGCCGACAGGCCAATCACCGCCACGGCTGTCCCTTTGCCCGTGGAGAGATTTTTCTTGATGTCCTTGAGGGCGGACATCCCCAACCACAATGTTATTCCGCTCATCACCAGGCTTCCCGGGGCGATCTCATACATGAGCTCGTCCGGCGTATCGCCGATTTCTGCATACACCAGCAGACTGACGACCAGACCCGCAATGGCTTTGCGGCTGAATTTAGCGTTGCTCACTTCTTGCTGTGGCGGGGCAGCCTCCCGGGTGAGGGCCTCCTGCGCCCTGCGTTCACTAAGGTGCTTGTGACGCTGTTTCTGCGCCTCAAAGTAAAACTGCATCACCACCGGCGCCAGCACCACACCGTAAAGCAGCAGCTTGAATTCCTTGATCTTCTCCACATCGAAGGCCAGGGCAATGGTCAGTACAATCAGCCCCGCCATGGCGATCAACAGAAAGGGATAGTCCTTGAGATAGCGGACAATATTGCCGAGGATTTTCGTGCGGGCGTCGAGGGCCTGCACCGGTTCGTTGGGTTCGGTCATCACCTGCTCCCTGTTTGATCAAAAACGATAAACAACACGCGAGATGGCACCGGTATTCTGCGCCGAAGCCTGTTCCGCAGCAAGTGATTTAATGCCAAAACCGCTCGCGATGGAGGCCCCATTCCGGCGTCCATGATAAGATCGGCTGCCATGCTGAAATATCCCAACATCGACCCTGTCGCCCTCAAACTGGGCCCCGTGAAAATCCACTGGTACGGCATCATGTACCTGGTGGCCTTTGGCGCCGCCTGGTGGCTGGGCCGGCGCCGCGCCCGCAGGCCAGACTCTGGCTGGAATGACGAACAGGTCTCCGACGTGGTTTTCTACGGCGCCATGGGCACCGTGCTGGGCGGGCGCATAGGCTACACCCTGTTTTATGGCTTTTCCAATTTCCTCGCCGACCCCGTCTCCATTTTTCGCATCTGGGAAGGCGGTATGTCCTTCCACGGCGGCCTGATCGGCGTGCTAGTGGCCATGTGGCTGTTCGGCCGCAAGACCCAAAAAAGCTTCTTCGAGATCACCGACTTCATTGCACCGCTGGTGCCCTGCGGCATCGCCGCGGTGCGCTTCGCCAACTTCATCAACGGCGAGCTGTGGGGGCGGGTCAGCGACGTGCCCTGGGCCATGGTCTTCCCCAGCGGCGGGCCGCTGCCACGTCACCCCTCGCAGATTTACGAGATGCTGCTCGAGGGCGTGTTGCTGTTCATCATCGTCTGGGTCTACTCGGCCAAACCACGGCCGCGCATGGCGGTGTCCGGCGTGTTCGCCCTGGGCTATGGCAGCTTCCGCTTCTTCGTGGAATTCTTCCGCCAGCCCGACGCGCACATGGGCTTCGTCGCCTTCGGCTGGATGTCCCAGGGGCAGTTGTTGTCCACGCCGCTGATCGCGCTGGGCATCGTCTTGCTGGTGTTGGCTTATAAAAAGGCAGGGGAAAGAGAAAAGGGAAAAGAGAAAAGGGGAACCGCATGAAGCAGTACCTGGAATTGATGCGCCACGTTTACGACAACGGCACCGTAAAAACCGATCGCACCGGCACCGGCACCAAAAGCGTGTTCGGCTACCAGATGCGCTTCGACCTGGCCGAAGGCTTCCCCATGGTCACCACCAAGAAGCTGCACCTGCGCTCCATCATTCACGAGCTGTTGTGGTTTCTCAAGGGCGACACCAACATCCAGTACCTGAAGGACAACGGCGTCTCCATCTGGGACGAATGGGCCGACGAAAA
>DRKQ01000172.1 GCA_011051685.1 Gammaproteobacteria bacterium
AATATGGCTGCATCCCTGTTTGAACATGAAGTCATCCGCACCACTGTTCCCAAGGCGAAAGAACTGCGCCGCGTGGTGGAGCCGTTGATCACCCGCGCCAAGTCCGATTCCGTGGCCAATCGGCGCATCGTGTTCAATCGCATTCGCAATCGTGACATGGTGAGCAAGTTGTTTAACGAATTGGGCCCGCGTTATGAGTCTCGCCCAGGCGGCTACCTGCGGATTCTCAAGTGCGGCTTTCGCCCGGGTGACAATGCGCCCATGGCGATTGTAGAACTGGTAGATCGTCCTGAGCCGGCAGAAGAGGCAGATAAGCCCGCCACAGAGGCAGCCGCCGAATAATGAGTGAATCCTGTCAGGTTCGAAAAAACCGGCCGAGTGCCGGTTTTTTTCTGTCTGGATCTTTTCTGGTTTTAAAATGGTTGGATCAAGTTCCTGAATGATGTGCCGATAGAAAAATTTAATTAAAAAACTCACCAGAATGTTTGTTGTTAGTATTAGAATTGTCCGCTACAGCCTGGGCGGGTGTGATGTCTTGAGAGGCCGCTTCAGCGCCTCACCCTCAACATCGAAGGATTGGAATGGTGGGTTTCAGCCGGAATAGGGGATAACGCATGATCTTTGAAGGTTTCGTAGAAGCGCAATCGGTACTGCTGTGGAGTACCTTTGCCATCGCCCTGGTGATGGGCGCTGTGGTCAATAAAACCAATTTCTGCACCATGGGCGCCGTTTCTGACTGGGTGAATATGGGTGATCTTGGCCGTATCCGTGCCTGGTTGCTGGCCATTGCCGTGGCCATGATCGGGGTGGTTGTGTTGGAGAGCATGGGGCTGGTCAATGCCGATGCGGCATTTCCTCCCTACCGCAGCCCACAGTTGATCTGGGCCGAAAATATTCTCGGTGGGGTGATGTTCGGTATTGGCATGACCCTGGCCAGCGGCTGTGGCAACAAGACCTTGATCCGCATCGGTGGTGGCAATATCAAGTCCCTGTTCGTGTTTGCGGTCATTGCTGTTATCGCCTTTTACATGACCAATCCCTTTCCCGATTCCGACAAGACCTTGTTCAGCGTGCTTTTTTACGACTGGATTCGCCCCCTGGCCATCGATACCGGAGAAGGGCAGGATCTGGGCAAGTTGCTCAACCCTGATAATGCGGTAATGACCCGTCTCATCGTCGGCGGCATCCTTGCCCTGGCTTTGCTGGTTTTCATTTTCAAATCTGCGGATTTTCGCAGCAGTCGGGACAATATTATTGGCGGGATTATTGTTGGCCTTGCCGTACTGGGCGGCTGGTACGTAAGTAGCAATATCGGCATCGATGTAGATGGAGAACCCTACAGCCTCAGCGCCTATTATGGTGAGTGGGACATGTTAGCGGATACCGAGGAAGGCAAGCCGGCCATGGGCGCGCCGCTGAGTCCGCAATCCTTCACCTTCATCAATCCCATGGGACAGACCTTTGGCTATGTTGCCAGTGGGTTTAATCGCAGCCTGCTCACCTTTGGCCTGATGGCCGTATTCGGTGTGATTCTGGGCTCCTTCCTCTGGGCCCTGCTGAGCAAGAACCTGCGATTTGAATGGTTTGCCTCCTTCAAGGATTTCATTACCCACATGATCGGTGCCGTACTCATGGGCTTTGGTGGCGTGCTGGGACTGGGTTGCACCATCGGTCAGGGCATTACCGGCGTCTCCACCCTGGCGGTGGGTTCATTCCTGGCCTTCTTTGCCATCGTCTTCGGCAGCGCCATTACCATGAAGATCCAGTATTACAAGCTGGTGTACGAGGATGAAGCCTCCTTCCTCAAGGCCTTGGTGGCGGGGCTGGCCGATATGAAACTGCTGCCCAATAGTCTGCGCCAACTCGACGCCATCTGATTGCCGGATTCAAAAAAGCCGCCGTGTGGCCCGGGAAAAATTCCGGCTCACATGGCGGTTTGCCTTGTTATTCGGTGCCATTTCTGTATGATTTGCATTCCTTTTTTTCGGGCCGTTAGCTCAGTTGGGTGAGCACGGACCGAATGTCCAGTGGACATTCGCAGACTTGCGAACGCCTGGCCAGGGATGGCCAGGCTGGTGTCGGAACAAGCCACCACTGTTGCGCCAGGGAAGGCGAGTAACGTTTTTAAAAACGGGCCGTTAGCTCAGTTGGTAGAGCACCGGACTTTTAATCCGATGGTCCCGCGTTCGAGTCGCGGACGGCCCACCATTTTCACCGGTCATCCTCGTGGTGACACGCAAAACACCGTTTATCTCCCCACGCCGAGTCCATACCATGTCCGAGTTCCTGCAAGAAGTTCAGCGGCGCCGGGCCTTCGCCATCATCTCCCATCCGGATGCCGGCAAGACCACGCTCACCGAAAAGCTGTTGCTGTTCGGTCGCGCCATTCAACTGGCCGGCACCGTAAAGGGTCGCAAGGCCGCGCGCCACGCCACCTCCGACTGGATGGCCCTGGAACAGCAGCGCGGTATCTCGGTGACCACCTCCATCATGCAGTTCCCCTACCGGGACAAGATCATCAACCTGCTGGACACGCCGGGCCACGAAGACTTTTCCGAAGACACCTATCGTACCCTTACCGCGGCGGACTCGGCGCTGATGGTCATCGACTGCGCCAAGGGTGTGGAGCAACGCACCGTCAAGCTCATGGAGGTGTGCCGCCTGCGCGACACGCCCATCATCAGCTTCATCAACAAGCTCGACCGCGAGGGCCGCGATCCGTTGGAGCTGCTGGACGAAGTGGAAGAGGTGCTGAAGATCCAATGCGCCCCCATGACCTGGCCCATCGGCATGGGCAAAAACTTCAAGGGCGTGTACGACCTTTACAGCGACAAGGTGCACCTGTTCAGCGCCACCCACGGCGGCAAGGTGCAGGAAGGGGAGGTCATCGAAGGGCTGGACAATCCGCGCCTGGATGACTTGTTCGGTGCGCTGATGGCCGACTTCCGCGAGGAGGTGGAGCTGGTGCGCGGCGCCAGTCACGAATTTGATCTCGATGCCTTCCTCGCCGGCAGGCTTACCCCCGTGTACTTCGGTTCCGCCATCAACAACTTCGGCGTGCGCGAACTGCTGGACGCCCTGGCGGACTTTGCCCCGCCGCCTCCGCCGCGCATGACTCAGACCCGCGAGGTAAAGGCGGACGAACCCCGCTTCAGTGGCTTCGTGTTCAAGATCCAGGCCAACATGGATCCCAACCACCGCGACCGCATCGCCTTTTTGCGTATCTGCTCCGGGCAGTACCACAAGGGCATGAAGGTCAGACACGTGCGCATCGGCCGCGATGTCAAGATCCCCACCGCCATCACCTTCATGGCCGCCGACCGCGAGCACGTGGAAGACGCCTATTCCGGCGACATCATCGGCCTGCACAACCATGGCACCATCCAGATCGGCGACACCTTTACCGAAGGCGAAGACCTCAAGTTCATCGGCATCCCGCATTTCGCCCCGGAGCTGTTCCGCCGCGCCCGCCTGCTGGACCCGCTGCGCATGAAGGCCCTGCAAAAGGGCCTGCAGGAACTCTGCGAAGAGGGCGCCTCGCAATTGTTCCGCCCGCTCAACAACAACGACCTCATCGTCGGCGCCGTGGGCGTGCTGCAATTCGACGTGGTGGCCCATCGCCTCAAGCACGAATACAACGTGGAATGCCAGTTCGAAAACGTCAACGTCGCCACCGCGCGCTGGGTGGAATGCGCGGATGAAAAAATGCTCGCCGATTTCAAACGCAAGGCGGCAGACAACTTGGCGTTAGACGGCGATGGTAATCTCACCTACATTGCGCCGACCCGGGTGAATCTCGAGTTGACCCGGGAGCGCTGGCCGGATATCGAGTTCCGGGCGACGCGGGAACATTGATTGCAGACAATCATGCCAGGGGTCAGGCTGGAGTTTTCAAAAAAATCACCGTTCCCTCACCCAGCGCACAAATCCCACTCCATCCGCCTTCTCCGGCACCGCCTCGCCGTGCAGAAAATGCACCTGCCAGAACTGGCCGTCGTTGTTGACGAAACGTGTCGAGGTCCAGTAAACGGCCTTGGGTGCAGTGGGAAAGATGCGGGTATTGATGGCCGGTTGCCAGCATCGTAACTCGGCCAGACTGCTCAGTTCGGCTACCGTGGGTAGGCGCCAGCCGGGTTCCACAAGCAGAGACGTCAGGGCATAGGGCAGGGCCTGGGGTTCGCCCTGGCAGGCGCCGTTTTTCCAGGACTGCCCCAGGCTGCAACGGGTCCAGCGCAGCTGGGTGTAGGTGTCAACCACTGAACCGTCCCGTTGTTCGAGGAAGCGGGAGTCAGGGGCGGTGGCGGGGATGTGCGGATTGCACTCCTGTGCGTGAAGGGATGCGCTGAGAATGATGCAACTCACACCGGTGAGCCAGGACGGCCAGGCACTCATGGTTGCCACCGCCCAAGCTGATAATGGCTGCTTACCAGACGCACGTGCACCCGGTTGGTCTTGAAGTAGGCGTAGTCGAAGCCATGGGCAAAGCCGATGCCCCAGGCCTCCAGGGGTTCGCTGGCCTTGCTGTCGGCGGACCAATGAAACTGCCCTACGGCGTTGGGGAAGGCGCGGGTGTCGAGGGTGGGGCCGGGATAGGGAACGAGGTAATCCACCAGGCTGCGCAACTCCTCGCGCCGCGGCAGGCGCCAGTCGTGGGCGCCGCACAGACCTTCGGCATTCACGGTCTTCACCAGGCGGTGGGTATCGCAGATCTGTTGTGTGCCGTCAGCGCAGCGCAGGGAGCCGGGTTCACCGGCCAGGCCGCCATTACGGGTACGATTGGGGTCGAACCAGCGATAGGTGTTGTGGCGATAGTGCAGTCCCGGGGTGCGAGTCTTGGCCTCCCAGACCAGCCCGGTGCGTCGGTCCAGTACACAGGGCCAGATTCCCCGTTCCCGCTGGGCCGTGGCCATGGGCTGGCCCTGGGCGTCGAGCGGAACAAAGCGACCGCTATCGGCGTTTACCGCCCCAGGGCCGAGGGTCGTGATCATTAGGAGAGAAATGTGCAGTAGTGTTTGTCGCATGGCAGTAACCTTCGTAGTGTAACCTGTCCGTTGCTTGGTCCCCATCACAGATGAACAATTCCTTCTGACTGGTGATCATGCTGAAATGCTGGTAATTTGTGACGCCGGCCTTTTGAATGGCGCGAAAAGTGCATTAAATTCAAAGATAAGGCAAAAAAAGACAAAGTTGTTTCTAAAAAAAACCGTCCCGCAGGCCGAAACCTGTGGTGTCGGGGCTGTTTGGGACAGCTTGGGATAGCAAGTGTCGAAAATTTGGCAATGGGCTCTGGTGATCGAATTTGTTGAGACAGGCCGTTGAGAGAACCGGGTGGGCTGGTAGACAGGATGAACAAGATGAATATGGGATCACAACATGGCTGATTTTGCGGCGAATCTGGGAGGGAACCTCCTGGCGCGGCTGTCTGCCCTGGGCACGGACAGACGTTTGCCTCTGCTGGTCACCTTGTTGATGATCGTGTTGCTGGCCCAGGGCCTGGCAAACCTGACCTGGCAATTGTTGCCGGGGCAGTCTGAAGAGCCTCTGGTGTTGCCCCGCAATACGGCCAGCGCCGGGCCCAAGCCTGCCACCGGCGTGGATGTTAGCGCCATCAGCCAGTGGCATCTGTTTGGCAAGGTGCAGAAGGTTGCGCCCAAACCGGCGGCCCAGGTCACTGAGGCGCCGGACACCCGGCTGAATCTGAAATTGCGTGGCCTGCTGGCTTCCTCAGACCCCGTGGCGGCGCGGGCAATTATTGCCGATGGCAAGGGCCGAGAAGAGGCCTACAAGGTGGGGCAGAAGTTACCAGGCAATGCCGTACTGCGGGAGATTTATGCCGACCGGGTGATTCTGGAATATCGCGGCCGGCTAGAGGCGCTGCGTCTGCCCAAGGAAGCGGCGCCCAGTGGAGCCGTGACCCGCAGCATGCGTCAACCGCAGACCCGCCGCCCTGGAGTGACTCAGGCGGGCACCGCCGATAATGCCGCGCTGTTGCGTCAGTACCGTAATGCGCTGATCAATGAGCCCCAGTCATTGATGAACCTGGTGAGCGCTTCTCCCGTGACCGACAAGGCCACAGGCAAGCTCAAGGGCTATCGCATCCGCCCGGGCAAGGACCGCAAGCTGCTGGGACGCTTTGGCCTGAAGAGCGGTGATGTGGTGACGGCGGTAAACGGTGTGGCGCTGGACAACCCCATCAAGGCGCTAGAGATCATGCGCGACCTATCCTCCGCCACCTCGGTGACCCTGGATGTGGAACGCAACGGTGTGGTGCAATCTTTTGCCTTTCAGGTGGAATGACATGAGACAATCAAGCCCTGTGGCCAGCGCTAACGGCCCCAATAGCCCAACACACAATAACCGAGGAATCGGATGAAAACCGGACGAGTACGAGCCTGCCTGCGAAGAATCAGCCTGGTGACGGTGACCGCGGCGCTGCTGTGGTGGTCCACAGTTTTTGCCGCCGAGACCACCACACTGAATTTCAAGGATGCCGACATCCGCGCGGTGATCAGTTCCATTGCCGAAGTGACCGGCAAGAATTTCATCATCGACCCACGGGTCAAGGGCAAGGTGACGCTGATCTCCAATCGCGCCATGAGCAAGGGCGAGGTGTACAAGGTCTTCCTGTCGATTCTGGAAGTCCATGGCTACAGCGCCATCCCCAGCGGCAAGGCCATCAAGATCGTGCCCGACGCCGACGCCAAGCACAGTGCCATGCCCTTTGCCTCGCCCAAACGGCCGGGTAAGGGGGACGAGGCGGTGACCCGGGTCATCGAGATCCAGCATGTTACCGCCGCGCAACTGGTGCCCATCCTGCGCCCGCTGGTGCCGCCCCAGGGGCATCTCGCAGCCTATCCGCAAAGCAATGTGCTGATTATTTCCGACCGCGCCGCCAATATCGCCCGCCTGGTGAAGATCATCAAGCGCATCGATCAGCCCACTAGCGGTGAGATCGAAATCGTGCAACTGGAAAACGCTGTGGCCGCGGATCTGGTGCGGGTGCTCACCAGCCTGCGACAACAGGCGGGCAAACAGAACCCCAAGGCCAGCAAGCCCATGCTGGTGGCGGACGAACGCACCAACAGTATTCTCATCGGCGGTGACCGTGCCGAGCGCCTGCAACTGCGCGCCATCATTTCCCATCTCGATACCCCCTCCGAGGTGGTGGGTGACACCCATGTCATCTACCTGCGCTATGCCAAGGCCAAGGATATGGTGCCGGTGCTCACCGGGGTGGGTGATACCAAGAAGAAAAAAGGCAAGCGTGGCAAGATGGCGCCGGCGGTAGCCAACCAGCCTTTCGATATCCAGGCGGACGAGAGCACCAATGCCCTGGTGATCACCGCCGCGCCCACGGTGTTTCGTTCACTGAAATCGGTGATTGCCCAGCTGGACGTGCGCCGTGCCCAGGTGATGGTGGAGGCCATCATTGCCGAGGTGTCCTCGGACCGTGCCGCGGAGCTGGGTGTGCAGTGGTTATTCGATGGTAGTGGGGGTGACAATCCGGTGGGAGCCATCAACTTTGGTTCGGGCAGTAGCAGTATCTCCGGCATCGCTCAGGGAGCGGCCCGGGCGGCGACTTCGGGAGTCGGTGGTACGGGCGCTGCCGTGTCGTCTATTGGCGCGGGTTTGACCATCGGCCTGGGCCAGTTCACCAGTGGCACCTTCAATTTTGCCGGGCTGATTCGTGCGCTGGAGGGGGATGGCGTCACCAACGTGCTGTCCACACCCAATCTGGTAACTATGGATAACGAAGATGCCGAAATCTTCGTGGGTCAGGAACTATCCATCCCCACCGGCTCGTTCACCAGCACCGGCTCCACTACGTCCTCCGTCAATCCCTTTACCACTTTTGAGCGCAAGCAGGTGGGCATACGCCTGAAGGTGAAGCCGCAGATCAACGAGGGAGACGCCATTCGCCTGGACATCGAACAGACCGTGGACGGTATTGCCGGTGGCTCCGCCGGTGCTGGTGACATCATCACCAGTGAACGTTCCATCAAGACTGCCGTGTTGGTGGACGACGGCAAGACCCTGGTGCTGGGTGGACTGATCAAGGATGATCTGGTGGAGACGGAACAGCGGGTGCCATTGCTGGGTGATATCCCGCTGCTGGGTGCCTTATTCCGTTACACCTCGGTGAAAAAGGTGAAGACCAACCTAATGGTCTTTCTGCGTCCCACCATCCTGCGCACGGGCAAGGACAGCCTGAATCTCACCCGCAGCAAGTACAACTTCATTCGCTCCAAACAACAGGAGTTGGACAAGGAAGGGGTCAGCCTGTTGTCCAATGAAGCGCATCCTATCCTGCCTGCCCCGGGAGAATCCCTGGAGTTGCCGAAACCCTTTTCAAGCGACAATACTAAGCCCAATACCAAGCCCCAGCCGGAACCCAAGGCCATGAAAAAGATGCCTGATTCCACCAAGACTGCCGCGGCCTCCAATGTGTGGGATGACGATGAGGGCGATGAGTTTTAACGGCTCGTTCGCAACCCATGAGTAACGTCGTCGATCTCGCCCAGCACAATCCCGCCGAAGCGGCCACGGATGAAACCGGGCCAGCTGCTGCCGTTGCTGTGCCCGACCTGCCCTTTGTATTCGCCAAGCGCCACGGCGTACTGGTGGGTGAAAGAACGCCCGAGTACGTGACGGTGTTGGCCCGCCCCGGGGTGAGCAGTGTGACCCTGGCCGAGGTACGCCGCTTCCTTGGCCGGCCGGTACACTTCGATACCATCGATGCCGACGAATTCGATGCCCGCCTGCAACGGGCTTACGAACAGCAGTCCGGCGAGGCCATGCAGATGATGGACGACCTGGACGACGAGGCCGACCTGTTCGCCGTGGCCCAGGCCCTGCCCGAGCCGGAAGACCTGCTGGAGAGCGAAGACGACGCCCCCATCATTCGCCTGATCAATGCGCTGCTCACCCAGGCTATCAAGGAGGACGCCTCGGACATTCACATCGAACCCTACGAAACCCGCCTGGTGGTGCGCTTTCGCGTCGACGGCATGCTGCGCGAGGTGCTCACTCCACGGCGGGTGCTGGCGCCGCTGCTGGTGTCGCGCATCAAGGTGATGGCCAAGCTGGACATCGCCGAGAAACGCCTGCCCCAGGACGGACGCATCGGCCTGCGCGTGGCCGGCCGCGCAGTGGACGTGCGTGTCTCCACAATCCCCACCGGCCAGGGCGAGCGGGTGGTGATGCGCCTGCTGGACAAGCAGGCCGGACGTCTCGATCTCTCTCACCTGGGTATGGACGAGCGGACCCACGCCGACATGGACAGGGTCATTCGCAAGCCCCACGGCATCATCCTGGTCACCGGCCCCACCGGCTCGGGCAAGACCACCACCTTGTATGCGGTGCTCACCCAGCTCAACGACAACAAGCGCAACATCATGACCGTGGAAGACCCCATCGAATACAACCTCGATGGCATCAGCCAGACCAATGTCAATGCCAAGGTGGAGATGAGTTTCGCCCGTGGCCTGCGCGCCATCCTGCGCCAGGATCCGGACGTGGTGATGGTGGGTGAGATCCGCGATCTGGAAACCGCGGAGATCGCCGTGCAATCCTCGTTGACCGGACACTTGGTGTTATCTACGTTGCACACCAACTCCGCCGTGGGTGCGGTGACCCGCCTGCGCGACATGGGCGTGGAGCCCTTCCTGTTGTCGTCCACCCTGCTGGGGGTACTGGCCCAACGCCTGGTGCGCCTGTTGTGCAACGAGTGCAAGGAACCCTACACCGCCAACGCCGTGGACTGCGAACGCTTCGGCCTGGATGCCGCAAACCCGCCCACCTTCTACAAGGCCGTGGGCTGCAAGCACTGCAACTTCCAGGGCTATCACGGCCGCACCGGCATCTACGAACTGGTCACCGTGGACGACACCCTGCGCAGCATGATCCACGATGGCACCAGCGAACACGAGATCGAGGCCTATGCCCGACGCCTCTCACCCAGCATTCGTCAGGATGGCCTGCGCCGCATCCTCGCCGGTGACACCAGTGTGGAAGAGGTGTTGCGCGTGACAAGAGAGGATTAACGGCAGGTGAAAGAGGGCAGAGAAAAGAGGAAAGAGAAAAGGTGAAAGCTGCAAAGAAAAAAAATACGGCAGATGTAACTTGGGCTTTGTTCCTCAGTTCAGGCCGCTTAGCTTTTTCCTTTTCCCTTTTCTCTTTTCTCTGATCTCCAATGGCCGCCTTCGAATACACCGCACTGGACAACCGTGGCCGCGAAAAGCGCGGCGTGCTGGAGGGTGATGCCGCGCGGCAGATTCGTCAGCAGTTGCGCGAACAAGGGCTGACGCCGCTTTCTGTGGAAGCCGTGCAGCAACGCGAGGCGCGCAGCAAGCGGGCCTTATTCCGGCGCGGCATCGGCGCCACCGATCTCGCCCTGATTACCCGGCAGCTGGCCACCCTGGTGCGTTCCGGCATGCCCATCGACGAGGCCCTGGCCACCGTCTCCAAGCAAACCGAAAAACCCCGCCTGAAAAGTATGCTCGCCGCGGTGCGGTCACGGGTACTGGAAGGCCATTCCTTGGCCGATGCACTGGCGGATTTTCCCCACGTGTTTTCCGATCTGTTTCGTTCCACCGTGGCGGCGGGAGAGCAGTCCGGGCATCTGGAGGTGGTGTTCGAGCGGTTGGCGGATTACACCGAGAATCGCCAGCACCTGTCCATGCAGATCAAGAAGGCGGTGATTTACCCCACCATCCTGGTGCTGGTGGCCCTGCTGGTGGTGGGGGTGCTACTGGCCTATGTGGTGCCCAAGGTGGTGCAGGTGTTTGACAACATTGGCCAGGAGCTGCCCTTGCTGACCCGGGTGTTGATCGCCACCAGTGAGTTTGTGCAGAACTACTGGCTGATGATACTGAGCGCGGTGCTTGTACTGTTGGTGGGTTTTTTCTATCTGCTGCGTTATCCCGCGTTTCGCTTTGCGGTGCACAAGATTATGTTGCGTCTGCCTCTGGTATCCCGTTTGGTGAGGGGGCTGGAAACCGCGCGCTTTGCCCGCACCTTCAGCATCCTGGTGGCCAGCGGGGTGCCGGTACTGGACGGCATGCGTATCTCCGCCCAGGTGATGAACAACCTGCCCATGCGCGAGGCGGTGGGCGCGGCGGCAAAAAAGGTGCGGGAAGGCTCAGGTATCTATCTCGCGTTAGAATCGAGTGGTTATTTTCCACCCATGACGGTCAATCTCATCGCCAGTGGTGAGGCCGGTGGCAATCTGCAGGAGATGCTGGAGCGGGCGGCAGCGGCCCAGGAGCGCGAGATGGAGTCGCTGATCTCCATTGCCCTGAGTCTGCTGGAACCTCTGTTGCTGGTGAGCATGGCGCTAATCGTGCTGTTTATCGTGCTCGCCATCCTGCTGCCGATCTTCGATCTCAATCAGTTGGTGAAATAGCCGAAGCCGGTACCTCTCAGCGAGGGGCGTTTTGCGCCCGTTGAATGTCTGCCAGCGTGGCACGAAAATCTGCTGCATGTTTCCCGCCCAGGGCCACGGCCTGTTGTGCATGGGTCTGAGCCTCGTCCAGTTTTCCCTGTTCCAGCAACACCTGCGCCAGGTTGTTGTGCGCCGCGGCGGCCTCAGGGTGATCCTCCAGGGCGGTCCGAAAGGCCTGCGCCGCGGCGTCCAGTTCACCCAGCCGATAGGCGCTGTTGCCCAGGCCCATGCGGGCGATGAGGTTCTGCGGCCAGCGCGTCAGGGCCGTGGCGTAGGCGCGCTTGAGAGTGCGCCACTGGTCTGGGTGGCGGGCAATCTTTTCCAGGGAGACCACGCTGCGTAGATAGCCATCGATGGTGGCGGTGGCGGGCAACCTGTCCGGGGACAGCGCCACGATGCCCCAGTAATTACCCCGCGCCCAGGTGAGTTCGAAAGTATCCAGCTCGGAGATATGCCGCGCCTGGGTGCCGGAACGCAGAATGATCTTTTGTGCATCCAGGTCGTAGCCCACCACTACCGCGTAATGCCACTGCGGGATCCAGTCCAGCCCAAGATTCTGCAACACCAATACCGGATTGCCGGCAGCCACTTCATCGAGCAGGGCCAATAGCGTGGGGGCGAGGCGATAGGGCAGGCGGCCGTGGCGGCGGGTGCTGGCGAGGATCTCCAGCTGCAGGCTGCCCTTGCGGGCCGGCAGGTAAATGTCGTCCACCAAAGCTTCGGCATCGATGTCGATACCAGAAGCCTTGAGCACCGTGGCCAGTGCTGCCGGGCCGCACTGGTAGTCTTGTTGTGCAAAAAAGGGGGTTTGGCGAAGCTCCACTCGTGGCGGTAGTTTGCTGGGGGCGGTGAGCAGTTGTTGAGTTTGAGGGCCGCTGGCACAGGCGGTCAGCAGGCTCAGGAACAGCATCAGGGCAATCCTTTGCCCTTTAGAGAGGAAGCGCACTAAGAATTTAGTTGATGGTCTTTTTCACGAAGGGAAAGACCTCGGTGTAGCCGAGGATGTCCGTGGCCAGCAGCACCAGAAAGACAAATACGGCGGTGCCGAGGATGCCGCTGCCCGCGGGCAGTTGATCCAGGTGTTCTGCCAGTTGCGCCACTTCCTCGTCACTGAGACTGTCGACGCGGGCCTGCAATTGTGCGGGATCCACGCCGGCCTCTTCGAGTTGCGCAACCAGTTCAGCCCGTTGCAGCAGTGTCTTGACGTGGTTGCGATCCTGTTGGGCCCGCGTCTGGTCCATCAGTTGCCCGGTGCCGATCATGGCGGCCTGGGCCATGGGCAGAATAACGGTCATGGAGGCAAACAGGAGTAGCAGGCTGCCGATCACGGTGTGTTTTGCAGCTTGGGGGAATGTCACGATAACCACCTCTCTTAATGTTGGCTTAATGTTCCATTGATAGTCTGGCGTTAGTTTATGTCACATGGGTGATGCTTTCACAAGACTCGCCCGGATCTGGAATAAAACAGAAATCACGATCGCCAACCCGTGGATGTGGCAAAATAATGCGATTTTCGACATCAGCCGTGGTATCCTATCCCCAAATGGATAGTTGGGCATGGCTAACGCCGATTTTTGCATTCGCAAAAACGCGCCGAAAAGAGCGCAGCACCGCTAACTATAAATGTGGTTTGGGTTCAGGGAAATGGGTTTGCATGTGGGTTGCCTGGCGGATAAGGGCGCGCATGCGCACGGTAGAGGTACAGGGGTAGTAGTAATGGAGAGTAACGACAGGGATCTTCAGGGATCACCAGTGCTGCTCAAGGTGCTGGGATTGCTGGAAGACCTGAAGACATCGCCATCAGGGGCGATCATTCATGGGCACATCGAACAGATGTTGTTGGAGTTGTCCGCAGACCATCGTAAGACCGAAGAGGCCTACGCCAGCTTTCTGGATATGCTGATGGAGGCCTGCGTCTCTCTGATACCCGCCGACCTGCCCCTGCACACCCACTTGCGGTTAGTGCAGATGCGGCTTACGCCGCCGTTGTCGGTGTCTGAATTGGGGGCGCTCAATCGGGCCGTGGAGGCCATTTCCGACGAGCTGGTGCAATCCGGTGGCTTTCGTGGGCGTGATCTGGCGCCGGCCCTCAGTCCCGTCATTGAGCGCTTCAGCGGCCAGCCTCAGCCTGTCGTCACCCCTATTTCCCACGCCTCATCTGTGCAGGGCTCGCCGGTGCCTGAGGTTCACGAGCGACCGTCGGCCGACCAAAAGCCCGGTGGCAATGAGGCTGTGGCCGAATTTTCCGTCAATACTGCCTACCGCGCCCATCTCGATGAAAAACGCGAAGAGATGCAGAAGTTGCAGGCGGATTTTGTCGCCCACATGGGCGAGGCGGTGGCCGAGAGCGAGGCCTTTGGCAACCTGCTCACCGACACCCTTGCCAGTTTGCACCAGGCGGCCAGTATCGAGGAACTCGAGGAGTGCCGCAGCAAGCTGGTGACGGCCCTGGAAAAGATGATTGAAGGCCATCAGGCCCTGGGCAACAAGTTTGCCCGCGCTCAGGAATACTTGAGCATTATCGAGGACGACAACCTGCAGCTCAGCGAAGAACTGGATCGGGTGCGCCTGCTGAGTCTCACCGATGAGTTGACCCGCCTGTCCAACCGTCGTGCCTTCATGCGTCGGCTGGAGGATGAAGTCAGCCGTGTGCAGCGTCATGGATTCCCCCTCAGTCTGGTGCTCATGGACCTGGATCACTTCAAGCGCGTCAACGATCTTCGCGGCCATGCGGCGGGGGATGACGTTCTGCGCAGTTACTCCGAAGATGTGCTGTCCATCTTTCGTCATCATGATCTGGTGGCCCGTTATGGCGGCGAGGAATTTGCTGTGCTATTGCCCAACACCACCCAGGAAGGGGTGGTCTGTGCCCTGGAAAAGGTGCGCCGGCGACTGGATGAGGTGAAGCAGGCGCGGGATGCCGACGACGTGGAGCTGCCTACTTTTTCTGCAGGGGTGGCACAGTTTCAGGCTGGCGAGACCACCAGCCGGCTCATCGAACGGGCCGATGCCGCCCTTTACGAAGCCAAGCGCAAGGGCCGCGATCGGGTGGAAGTGTCGCGTTGCATTACGGGTAATGAGCCCGAGTGTGAAATCAACCGCTAGACTTTTTGCTTGCCAACGGTGCCCGGCCAGGGGATGAAGCTGGCCGGCGCATAGGGTAGGCTTGGCCCATGGGTTCCCCTATTCCCGATCTGGTGCAAGGTGTTGCCGAGACCCTGTTGTCCCACGGCGCGATGCTGGTTAGCGCCGAGTCCTGCACCGGCGGAGGCATTGCCGCGGCACTCACCGACCTGGCCGGCAGCTCACAGTGGTTCGAGCGGGGCTTTGTCACCTATTCCAATTTATCGAAACAAGAGATGCTCGGCGTGCGCGGCGAGACGCTGGAACGCCACGGCGCGGTGAGCGAGGCCACAGTGGCCGAGATGACGGCCGGCGCACTCAAACACAGCGCCGCCCAGGTGGCGGTAGCGGTGAGCGGTATTGCCGGACCCGGTGGCGGTACCGTGGAAAAACCGGTGGGCACGGTGTGTTTGGCCTGGCAGCTGGAGGGAGCCAAGCCACTGGTGTGTACCGAACACTTCAGTGGCGACCGTGCCGCAGTGCGCGCGCAGACGGTGGCCCGCGCCCTGCAGGGTGTGCTGGATGTGCTCAACGCAGGTTGAGTCTGCTCCCAAGACCGAGCGCCTCTTCTTCGCCCTCTGGCCCAGTGACGCGGTGCGCCAGGCCCTGCGGCGGCACTGCAAGGCCCTGTTGCGTCACAGCGGCGGCCGGCCGGTGGCCCCGGAAAACTGGCACATCACCCTGGCCTTTCTCGGCACTGTGGAGGCGACGCAGCGGGCCTGCGCGGAGCAGGTCGCCGCCGGCATTCACCTGCCGCCGTTCGCATTGCGACTGGACCACGTGGGCCACTGGGCCCGGCCCCAGGTGCTTTGGATTGGTGCCAGCGACACCCCTGACACCCTGCGCAGTCTGGCGGACCGCCTCGCACAGGGCAGTCGCGACTGCGGCCTGGCTCTGGACAAGCGTCCCTTCGTCAACCATCTCACCCTCAAGCGCAAGGTGGACAGGCCCCCGGCCAAGCTGGACATCAAGCCCGTGGACTGGGCGGTGACGGATTTCGTCCTGGTGAGGTCCCGGACCCTGCCGGAAGGCGTGCAATACACCGTGGTAAATCGCTGGCCCTTAACGTAGGGTGGGCACGTTTTTTGTGCCCACGCGTGATCACGTTCTTACCGCGTGGGCACAGAATACGTGCCCACCCTACGCAAACGCCCACCCCGCAAAGGGCTCGATCTCATCGCGGTTGAGCACCACCAGCTGATGCGCATTGGGATTCATGGAATGGTCCGCCGTGGTGTCCACCGCCAGGCGTTGCAGCAGGTAGCCGATGAGCGCGCGGCGCACGGGTACGACGATGCGTCCATCCACGTTTTCATAATCGATGAGCAGGCGCTCGCGTTTTTGCGGGTCGAGCCCCGGGTGGGGGCTGAGCTGCAGGCTGACGATCTCGCTCCAGTCATCGTCGTACTGGGCGCTGGACTCGGCGGCCTCGGTGAACATCTGCGCCGAGGTGAAACGCGACAGCACAAAGTCCCGGAAGTCGTAGGTATCTTCGTTGTAGGCGCGCACGTGCCAGCGCAGGCCGTTGCTGGCCAGGGCGTGGGGCTCGATGATGCGCTCCAGTCCCTTGTCGGGAGTACTTTCCCGATCAGAAAGTGAGTGATAACTCACCTGTAGCTTGCGGCCCTGCTTGATGGCGCGCAGGATCTGCGCCAGCACCTCGCGCCTCGGCAGGCGGTTGGGCAGGGGCAGGGTCTCGGCGGGGATGCCGTACAGGGGGTCGTCGCCGTAGGGCCCGCCGGCGGCGGCCAGGTTGGCGGCGATCAGTGGCAGTACCTCGGCTGGGGCCAGGTCGCTGAACTGGGGCTGGAAGCCGTCCGCGGGCACGAAGCCGAACACGCTGTGGCGGTAGATGAGGTTGTCCGGTGCCAGCTCGTTATAGAGCTTGAGGTCTTTGGTGGCGGCGGCGTCGGAGATGGCGAAGGCGCGGGCCAGGTCGCTGCGGGTGATGAGGCCCGTGTAATAGGCCATCAGCTCGATGTGCTGGAGCCGCTGGCGGGTGGCCCATTTGAGGTCGTTGCGCATCTTGGCCATTTGGGCTAATTCTCGGTTGGTCGATTCGACCGTCATCCCGGCGCAGGCCGGGATCCAGAGAGGCGTGTGCTAATGCAACAATTGGATCTCGGCCTGCGCCGGGATGACGGTAGTTGATATTTACTTGCCATTCATCCCGGAAAAGTTGCAGGGAATTATATCGGGGATTGTCAGTCCTGTCTCACTAAAAATTATTACATGGTAAAAATTACAAAGGTGATAAAATATATTGACACTGTAAAATGTATAGCCTAAAGTCTGCCCCAGTACCCGGTCAGCGGACCAGTAAACATCAACACAAGCGGGAGGAGAGGATCATGGCGACAGACGACAAACAAAAGGCATTGAGCGCGGCACTGGGACAGATCGAGAAGCAGTTCGGCAAGGGTTCGGTGATGCGCATGGGCGATGCCAGCGCGGTGCGGGATATCGAATCGGTGTCCACCGGCTCCCTGGGGCTGGATCTGGCCCTGGGCATTGGCGGCCTGCCCAAGGGGCGGGTGATCGAGATCTACGGGCCGGAGTCTTCCGGTAAAACCACGCTGACCCTGCACGTGGTTGCAGAGATTCAGAAGCTGGGTGGTACGGCGGCCTTTGTGGATGCCGAGCACGCCCTGGATCCCAGCTATGCCGAGAAGCTGGGGGTGGACGTGGACGAGCTGCTGGTTTCCCAGCCCGACACCGGTGAGCAGGCCCTGGAGATCACCGACATGCTGGTGCGTTCCGGCGCGGTGGACATCGTGGTGGTGGACTCCGTTGCCGCGCTGACCCCCAAGGCCGAGATCGAGGGCGACATGGGCGATCACCATGTGGGTCTGCAGGCGCGTCTTATGTCACAGGCCCTGCGCAAGCTCACCGCCAACATCAAGCGCACCAACACCCTGGTGATCTTCATCAACCAGATTCGCATGAAGATCGGCGTGATGTTCGGCAACCCCGAGACCACCACCGGCGGTAATGCGCTGAAATTCTATTCCTCGGTGCGCATGGACATTCGTCGTATCGGCGCGGTGAAGAAGGGCGACGAGGTGCTGGGCAACGAGACCCGGGTCAAGGTGGTGAAAAACAAGGTGGCACCACCCTTCAAGAAGGTGGAGTTCGATATCCTTTACGGCGAGGGTATTTCCCGCGAGGGCGAGATCATCACCCTGGGAGTGCAGGAGGGTATCATCGACAAGAGTGGCGCCTGGTACAGCTACAACGGTGAGCGCATCGGCCAGGGCAAGGACAATGTGCGCGGCTTTTTGAAGGAGAATCCGCACATCGCCGAGGAGATCGAAGGGCAGATCCGTGCCAAGCTGATCCCCGATGCGGCGCCCCCCAAGGCGGCGAACACGGCCGGCGAGGCAGTTGAGGCGGAGGCCTGAGGGCGGTGCGCCCGGCAGAGGATACGGCGGTGGCCGATGTGCTGCCGCCGGAAGGGGAGACCCGCTTCAAGGCGCTGCGCAAGGCGGTGCGCAAAAAGGCCTTGGACCTGCTCATGCGCCGCGAGCACTCCCTGAGCGAGCTGATGAAAAAGCTGCGTAACAAGGAGTATCCGGCGGACCTGGTTGACGAGGTAGTGGCGCAACTGGCGGACGAGGGCCTGGTGAGCGATGCGCGTTTCACCGAGGCCTTCGTGCGTTATCGCGCCAACCAGGGGCAGGGGCCGCAGCGCATTCAGGCGGAATTGCGCCAACGCGGCGTGGATGAGAAAATACAGTCCGCTTACCTCGACGCCGGGGATCCCCAGTGGCTGGAACGCGCCGCCCAGGCGCGTTGCAAACGCTTCGGGGAGGCGCCGCCGGAGGATTTCAAAGAACGGGCCCGTCAGGCCCGTTTTCTTCAGTACCGGGGATTTACCACCGAACAGGTTCGGCAGGTGCTGGACGATGATTGACAGGGATAACGCTAATTAGAGGGCGCGACTTCGACGCGCGCCGCAGGGGCAGATGAAACACACCATGGCCGTGAAGAAGATGACAAGCGCAGAGATCCGCACCCTGTTCCTGGACTACTTCCGCGAGCGCGGTCACGAGATCGTGCCCTCCAGCCCGCTGGTGCCGGCCAACGATCCCACCCTGTTGTTCACCAACGCCGGCATGGTGCAGTTCAAGGAGGTGTTCACCGGCCAGGACACGCGCCCCTATAAACGGGCCGCCAGCGCCCAGCGTTGCGTGCGCGCCGGCGGCAAGCACAACGACCTGGAAAACGTTGGCTACACCGCGCGCCACCACACCTTCTTCGAGATGCTGGGCAACTTCAGCTTCGGCGACTATTTCAAAAAAGAGGCGATACACTTTGCCTGGGAATTTCTCACCGAGGTGGCCAAGCTGCCGGCGGAGCGCCTGTGGGTCACTGTCTATTCCGAAGATGACGAAGCCGCCGACATCTGGCTAAAAGATATCGGCGTCGATCCCGCGCGTTTCTCGCGTATCGGCGACAAGCCTGGCGGCAAAAGATACGAGAGCGATAATTTCTGGTCCATGGGCGATACCGGCCCCTGCGGCCCCTGCTCGGAAATCTTTTACGACCATGGCGCCGAGGTGCCCGGCGGTCCCCCCGGCACGCCGGAGGAAGACGGCGACCGCTACATCGAGATCTGGAATCTGGTGTTCATGCAGTACGACCGTGATGCCGCGGGTAAGATGAATCCGCTGCCACACCCCTCGGTGGACACCGGCATGGGGCTGGAGCGCCTGGCGGCCGTATTGCAGGGGGTACATAACAACTACGACATCGACCTGTTTCAGCATCTCATCAAGGCCATCGCCCAACTGGCGGGGGAAAAGGATTTAACTAATACCTCGCTGCGGGTGGTTGCGGATCACATCCGCGCCTGCGCTTTTCTTGTGGTGGACGGTGTGGTGCCTGCCAACGAAGGCCGCGGTTATGTGCTGCGGCGCATCATTCGCCGCGCCATTCGTCACGGTCACAAGCTGGGTCTGCGCGAGGCCTTTTTCTACAAGCTGGTGACGCCGCTGGTGGAGGTGATGGGCGACGCCTATCCCGAGCTGGCCAAGGCCCAGGCACAGGTAGAGCGCGTGCTGAAACAGGAAGAGGAGCGTTTTGCCGAGACCTTGGATCACGGTATGAGTATCCTCGAAGAGGCCATCGCCAAGCTCGACGGCAAGGTGATCCCCGGCGAGACCGTGTTCCGGCTTTACGACACCTATGGCTTTCCCGTGGACCTCACTGCGGATATCGCCCGTGAACGCAACTTGTCGTTAGACATGGCGGGCTTCGAACGGGAGATGGCCGCGCAGCGTGAGCGCGCCAGGGCGGCCAGCAATTTTGGCGCGGCGACGGCCGATGGCCTTACGATAGAGAGTCAGACGACATTCACCGGCTACGAGCATCTGCAGGATCGCGGCAAGGTGCTGGCCCTTTTCCGCGAGGGAGCCGCGGTACAAAAACTGGCCGTCGGCGACGAGGGCCTGCTGGTGCTGGATCGTACGCCCTTTTATGCCGAGTCCGGTGGCCAGGTGGGCGACCACGGGGTGCTCACCGTGGGCAATGCACGGGTCACGGTGCTGGACACGCAAAAACAGGGCGAGGCCTTCCTCCACCGGGTAAAGGTGGAAGTGGGCGAGGTGGCGGTGGGCAGCGAGGCCGAGGCCCGGGTGGATGCCCACAGCCGTCGCGAGACCGCCTGCAATCACTCCGCCACCCATTTGTTGCACGCCGCCCTGCGCCGGATTCTCGGCGAGCATGTGCAGCAAAAGGGCTCGCTGGTGGAGGCGGACCGGCTGCGTTTCGACTTTTCCCATTTCGAGGCCATCAGCCCGGCGCAGCTCACCGAGATCGAGCGCCTGGTGAACAGCGAGATCCGCGCCAACCGGCCGGTGGAAACCCGGCTCATGTCCCAGGAGGAGGCCCAGGCCGCCGGCGCCATGGCCCTGTTCGGCGAGAAGTACGGTGACGTGGTGCGGGTGTTGTCCATGGGGGATTTTTCCGTGGAGCTGTGTGGTGGTACCCACGTTCAACGCACCGGTGACATCGGTCTGTTCAAGATCGTCTCCGAGGGCGGTGTGGCCGCCGGCGTGCGCCGCATCGAGGCGCTGGCGGGAGAGGCGGCTTTGCGCTATGTCGAGGACGTGGAACGCAGGCTGCAGGGTGTCGCCGAGCTGCTCAAGGCCGACATGGACACCGTGGAGTCCCGGGCCCAGCAGTTGCTCGAGCGCAATCGCGGCCTGGAAAAGGAGCTGGAGCAACTTAAGGCCAGGCTGGCCAGCAGCCAGGGCGGTGACCTGGCCGCCCAGGCGCTGGAGATCGACGGCATCAAGGTGCTGGCGGCGAGGCTGGAGGGCGTGGATGCCAAGTCCCTGCGTGACACCGTGGATCAACTGAAGAACAAGCTGGGTGCCGCGGCAGTGGTGTTGGCGACGGTGGACGGCGACAAGGTGAGCCTGGTGGCCGGGGTCACCAAGGCGGAAACCCGGCGTTTGCGTGCCGGCGATCTGGTCAACAGCGTGGCCCAGCAGGTGGGTGGCAAGGGGGGTGGTCGTCCCGACCTGGCCATGGCGGGGGGCAAGGATCCCGCGGGGTTGGATGCGGCGCTGCAGGCGGTGCCGGGGTGGGTGAAGGGGCAACTGGAAGCGGGCTGATTCCTCCGCCAGAGTGTCCATCATATGGCGTGTTGGCGCCCCCGGGCCTGTGATCGAAAAACCCCAAAAGTGATTGTATATCCTAAGATATACACGGTTTTTCTTGTCTGCTGTGTAAGAATTGTCCTACAATGTCTTTCATTCGAGTATAAAGTAGTGTTTAATTTACATCTTTATGGCGGGCCGCTGTCATGGCGTTGATCGTCCAAAAATATGGCGGCACGTCGGTGGGCTCGGTGGAGCGCATCGAGCATGTGGCGGACAAGGTGTCCGCCTTTCGCGCCAAGGGTCACGAGGTGGTGGTGGTGGTGTCTGCCATGAGCGGCGAAACCAACCGTTTGCTGGCCTTGGCCCAGGAGATCGATCCACAGCCCGAGGGTCGCGAGCTGGACGTGTTGTTGTCCACCGGTGAGCAGGTGACCATCGCCCTGCTGGCCATGGCGCTGAAAAAGCGCGGGGTGGCGGCGCGTTCGTTTACCGGGGGCCAGGTGCATATCCGCACCGACAATGCGCACAACAAGGCGCGCATCGTGGACATCGACAGGCAGCGGGTGAGCGCTGTGCTGGAGGCCGGCGAAGTGGTGGTAGTGGCCGGTTTTCAGGGGGTGGACGAGGACGGCAACATCACCACCCTGGGGCGTGGCGGCTCGGATACCACCGCCGTGGCCCTGGCGGCGGCCCTGGAGGCCGATGAATGCCAGATTTATACCGACGTGGATGGGGTGTACACCACCGATCCGCGGGTGGAGCCCAAGGCCCGGCGGCTGGAACGTATCACCTTCGAGGAGATGCTGGAGATGGCCAGCCTGGGTTCCAAGGTGCTGCAGATTCGCGCCGTGGAATTTGCCGGCAAATACAATGTGCCGTTGCGGGTCTTGTCCAGTTTCGACGATGACATGGACGGACAGACCGGCACGCTGATCAGTTACGAGGAAGAAGGTATGGAGCAGGCTCTGATTTCGGGCATCGCCTTCAATAAGGATGAGGCCAAACTGACGGTGCTGGGCGTGCCGGATCATCCGGGCGTTGCGCATCAGATTCTCGGTCCGGTGGGGGCGGCGAATATCGAGGTGGATATGATTATCCAGAATGTGGGCGCCGATGGCACCACGGATTTCACCTTCACCGTACACCGCAATGATTTTGCCCGGGCAAAGGAGGTGCTGGAGCGTGTGGCCGAGGAGCTGGGCGCCCGCGAGGTAAGCGCCGATGACAAGATTGTGAAAATTTCGCTGGTGGGTGTCGGCATGCGCTCACACGCCGGCATCGCCAGCCAGATGTTCGAGATTCTGGCTAGCGAAGGCATTAATATTCGCATGATATCCACTTCCGAGATCAAGGTCTCAGTGGTGGTGGATGAAAAGTATCTGGAACTGGGTGTGCGGGCACTGCACAGCGGTTTTGGTTTGGAGCAGTCCATCGAGCTGACGCAGTAGCGCGGTTGCCTCGGGTACAGACTCCCGTACAAGGACTGTGCGTTGGAGTACGCAGGGCAACGATGGAAACCTGTAATTTTTGAACAATAGTGCCAAATGCACTTCGACGCGGAGCAGCAGGGACGCGTGGAAACGTTTGAGGCACTGAACAAGGAGATATCGAAATGCTGATTTTGACGCGACGTGTGGGTGAATCCCTGATTATCGGAGATGACGTCACCGTGACTGTCCTGGGCGTCAAAGGCAACCAGGTCCGTATCGGGGTTAACGCCCCCAAAGAAGTCACCGTGCACCGTGAAGAGATTTACGAACGCATCCAGAGCGAAAAGACGCCCCAAGAATCCACCGGATAACATCGGTTCAAGGTGTCACTGACGGGCGTGCGAGCGCTCGTCAGCACTGGAGAGTGCGCTCCCACCTTTTATAATGTATTTCCCTTTATCGAAGTTTCCCTTCTGCAGTTCGAGCGAAGAAACTTTTTCCTGCAAGTGTCGGTGAATGACGGTTTTTCAGCTGAAGACGGAATCCCCGTCCTTTTTCCCGATAATGAGTGGCTGTAGTGGGTTTTCTAATGCGACTAATTCTGGGAGAATAGCGCCCCTGTTGAATTCGCGGGTAATCGCGATGTTTGACCGGGAGAGCTGGCCGAGTGGCTGAAGGCGCGCCCCTGCTAAGGGCGTATGGGTTAATAGCCCATCGAGGGTTCGAATCCCTCGCTCTCCGCCATATCTTCACATTAATGGTCTCAACGAGACCATTAATGTGAAGATGGAGAAAGTGAAGGAGTGAGAACCCGGATAGAGGGTTCGACGAATCGGCAGGAAAGCCGATTCGGTCAGCCGCAGGCTGCCCCGCAGGGGCGAGCGACAGGAGGTCGCGAGACAATCCCTCGCTCTCCGCCATTCAAATGAGTATCGAGTGTGGAGTGGCTAGGGTCGAGTTACCAAGGGTGGTTCCTTGCAACAGTGTGGTGGAGTCTGTATATTCCCCGCTCTTTTCGACTTGGCTGGTGGGTGAGGTTTCCTCGTTTCAAGCCACTCGTTACTTTTTACAACGCGCCCGTAGCTCAGCTGGATAGAGTACCTGGCTACGAACCAGGCGGTCGGGAGTTCGAATCTCTCCGGGCGCGCCATTTTTACAAGAAAATACAAGCGGTTATGGTGTTATCCAGCCGCTTGTTCTTTCTCATCCTCTCCATGTGTGCCCGTAGTGTGCCAATAAAACCAGGTCGTCTGGTGTTCGTGTTCACCGCATACATTGTGTCTTCAGACACTTAAATCTTCACATGGTGTTTGTTTGATTGACGACGCTCTGGTGTCAAGCCAGAAGGTCGGCCTTTTCTGATTACAGCAAGACACGCTCTACAGGCCCGAAATCTCTCCAGTGCTGTAACCGATGGCGCGGTACCCGCGCTGGCGCCGTTCGAACATCCGGGCGAGCATCGGCACCTGACTGTCCACATAATCGTAAATGCGCACTTCGCTTTTGTCCGGGTGAAGACGATGGAGACGGCCGGCGTACTGCACCAGTGTGCCTTTCCAGGAGACCGGCAGTGCGAGGAAGAGTGTGTCGAGGCGGCTGTCGTCGAAACCTTCGCCGATGTAGCGCCCGGTGGCCAGTACCAGCCGCTCTTCGTCTTCCGGGATGGCCGCCAAACGGTCCAGCATTTCCCGGCGTTTCTTCATGCTTCTGCCCCCGTGCAGAACAATCAGGTTCCGTGTGAAGTGACTGAGGCGTTCAGAGAAGTATTCCAGATGCTCCTTGCGTTCCGTGAGCAGGATAGGTGAACGTCCCTCCTCTAGTACTCCTTCAAGGTAATAAATCAGGCCGCTTCCTGGCCGGCCCGAAGGGAGCGTCCCAGGCCGGCCCAGGCGGTGTTGCCGTCCTTGACAAGGGCTGGGGGCCATTGCCTGCGGACAGCGCCTTGCCTGGACCGGCCTGGGACGCTCTGCAGCCTGATTTATTACCTTGAAGGAGTACTGGTGCCTGCAGGACGTCGTTGAAGATCAGGTCATTGCGCTGCGGGTCTGCGGCAAGCCGGCGGTAGAGTTCCTGTATACGCGGCTCGCTGCCATCTTCAATGTGGAAGCCGGTCTTACGGACGATCAGGCGATGGTTGAAGGGACGGTGTGTCGCTTGTTTCCGAGCGTCCACTTTGAACCGGACCGGCCCCAACTGCATCTCGATGATCGGGTGATGGCCGTCACGGCGATGTGGTGTGGCGGTCAGGCCGGTGACAAAACGCGCCCTGACCGCAGTCAGGACGCCCTCGAACGATACCGCAGGCAGGTGATGGCATTCGTCCACGATCACATGGCCATAGTCAGCCACCAGATCATCCACGCTGTCTTTACGCACCAGGCTCTGGATCATGGCAACATCGAGCCGGCCATTGTACAGGGATGTGCAGGTGCCGCGAAGGCCATGGATGGCCGAGAGCGGCCATTGGCTTTGTGTCTGCCGCCACCGATTCGCCCGATCTCTTTGGCATCCAGCCCGAGGAACAGCGCGAGCTGAGCGGCCCACTGATCGAGTAACGGCTGGCGATGCACCAGAACCAGGGTGGTGCATTGCCGTTCGGCGATCAGCCGGGCACCGACAACCGTCTTGCCGGAACCCGGTGGTGCGACGAGGACGCCGATATCGTGTTTGCGCAGGGCGTTGACGGCTTGCTCCTGGACGGTGGTGAGGGTGCCCTGGAAACGCACGTCGAGGGGCCCGCCCGCATGTCGGCGGTCGTCGAGGTCCAGTGTGCTGCCGTATTGATGGAGCAGGGCGGTGAGATCCTCCAGGCACCCGCGGGGCAGGGTGATGTGCCGGGAAAGATTCTCGGCGCAGTTGATCACCCGCGGCGTCAGTGCCGTGGACAGGCGCATGCTCTGCCTTTTGTAGAACTCCGGATTCTGGAAGGCCGCCAGGCGCTTGATCTGGTTCAGCAGGGGCGACGGCAGATCCTTTGTTTCCACGAACAGGCGTTGCGCAAATACGGCATGGACTTCGATGGGCACGGGTTCGGTGATGCGCACTTTCTCCGGCTGGTTTGAAGGCGGACGTTCCCATGGGGCGTCATCCATCCCATCTTCGCTTTCGGCGCTGTACCGTACGCCGATAATCTTGCCTTGGCGCGCCGCTTCCTGCGCGATGGATTCCATAGCGGCTGGTGCCATTCGTGGCAAAGATGCCAGATAGGCCCATTGATCCGTGTGCATGCAGGCATCAGTTTGGCCGTTTTGGCTAACTTATTTGTTACAGGAAAGCATAGTTGGTCCGGCCTCCTGGCCCAGCACATAGCTGGTTTCTTCGATGAAAATAAGCCGGCTTCCCGATTGGCGGGGATCCGGCTTGTTTTTTTGTTCGCCGAAAAAGCACCATAACTTTGCCCTGTCAGTAGATATCCAGTAATTCTGTGTTCGAAACTATAAATTGTCCGAAATGGATACGCTATGGTTGTCCGAAAGAATAGTATGTTCTTTTAATTTATATATTTAACAGTAGGTTAGCAGATAAAGGGTGGATTGCATTTGAATCCCGGCCAATCCTAAATATCAATATTCCTAACGAAGCTAAAGGTTTGTCCGATACAGACCTTACGTGTGACATAAGCGAAACAGCAAAACGCATTGCTACCCGCTGCGGCGAGTTGATCGATTACAAAACTCGCAGTTTGCTTTTGTGAATTTTAAGCAAATTTGCTGAGCAATCCGGCCATAACACAACCTGCAGACAGAAAATGCGTTGAAACCATTAGTTTTTGTGTGGTAATTTAATGCTAACAGGAAGTTGGCCGTATTCGCCAACATGCCACCACTATATTGGTTGTAACAGGGGGTTGGGTTGGCGATGATGCGAAGGCTTTCGAGCTCGCTACAACGGAATGATTTTGTATGGGCTCTGGGCAGTTTGTGTCAGATCCATCAAATTCCGTTTGATCCCAATTTGGTTTTCCAGCAATTCCCGCCCCCGTATACCATTGCGGCACTGCAGGAGGCGGCCACAAACATTGGCTTCGAGGTTATTTTTAAAGAAGCGAATGGTAAAGAAGCGGATGGCACCTCTCTGACTCAGCGTGAGCTACCCTGCCTTGCCTTCGCCAAACCTCCTCCAGCTGATGACGTTTCAAACAATGGCGTAGATGATGGCCCATCTAACCAGGATACCAATACTGATACCCAGCAGCCTCCAGGCGAGGAGCAAAGCACTGTCGACATGGCGCTGGTTGTTAAAGCCGAAAACGACAAAGTCCTGTATTTCCCTGCAGGAACAGCCGTGCCGGAAACCCTGTCAACGGCAGAATTTACAGAGAAATTCGAATCCTGGCACATGGCTGTGCGCCTGAAAGAAGAAGCGGTAGCAGACGACGAGATCGGGAAAGAGCCACCCAAGTTCGGTTTCAAATGGTTTATCCCGGAACTGTTTCGCCATAAAAAAGTGTGGCGTGATGTTTTGCTGGCATCGCTGGCCGTCCAGCTTGTTGGCCTTGCCACGCCGCTGTTTACTCAGGTGGTTATCGACAAAGTCATTGTTCACCACACCATGAACACCCTCATCGTCATCGGCGTAGGGCTGTTCATGTTTATGGTTTTCAGCGCAGTGATGACCTGGGCGAGACAGTATCTGGTATTACACACCGGTAACCGCATTGATGCGGTGCTGGGCCATAAAGTCTTCAAACATCTGTTCGAATTACCCATGCGTTACTTTGAACACCGTGCCACGGGAACACTGGTGGCCCGTATGCAAGGGGTTGAAACCATCCGTCAGTTTATCAGTGGCGCAGCCGTCACCCTGATACTGGATTTACCCTTTCTGTTCATTTTTCTCGGAGTCATGTTCTACTACAGTTGGGAATTAACCTCGGTAGTGCTGGTTACGTTGACACTCATCAGTATTTTGAGCCTGTCCATCACGCCGACTTTGCGCAAACGCCTGAATGACCAGTTCCAACTCGGCGCACGCAACCAGGCCTTTTTAATTGAATACGTGGGTGGAATGGAAACCGTCAAATCCCTGCAAATGGAGCCCCAGCTCAAAAACCGGTACGGGGATTATCTCAGCAGTTATTTGGGTGCGGGCTTCAAGACCCAGCGCCTGTCCAATGCCTATAATGTCAGCGCCAATACCCTGGAACAATTTCAGACCCTAGCCATCCTTTGTTACGGGGCCTGGCTGGTAATGACCACCACCACATTCACCATCGGCATGCTCGTCGCCTTCCAAATGTTTGCCAGCCGCCTGTCCGGCCCCGTCTTGCGCATGGTGGGTCTGTGGCAGGAATTCCAGCAGGCGAATATCGCAGTCAAACGCCTGGGCGACATTATGGATGCCCCCACTGAACCCTATGCCACTAGCCCCGCCCGTGGCGCTACAGGAAAAGGTACCATCGACATCCACAATCTCAGCTTCCGCTACAGTGACGAGCTGCCCTATTTGTACCGGGATCTTTCACTCACCATTCATCCGGGCAGTTGTATCGCTATCATGGGGCCATCGGGTTCCGGAAAAAGCACGCTCACCAAATTACTCCAGGGGTTCTACCTACCCAACGACGGCCAAATACTGGTCGACAAACGAGACATCCGACACCTCAGCGCCAACGAACTGCGAAATTATTTTGGTGTCGTCCCGCAAGAGACCATGCTGTTCTCAGGGACCGTGTATGAAAACCTCATTATGGCCAATCCCCACGCCAACTTTGAACAAGTCATCCGCGCCTGCC
>DRKQ01000173.1 GCA_011051685.1 Gammaproteobacteria bacterium
CCCGGAAGACGTGCAGCTCTACTACCAAGTCGGCCTCATCGGCCGCCGTGACCTGCCCCTGGCGCCGGACGCCCGCGGCGGTTTCGAGATGGTACTGCTGCGCATGCTGGCCTTCCGCCCGGACAATGGCGGGGCACAACCGGTGGTCCCCGCCGCCAAGACCCCTGCCCGTCCGGCGGTTACCGCTACCGGTGCCGTATCGCCAGCCCCCACGGCCAGCCCCGACACGGCGCCCGCCGCATCGACGGCCCCCGTCCCGGCCGACCCCGACGACTGGGAAAACCTGGTCAACGCCATGAACCTCAGCGGCATGCTGCAGCAACTGGCCGCCAACTGCGCCCTGGTGAAACGCGACGGCACGCACTTCCAGCTGAGCATGTCGCCCAATCACAAATACCTGCTCAACAAGAGCCGCGAGGCCGCCCTGGCCCAGGCCCTGGGGCAGGCATTGGGAAAAGCCGTGACCCTGGACATCGCCCTGGAGGGTGCCAGCACCGCCACCCCAGCGGAGCGCCAGCAGGAGCGCGCCGATGCCCGGCAAAGCCGGGCTGAAGCCGCCATCCATAACGACCCCACGGTGCAGGCCATCGTCGAGGCCTTCGACGGGCAGGTGAAACCGGGGTCGGTGCAGCCGACTGACTAGGGCTGAGGACTAAGGGCCCAGGACTGAGTCAAAACATTTCACTTACAGAGTCCCCAGTCCTCTGCCCTCAATCCTTGCCAGCTTTTTCCGGTATAATTCCCGCAAGCACACGTTCGCAACAACCACGAATTCAGGAGTACACACCCATGAAAGGCGGTATCGGCAAATTGATGAAACAGGCCCAGGAGATGCAGGCCAACATGCAAAAGGCCCAGGAGGAACTGGCCAACATGGAGGTCACCGGCCAGTCCGGCGGCGGCATGGTGACGGTGGTGATGACCGGCCGGCACGACGTGAAGCGGGTGAGCATCGATGATAGTCTGATGGGCGACGACAAGGAAATGCTGGAAGACCTGCTGGCCGCGGCGGTGAACGACGCAGTGCGTCAGGTGGAGACCACCTCCAAGGAGAAGATGGCCGGCATGACCGCGGGGCTGAACCTGCCCGGCGGAATGAAGCTGCCCTTCTAGTCCGCGCACGACACCTCCCGAATCTTCCCCGTGGAATTCAGCCCGCTCATCAATCGCCTGATTGAAGACCTGCGCTGTCTGCCCGGCGTCGGCCCCAAGTCGGCGCAGCGCATGGCCTTTCAGCTGCTGGAGCGGGATCGTGAGGGCGCCCTGGCCCTGGCCCGCTCGCTCACCGAGGCCATGGAAAAGGTGGGCCACTGCCAGCAATGCCGCACCCTCAGCGAGACCGATATCTGCCCGCTGTGCGCCAACACCGGCCGCGAGCAACACCTGCTGTGCGTGGTGGAGTCCCCGGCGGACGTGCGCGCCATCGAGCAGGCCACGCCCTATCGCGGGCGTTACTTCGTGCTCATGGGCCATCTCTCACCGCTGGACGGCATCGGTCCCAACGAGATCGGCCTGGACCTGCTGGATACCCGCCTGGCCGAGGGCGTGATCAGTGAGCTGATCCTCGCCACCAACCCCACCGTGGAGGGCGAGGCCACCGCCCACTACATCAGCGAAATGGCCAGGGCGCACAATGTCACCAGTACGCGCATCGCCCACGGCGTGCCCCTGGGGGGTGAACTGGAATACGTGGACGGCGGGACTCTCTCCCACGCCTTCTCTGGAAGGCGTCGGCTGTAGGCACCTTCCCACGCCTTCTCCGGCAAACGTCGGCTATAGGCACCTTCCCACACTTTATTACTCTGGCAAGCATCGGCTGAAAGCATCTTCCCTCGCGTTGCCGCCAAACCCGTGGGAGCGGCCTTCCGGCCGCAATACCGCACACCAGCAACACTCCCCGAAGACAGTACGCTGGTGTATCTGACCTCTAAAGATTCCCCCACCCCCTGCCGCAAATCTAGGAGAACATTCACTGGCCCGGCGCGCGCATCACGCCGCAGCCGTTCCTGTGCCACCGTTGGGACACGCATGTACGACAATCTCGAAAATGCCGGACACGACGAACTGGTCACTAAGTACGCGCCGCTGGTCAAGCGTATCGCTTACCACTTGAAGGCGCGCCTGCCCGCCACCGTGGTGGTGGACGACCTGTTGCAGGCGGGCATGATTGGCCTGCTGGAGGCCTCGCGCAAATACGATCCCGACCAGGGCGCCAGCTTCGAGACCTACGCCGGCATTCGCATTCGCGGCGCTATGCTCGACGAATTGCGGCGCAACGACTGGGCCCCCAAGTCCGTACACCGCAAGATCCGCGACATCACCGAGGCCATTCGCGCCATCGAACACCGCGAGGGCCGCGACGCCCGCGACGAGGAAGTCATCGCTATGCTGGGCATCTCCCGCGAGGAATATTTCAAGACCCTGCAGGATGTCTCCAGTCACCGGGTGCTGAGCTGGGAGGAGATCGGCATCGACGAAGACGCCTTCGGCCACAGTTTGGGCGACAACAAAACCGAGATCCACGACGAGCTGGAAAAACAGCGTTTCCGGGCCAAGCTGTCGGAATCCATTTCCTCCCTGCCGGAACGCGAGAAGATGATCGTTTCCCTGTATTATGAGTCCGAACTCAACCTACGGGAGATCGGCTCGGTGATGAATGTCAGCGAATCGCGCATCAGCCAACTGCTCAGTCAGGCCCATATCCGCCTGCGGGCTCGCATGCGCGACTGGATTGCGCAACAATAGCGGCATGTCCCAACCACACTACGTCCGCATGCATCCCTTTCTCATCGCCAAACGCCGCCGCCCCAACGCCACCGCCCTGCACGAAGCCAACTTTCGCAAACTCGCCCGCGTGGTGCCCGACCTCGGCGAGCTGGAAACCAGCATCACCGTGCATGGCAGCCACGGCACACGGCTGTCCCTGCACATCCTGGAGATCAGCAAGTACACCAAGACCTTTTCCCTGCACCTGCAGCGCGACGACCAGCAACCCTGGCTGCCGGGCCTGGACATGAAAATCCGCAACTACTACGATGCCAACGTCACCGAGGTGCTGGCCTTTCAACGCTGGCATCGGCTTGATGCGCGTTACGACTATCCCAATCCCCACATGCACCAGCGCAACGAAAAATGGCAAATCAACCAGTTCCTCGGCGAATGGCTGGACCACTGCCTGCGCAGCGGCTGCATCTTCCACGCCGCCGCTGAGCCTGTGGATAACTAGCATTTGCCTTTTCCGGGTTTTAGTCTGAAGTTGGCCAAGCTATCTCACCAACCCCGAAAGAATCCCCGCTAAGACTCAGAAAACACAGCAAAAGCAGTTTTTGGTATTAAAGTTTCAATCCTCCACTGCCGATAGCATAAGGGCGACATGTATGCCTCACACCATTTCTTATTGCCAAGAGAACATGCAATGAAAAAATCTTTAAGAATCATAATGTTAGCCATCACCACGGTCCTCTGCGCACAGGCCTTCGCCGCCGGCGACTACATCTGGGAAGAAAAATTCAAAAAAGCCCTGCCCAAGGCGGAACAAGGTGATGCCAAGGCCCAATATGCCGTGGGCGAAATGTATGAAAAAGGCAAAGGCGCCAGCAAGGATCTGAAAAAGGCCTTTGAGTGGTACAACAAGGCCGCCAAGCAGGGCGACAAAAAAGCCGCCTACAAACTGGGCCGCGCCTATCTCGATGGTAAGGGCGTCAGCCGTAACTATAAAAAGGCATATACCTGGTTCAAGAAATCCGCCAGTAAAAACTATGTGCGCGCCCAGTATTACCTCGGTACTCTGTATGAAAATGGCAAAGGTGTGTTAAAAGACTACGATGAAGCCCTGAAATGGTACAAACGTGCACTGGCCGGTGGTTATGGCAGCGCGTCAGAAGCCATCAAGCGCGTCTCTGCTGTGCAGAAGTCCACCGAACAACAGCGGCGCATCGCGAAAGTGGTAAAACCAAAGCCCGCCCCAAAACCGAAAGCACTACCTAAAAAACAAGCAACGCCAGCCGCGGCGAAGCCCAAAACAACCAAGCAAAAGGTCTTGGCCGGCGGCTGGAAGAAGCGTAACAAATCCGTTGAATATCTGCCTTCCTCACTGACCCAGTGCAAAGACACCGGCAGCCGTGTGGAATGCCTGTCCGCCGAAGTCACCCGTAACATTGGCATGGCTGACATCAACTACACCACCAAAGCCATCATCTTTGGCTTCAAGCCCAATGGCACCTTCAAGGTCTCCTACCGAAACAATGTCTCCAAGATCAAGGTAACGGATCCCGAATTTGCAGAGTCCGGAGGCAAGGTGCCGGTAACCCTGGGCTGGCAAGATGCAGATCACAAACTGGCCTGCAAGTTTGAAAATGACCGCTCCCTGGTGTGCACCAAAAACAAGCTGCGCAAGATCAAGCTACGGCGTTAAACCTGCTACAACAAAACATAATAAAGGGGCCTCTCATCGGCCCCTTTTTTTCTTGGTGATAATGGAAAGCGGACTCGCTTTGCACATCCCTGTGGACCGGGGTTGATTCACTATGTTGCAGCGTCCCAATCGGTCAACCGTTTTACCGGAGCAAGACGGGGCACCCGTCAGCGACCAAAGGGTGAGTACAAGGAACGGCACTCACCAGCTTGAACCGCCCCGGGTACCGCGGAGGCTGTTTAGTTTAAGTCATGCTGCTACAGCAGCCTGACCGTTGTGTTGCCTGTAGTAGTTTGCCTCAGCTTCTGCCGGAGGTATATAACCCAAGGGTCCCATCAATCGCTGGTGGTTAAA
>DRKQ01000174.1 GCA_011051685.1 Gammaproteobacteria bacterium
CCACCGTTGCCGTTGCCATCGTGGCTGCCGCGGAAGGTGGCGACCTCGATGATCTCGCGCCCGAAGTGCACGTGGGCGAGGCGGAAGCGGCGACCGATGAGGCGGCAGTTGCGAAACAGCGCCCGCACCTCCTCCGGGGTCGCGTCGGTGGCGATATCGAAGTCCTTGGGCTCACGGCCGAGCAACAGGTCACGCACGCCGCCGCCGACGAGATAGCTTTCAAAGCCGGCGGCCTTGAGACGGTAGAGAACCTTGAGTGCCGTCTCGGCGATATTGGCGCGAGTGATGATGTGTTCGGGGCGTGGGACTATCCTGGGTGTCCCGTTTTGATGATCAGTTTTCAATTTTTATTGGTTTTTTCTGGCGTGTCGTTGGTTAGACAGAAACGGTAAAAAACGGCTTGAGCAATCAGTAAGGGCGCGTATAATACCACCCTTTTCGGGCAGTACGCACTTTTCCTCCGCTGCCCGATGCGCTTGCCGCTCCCTTCGTCTAGTGGTTAGGACACTGGCCTCTCACGCCGGTAACAGGGGTTCGAATCCCCTAGGGAGCGCCATTATTTATCCCTCCCCGTGAATCCTTTTCCCCACATTTGTTGCACGCCCCCGGTGGTTCTGGTAACTACTCGGATCAACAACGCCAGGGGGAACAATCAATGATCAACTTCGATGAAAAACGCGACTTCATCCGCATGGCCGCGGATCACCCGCTGCAATTCCAGATCGCGGAATCCGGGCAGGCGGGCCAGGGCACCTGCGTCAATCTCAGCGCCACCGGGGTGCTGTTTCATACCGACCAGCCCATCGCCACCGGCACCCCGCTGAGCATCAACATCACGCCGCAGTATTCGGTGGTGGCACCCTTCGAGGCCGAGGTCGAGGTGCTGCGCTGCAAACCCAACGGCGTCGAGGGCGAGTACGAGATCGCCGGCAGAATTCTTTCTATCAGCTAAGGCTCGAAGCGAATCACATCGCCGGGCGCCAGGCGGGCGGTATCCTCGGCCAGCTCGCCCACCGAGAACAGGCGCTGCACCTGGGTCACGATCAGGCTGGTGGCCGGCTGTTCCGCATAGCCCAGGGCGCGCTGGCCGGGGAAATCCTTCACCGGCGCCTCACTGAGCTTGTAGGTATTCAGCACATCACCGACGCGGATATTGGCCAGGCCGCCGGCATCGAAATAGACCCGGTTGCCCTCGGTGCGGATCACCCGCGCGGTGAAGGGCTGTGAGGTAACGTCACTGACGATCAACGCCACCATTCTGTCCAGCATCTGATCCACCTTCTGGCCAAAGGGCGAGGCGAAGAATTTTTCGCTCATCAGCGCGGCCTCATGGGGGTACAATTCACCCAAGGTATTCTCCTCCACCGTTTCGCTGACCCGGTGCCGCGCCACCGAGGCGCCGGAAATGCCGTCGTGGATGAACAGGTCCAGTTCCAGGTGGCGCATTTTGCGGCCGAGAAAATGGTTGCTCATGCTCATGTCGCGGATCACGCCGGTGACCACGAACTGCACCCCCAGGGATTCGGCAAACTCCGAGGCCACCTGATGCGGTTCGCGTGCCGGCGGCAGGGCGCCGAGGATGCGGCGCTGGGAGATGACGCCCTCTTCGGTCAGTGGCAGCAGGTACTGGCTGGCATTCACCGTCAACACCCGGCCATCGCTGATCAGACGTCGTTCCAGTTCGCGCGCCAGCTCGGTTTCGATCTTCGGCAGGTCGTGGATCTGGGTGCGGTCGAGGACGTGAAACTGGCTCACAGCGACCTTGCGGCGGTAACGTTTTGCCGCTTCGGCATTGCCGTTGTCGTGCCAGCGGGCCGGGCCGGCACGGCCATCGCCATCCTGCTCTGCCTTCAGCAGCGCCTGCATCAGCTCGTCGCCCGGCACCTGGGCGCGGATCTTCACGTAATAGTGATCCTCGTCCGTCCATTCACGCAGGATGGTCACGTGGGTCACGCGCCCCTGGGCGGAAAAGCGCATGTTGTCCGCCACCACGCCCTTGCGGGTGGTCACGGTGGTGGTGGATATCTTCGCATTGGCCTGCATCAGGGCTTGGCGAATGGCGTCCTGCAGGGCCATGCGCTTGGCCAGCGCCACCGAGGTCTCGATGCGCGCGGCGCCTTCGGCCTCCACGGTCTGCGCCCGCACCAGGCCACCCCATAGCGACAGGGCCAGCAGCGGCAGCAGGATTTTCAACAGCTTGAACACGACATTTCCTCCGTCGCCACCCGGGTGGCGTTCTCCCCCTCAGCGGCAGACAAACCCATAATCTTGAAACCCGGCGAACCTCGATCCCGCCGTGACAGGCTAAAGAATGCAGATCCCGTGCCGACATTTTCTGCATCATGAAGCATCGATGCCGCCCCGCCACCCGCTGGCGCATAGCCCTGCCCCTCGGTCTGCTCATATTGCTATGCGCCCCCCCCCTGCTGGCCGGCACACAACATTTTCAGGCGCCCCTCACCACGGTGAAATGGGCGCCCTCGGCGGAAAAACTGCACTGCAGCCTCAGCCACGACATTCCCCTTTACGGCCGCGCCGTGTTCGCACGATCCGCGGGCCATGCGCTGGGCTTCAGCATGCATGTCAAACAGGGCGCCCGCCGTGAAGGCGACCGCGCACGGCTGCGTTCATTGCCACCGGGCTGGCGGCATGCCGAGGACGGGCTGGATCTGGGGGAAATCGAAGTTCGGCGGGGCAATACCCCTTTCCAGCTAGGGGAGCCACAGGCACGCCGCATGCTGGCGGAGCTGCAGAAAGGCATGTCCCCCACCTTTTCTTATCGCGACTGGGCCGATGCCCGGGATCTCGTCAGCGTCTCCCTGCCGGGGGTCAATTTTCGCCAGGCAATGGAGACCTTCACCACCTGCCTGGCCGAGCTGCCGGTCTACGATTTCGCCGACTACCGCGAAACCGTGGTGCACTTTGCCCCGGGCAACGAGGCACTCAACCCCAAGGCCCGTCAGCGGCTGGATGCCATTGCCAAATACCTGAGCACCGACCCGACGGTGAAAAAGATCCTCATCGAGGGCCACACGGATGACATCGGTCAG
>DRKQ01000175.1 GCA_011051685.1 Gammaproteobacteria bacterium
GGCGCGGATGCGTTGCCCGTTCATGTCACCGTTTCCTCCTTCGCGGCCGCCACCTCTTCCAGCACGGTGACGAACACGTCTTCCAGCTCGGGGGCGATGGGCTGGCAGTCCTGCACCACGATCCCCTCCCGCTCGGCCAGCACCGCCACCTCGGCACAGAAATCCGCCACCACACTGCCGGGCCGCAGGCGCAGGCGCAGGGTGCCGGCCTGGGGGATCAGCTCCTGCACCGAGGGCCAGCCACTGAGATGACGCACCAGGGCGGGGTTGTCGTCGCTGCGCAGCTGCAGCAGGGGGGTGGGCAGGGGCCGCTGCAGGAGGCTGGCCGGGGTGCCCTCTTCCACTACGCGCCCGGCATGCATCAAGGCCAGGCGGTCACAAAAGCCGGCCTCGTCCATGTAGTGGGTGGTGACCAGGATGCCCATGCCGGCCTCGGCGAGGTCGTAGATCAGCTCCCAGAATTCCGCCCGGCCCAGGGCGTCCACCCCGGAGGTGGGCTCGTCGAGGAACAGGGCCTGGGGTCGGTGCAGCAGGGCACCGGCGAAGGACAGGCGACGCTTGTAGCCCAGGGGCAGATCACCGGCGGGCAGACCTTCCTTACCCGCCAGGTGCAGATGCTCCAGAGACCAACCGATGCGCTGCCGCGCCGCGGTGCCGCTGAGCCCGTAGAGGCCGGCCTGCAGTTGCAGGTTTTCCCACACCGTGAGATCGGGATAGAGAGTGAAATGCTGGGTAACATAACCGATGCGCCCGCGCGCCCGACGCGGCTGGTTCACCATGTCCACCTCCGCCACCCGGATACGCCCCGCGGTGGGCGGCAACAGGCCGCACAACATGCGGATGGTGGTGGTCTTGCCCGCGCCGTTGGCCCCCAGCAGGCCGAACACCTCGCCACGCTGCACCGCCAGGTGGATATCGTCCACCGCGGTGAAGTGGCCGAAACGGCAGGTCAGCTGTTCGGCGGCGATCACCGTCTGGGCGCTCATGGCGTGGCGCCCTCACTGGCCAGACTCAGGTTGTGCAGGGCCACGTCGTTCAGGCTTGGGGCAATAGGCTCGGCCCGCAGCCCGGGGGCCAGTCGAGCCAGGTGCTGGCGAAACGTGGCCACATCGCTATGCGGTTGCATCCAGACATGCAACTGGGCGCCGAGGGGGAACACCCAGCGCACCTCGGCCAGTTCGCGCAAAACCTTGCGCAGTCCTCGCGCCCCCGGGCCGGTGACACGCAGCAACAGTGCATCGGGCAGGCTGGCCAGCTCTGCCGGGGTGCCCTGGCGCACCAGGCGGCCGTTCTCCAGGAAGCCCACCCGGTCACAACGGGCCGCCTCCTGCTGGTTGGCCGTGGCATAGAGAATGGCCACCCCCTCGGCGCGCACCCCTTCCAGCAGGTGCCAGAAGGCGCGGCGCGAGACCGGGTCCACCCCGGTGGTGGGTTCGTCCAGCACCATCACCCGTGGCTCAGTGACCAGGGCGCAGGCCAGAGCCAGTTTCTGCATCATTCCGCCGGACAACTGCCCGGCGCGGCGCTCCTCGAACCCCACCAGGCCGGTGCGTTGCAACAGGTCGGCGATGTGCCGCTCGGCGGCCTGCGTTGACAGGCCGTGCAGATCGGCGAAAAAGAACAAGTTCTCGTGGATGGAGAGGTCGGGGTAGAGGCCGAAGCCCTGGGGCATATAGGCCAGCTGGGAGCGCAGGCCGGGTTCGCTGGGCGCCTGGCCCAGCACCTGCAGCTCGCCGGCGGAGGCCGGCAACTGGCCGATCACCAGCCTGAGTGTGGTGGACTTGCCGGCGCCATCGGCACCCACCAGACCGAAGATCTCCCCGGCGGCAACCCGAAAACTCAGCTCCTGCAGCAGGGGCCGGCCGGCATAGCCGAAGCTGAGTCCATCGACCTCGATGGCCACCGGGCTCATGGCGCTGTCGGTTGCAGGCTGAGATCCGCCGGCATGCCCTGCTTGAGCAGGCCCCGGGGATTGTCCAGCGTCACCTTGATGCGATAGACCAGATCGACGCGCAGCTCGCGGGTCTCCACGCTCTTGGGGGTGAATTCGGCCTTAGGCGAGAGGTAGCTGAGCCGGCCCTGGAATACCCTGTCCGGCAAGCCGTCCACCCGCACCTCCACCGGCTGGCCCATCTTCACCCGCGCCAATTGTGACTCCGGCAGATAGGCCCGCACCCAGGGCCGGGCTGTGGCGGCGATACGCAGCACCGGCGCACCGGCGGCTCGCATCTCTCCTACCTCGGCCAGACGCAGGCTCACCATGCCGGCCACCGGGCTTTGCAGGCGGGTGTCATCCAGTTGCTGTTGGGCCAGCTGCATGGCCGCCTGGCTGGCCGCCAATTGTGCCGCGGCGCGGTCGATGTCCTCCTGGCGCGGTCCCTCTTGCAACAGCGCCAGACGCTGTTGGGCGGCCTCCACACTGGCCAGCGCCGCCTCGTAACTGAGCTGGGCCTTTTCCAGGGCCTCTTCGCTGGCCAGGTTTTTGCCCACCAGCTGGCTGACGCGTTTCACCTCGGCGCTGGCAAAACGCTGCTGGGCCAGCGCCTTGTCCACCTCGGCCCGGGCGGCCTTGATCTCCTGCACCCGTGACCCGGCCCGCAACGCCGCCAGGGCGGCCTGTGCCACCTGTACCTGGGCCGTAGCCCGTTGCAGGGCCAAGCGGTAATGGCTGTCATCCAGGCTGGCCAGCCCTTGGCCCACCTCTACCGAATCGCCCTCATCCGCTTCTAGCGCGGCGATGCGCCCGGGTACCCGGAAGGACGCATCCGTCTCACGCATCTCCAGGGTGCCCGACAATTGCAAGGAATTCGTATTCGTTTGCTCACCGGAAAAATCCGTACAGGCCGACAGAGTGGCGAGCATCAGGCCAATGATGAGCTTTGACGGACGCTGGATGTGGGTAAGATTCATGGCATGGACCTCATGGATTGAGTTACTGACAGTCGTCATGACTCACAAGCCAAAAGTGTACGCCAGTTTATGTGCCTGCACAGAGTTATGACGTTTCAAACCTGGCGGCGCTGCAGCGTCTCACGCCATTGGGGATTGGCTGCTCCAGCGCCAAGTCGACGGTAACGACCCACTTCATTTTCGTACCAGCTTTTCTCTGCATGATGAGGCTCGGCTTCGAACCCCCACCAGCTCCCGTCGGCGTCCTGCGCCAGCCATCGCACCCATGGGGGCGGGTTATCAAAGTGGGGCGGGGCGTTGCTTTGCATCTGACACTGAAGGGATATACCTGATGGCCTTTTTTATCGAGTGGGGTTTTGTTTTGGCGGGAGAACCTGGTATTGCCCGCCGCAAACTCTTTGGCTTTCCATCGATGCTGAGAACAAGTCGGTCTTTTGAAAGAGAAAGGATATCGACACTGGTTATATTTCGCGGAATGAATTCGTACTGTCTCAACGACATAACATGTCTGTTGGCAAGCATGAGTGACTTGCCGGACACGGAGTACACCCCTTGCTCGATAACATTATCCAGGCGACGCGCGTAGCATTTGTTCAGGAAGATGTATTTTTTAACGCCAAAGAAAACACTGGTGGGACAACTGGAAACGGATTCATCTAGCCACTTTGTGTGTGCAAGCGGGCCAGCAAATGCACTCAGTGGCATTAGCCACACCACGATAAACAGGATCTTCATCTGGGTTTGCTTCCGTTGTATCTGCTGGTACAGGTGGTCAGCATCTGCTTTCTGTTTAGGGTAAGACTACACCGGACGCTAAACATAAAATAGGCATTTTTAAGGATCTCAAAATTGCTTTAACAGACATCGGTGGGTATTCACCATCTTGAGAACGCCTGAAGAGTCAATGAATGAACGCAAATCAATCCCTGAGGACACTCTACAGAGACAGATACTATGGGAGTACCTTTCCAGGCGCGAATCGCGCCTGGAAAAGTACTCCCACTCGGAGAAATAAGCCTGTAGCATTTTTTTTGAAACAATTGATAATAGCCTATGGGCCAGGAAATCGATCAAACCCGTTTTACGCAAGAGGATTTCACTATCTTCATGCAACGCCTGCATGAGGAAACGAACCTGTTGGCGCGTTTTTTGGACGAAGACCGATTCGATGATCATCCACCGGTGGCGGGCTTCGAGCTGGAGGCCTGGCTTGTGGATGCGCAGCTACGTCCCGCGCCTCTCAATCAAGTTTTTCTCAAGCGGCTCGGCAATCCCCTGGTCAGTCCCGAGCTGGCTACTTTCAACGTGGAGTTCAATGTGGCACCGGCAACCCTGGCGGGCAATGCCCTGTCCACCCTGGAACGGGAACTGGCCGAGGGTTGGCAAGATGGTTGCACCACGGCCCATGCCCTCGATGCCGATCTGGTGATGATCGGCATTCTGCCCACGGTAAGGAATACCGACTTAGTGATGCAAAACCTCTCGGCCATGAACCGCTACGTAGCGCTCAATGCCGAGGTGTTACGCCTGCGTGGCGGTCGGCCGTTGCAACTGGATATCCA
>DRKQ01000176.1 GCA_011051685.1 Gammaproteobacteria bacterium
CTGCGCGCGCATGTAGTCGATGTTCTCGTAGGTCCACCGGGCCGGCGGCACGTTGTTTTTCATCGCGGCGTTTTCCGCCGGCAGGCCGAAGGCGTCCCAGCCCATGGGTTGCAGCACGTTCTTGCCCTTCATGCGCTGGTAGCGGGCGATGACGTCGCCGATGGTGTAGTTGCGCACATGCCCCATGTGCAGGCGGCCGCTGGGATAGGGGAACATGGACAGGCAGTAGAATTTCTCCCGCTCGGGTTCCTCGATAGCACGGAAGCTGCCCTGGGTCTCCCAGTGTTGCTGGGCGGCGGTTTCCACCTGTTCAGGATGATAGGGGCGCGGGGTATTGTTATCCGACATGGGTGTGATAATCCTGTGGCTCGAAGCCCTCAAAAGGCCAGTAAAAAAAGGCGCTTAGGATACCGCACTCGGTGGGGGAGGCACCAGAATAGCTGGCATGATGGGTGTACGTGAGGGGCGTGATATAACAAACTCGGGATGTACAATTCCGCCGTTAGAGTTTTGGGATGCACCCTGAAACAAATATACCGCATTGTTTCCTCAGTAAATTTTAAAGTTTTCTGCTTAATTTACGGCTAATATTGTGTAGCATAGGCGCCCGGCGTTATTTCTTTTTCTTTGCCTGCCCTACCAATTCATCCCGATCGAACCCGGATACCAGCGAACAGAATGACCGACAAGCATCACTCCCAACGTAGCAGGTTGCAGGGGCAAATTGCCGAAAAACACTTTCGCGGCATGATCGAGTCCACCGCCGGCATACCCTGGGTGGTGGACCTCGAGAACTTTCAATTCACCTACGTGGGGCCGCAGGCGGAGCAGATTCTTGGCTACCCCGTGGAACAGTGGTACGAAAACGATTTCTGGGCTGAGCACATCCACCCCGATGACCGACAGGCCGCCATCGACTACTGCGTCAAGGCCTCGCAAAAGGGCAAGGACTACAATTTCGAATACCGCATGATCCACCGCGAGGGACACGAGGTGTGGATCCTCGATTACGTGCACATCGCCACAGAAAATGGCGTGCCTGTGCAGCTGCAGGGTTTCATGTTTGATGTCACCCAAAGCCGGCAACTGGAAACCGAGCTCATCAAAAACAAGACCCGGCTCGAAGAGGCCCAACGCCTCGCCAAACTGGGCTCCTGGGAATTGGATCTCGGCAGCGGGCAACTTCTGTGGTCCGACGAGATCTTTCGTATCTTCGAGATCGATCCAAAAAAATTTGACGCCTCCTATGAAGCATTTCTCGAGGCCATCCACCCCGATGATCGCGAAATGGTGGACAAGGCCTACCGGCAATCCCTGGCGGACAAGCTTCCCTACCATATGGAACACCGCTTGCTCATGCCCGACGGGCGCATCAAATATGTTATCGAGCACTGCAAGACCGAATACGGCCCTGATGGCCAGCCCCTGCGCTCCACGGGCACTGTGCAGGACATCACCCAGTCCAAGCTGGTTGAACAACAACTACGTGACAGCAACGCCCACCTGAAAGCCCTGTACCAGGCCTCACCGGATATGGTCTTTATCCACGCCCGAGATGGCCGCATTCTCGACGTCAACCAGAACGCCGCCCGGCGCTACGGCTACAGCCAGGAAGAAATGCGCACACTCACCGTGCCCGATGTCTCTGCCAACCCCGACTGCCTGGATCAGGTGGCCGAGAGGGTGCAACAAGCCCTGCGTGATGAACGCCCTGACTTTGAATGGTTGGCCAAGGACAGCGATAACCGCCCCTTCCCGGTGGAGGTTCGGCTACGCAAGCTACACGCTGGAAATGGTCCGGACGACCCGGCATTGATTGCTGTGATCCGCGACATCAGCGAACGCAAGCGCACCGAGGAATCCATCAAAAACATTGCCGCCGGCGTTTCCGGTCAAAGCGGCAAGGCCTTTTACCTGAATATGGTGAAAAGTCTGAGCCGTCTGTTTAACGCCGACTATGCCTTTATCGGCCTGCTGGATGAAAACAATCCCCGCAAGGTTAATACCCTGGCGGTTTTTGCTCACGGAGCCATAGCAGAAAACTTCAGCTATCCACTGGATGACACACCCTGCGGCCAGATGGTTGGCAAAAGCACCTGCTATCACCCCCACGATGTGCAACAGGCCTATCCCAAGGACGACCTGTTGGTTGATATGGGCATAGACAGTTACATCGGTTCCCCACTGTTTGACAGCCACAACCAGCCACTGGGACTGATCGCCGTTATGGATGGCGAACCCATGCAAGCCAATACGCAACTCACCGAAATTCTGGAAATCTTCGCTGCCCGCGCCGCGTCAGAACTCGAGCGCGACAAGACCCATCAACATCTGAAAAATGCACAACAGAAACTGGCCCTGCATGTACTGCAAACACCTCTGGGTGTCATTGAATGGGACACCGACTTCCGGGTAACAGACTGGAACCCGGCGGCGGAAAGAATCTTTGGTTTCAGCAAAGAAGAGGCACTGGGAAAAACCGCCAAGGAATTGATCATCCCCGACGATTTCCTGCCCCACGTGGATGGTATCTGGCAGGCACTATTGGAAAACCGCGGTGGCTCCCGCAGCACCAATGGCAATCTCACCAAGGATGGCACCGCAATCACCTGCGATTGGTACAACACTCCGCTGGTGACAGACGACGGCAAGGTCATCGGCGTCGCCTCACTGGTCTCGGATGTCACTGAGCGCATCAACACCGCAGCCGAGCTGGAGACTCACCGGGAACACCTGGAAGACCTGGTGAAATTGCGCACCATGGAGCTGAGCAATATCAATCAGGAGCTGGAGGCCTTCAGCTACTCCGTATCCCATGACTTACGCGCCCCCTTGCGGCACATCGACGGCTTCAGTCAAGTGTTGGAGGAAGATTACGCGGAACAACTGGATGAGGATGGCCGCCGGCAACTGCAAAGAATTCGCCAAAGCGCGCAACGCATGGGCCAACTCATTGATGACCTGTTGGTGCTCTCGCGAGTCTCCCGCGGCGCGGTGGAAAGAGAGACACTGAACCTTTCCAGCATGGTGGAGGATATCATCAACAAGCTGAAGCATTATGATTCACAGCGAGAAGTGACCATAGACATTCAAAGCGGAATCACCTGTCATGCCGATCACCGACTGGTGCATGTCTTGCTGGAAAACCTCCTGGGCAATGCCTGGAAATACACGGCAAAAACTCAGCATGCACACATTAGGTTTTCACAGCAGACCAATGAGCAGGGAGAAGTGGTTTTCTGTCTGCAGGACAACGGCGCCGGGTTTGACATGAAATATGCAGACAAGCTCTTCAGCGCTTTCAAAAGGCTGCACTCGGATCATGATTTTGAAGGCACCGGTATTGGCCTGGCAACGGTTCAGCGCATCATTAATCGTCATGGCGGACGAGTCTGGGCAGAAGCGGAAGTGGGCAGGGGCGCTAATTTCTATTTTACCTTAGGGTCTGTTAACCCTCAGCGCTGACGCTGATGCACTGACAGTAGCGCTTCATTTCCTCCAGCAAAGCGGGTAGCGCATCGGTTTCGTGCTTGCGCAACAGACCGTGGATCTTTTCCGCCTGCCGGGTCAGTTCGGGAAACCCATAACCGCCGGCGCTGCCTTTCAGATTGTGCATCAATTGCGTCAGCGCCTCCCATCGCCGGTCTTTCAATAAAGCCCCGGCTTCACCCAGGGTGCCGGGCAGGCGACTCACAAACTGTTCGACCAGGCTGAGAAACTCCGGGTCATTGGCAAGGTCTGCGGGAAGTTCCGGGTTGATCATTTCTGGATCCTCGATGATTTATTTTTTCCTTAGTTCGGTCTTGGCGCCGGCAGGTGAGTTTCCAACACATGCGCCAGGCGCGCCAAGCCACCGGCCTGGCGAGGAAATCATCACAGCCCGCGGCAAAACACTGCGTCTGTTCCTCTTTCATGGCATTGGCCGTCGATGCCACAATTGGTACTGAGCAGGCTCGACAAACGGTACCTCATCTTCAGCCAGCCTGTATCACAGCCCAACGATATCCTCGGCGCCGGATACCCGGCTTATTAATCGTCTCAAAATAATTGCTACAGGGTTATTTCCCCATGTGGGAGCGCCTTTCCAGGCGCGAATCGCGCCAGGAAAGGCGCTCCCAGAATTATTGGCATTGTATAAGTCAACAGGATTAGCTTGCGTTCACTCATTGCACTTCAGTCTGTTAAACCAATTCTGATACCCTTAATAAGGCCTCGGTGGGCCCGGACAAGGTAGATTCACTGTACACGATATTGCTGCCGTTAAGGGCAATATCCCGGGTAAAGCAGGCGTTTTTCCTCGGGGGGGATGGGTAAGAGTGACATCATCCTCACCCCTGCGCGAGATCCGGGGCCTGAATGGCGCCGGTGATGGTGAATTTGATGGGGTGTTGCGGATGATGCCGGGTGAAACACTGCGCCAGGCCGGTTTCCATGGCCGCCATGGCCACGGAAACCCGCAATGGCCTGGCATCATTGTCATGGGCTGCCAGCACTGAAGATAGCCTCAGAAGGATCGTCAAGCCCCAATAACCTCAGGCACAGCGCCTTTATGTGTTCGCACCGCCCGTCCTCAGATTAAACAGACATTTTCATCTAACGGCAACAAACAGAGAATTTCACTAAATTACTCAGGCTTTGCATTGAAACCATATGGCTCATAATCAATCTGTATGTGAGATCACTGCTGTCCCGTTAACTTCACATTCGTCATTCCGGCGAAGGCCGGGATCCAGTAACCTACAGAAATCACTGGATTATTCTCTGTACTCACCCTACGGGCCGCCCGTTGGGCGTTCAACGCGCTACGCGCTTATGTTCCGGCCTTCGCCGGAATGACGAAAAAAGACCAGCGCTATTCATGTCTCCAGTGCCGCAAGGCTCGCTGTTTTCCCGTTTTTTTCAACAGCTTCGCCAAATCAAAAGGCAGGTTAACGGGACAGCAGTGATGTGAGATAAACAATTTCTGGCCTGTTTCACCACGGCCGGTAATACAACCCTGGACAGCCCCCACCAACAGCGGTATACACTCAATCGGGAAGATCGCCCAAACCCTTCATCCCCCGGCGCGAACTAACTTGGATGGAACAAGATATGCGTATTCGTCTGTTTTTCTCCCTACTCACCTTATCCCTTATCAGCATTCCCGCCCTGGCCTCGGAAGAGGACGAGATGGCGGAAATGCAACGTCAACTCAATGCCGAAGTCATGGAAAAACCCTTTCTTGCCGAACAGCAGGAAAAGGTGGAGGCCTATATCAAAGAAGCCATGAAAAAAGACCTTAAACCTCCGGAGTATAAAGGCAGGCACTGGCGCAGGGGCTACACCTGTCACGACCTGCTGCGTTACTCCTGGAGGGAATACCGGGATTGCAGGTATTATTACCATTACTATGGGCGGTATTATCCGTACCATTAGATTGGCAATTTCGAGACAGATCCATGCGCCGCGCAGGCGGCCATAGGGCATAAACAATCAATCAACAAAAAATGCTGGGAGGGAATAGCATCATGCCTGCCGTAAAACACCTTTTTCGTTTCCTACTTGTGGCCACACTCATCGCCACCATCGCCGGTTGTGCGGCGGTGCAAACCTCCATCGCCAAACGCAAGCTGGACGTGCAGACCCGGGTCAGCACGGCCATCTTTGTGGATCCCGTGAAGCGTGACAAGCGCGTGGTCTACGTGGATATCCGCAGCGCAGTCATGGAATTCGACCGCAACGCCTTTCGCAAGGCCATCGTCGAGGAATTTGCCAAGAACGGTAATGGTTACCGCATCACCGACGATCCGGATGCGGCGCAATATCAAATGAACATCTTCGTCACCAAACTGGAGAAGGCCAGCCCCACCGCAGCCGAAGTGGCCCTCAAACAGGGCTACATGGGTGACGTGGGTGCCGGCGCCATGCTCGGTGCCAGCATGGGCGCCGATCGCGGCCATTCCGCCAGCAGCACCGTCGGCGGTGGTATCCTCGGCGCCGTAGCCACCACAGCGGCCAATGCCTTTGTGCAGGATGTGACCTACCTGCTGGTGGCCGACGTGCAAATCAAGGAAAAAACCCGTAAGGGGGTGATCGTGCGCAAGGACACTCAGATCAGCGCCAAGGTCTCCGATGCAGGCACCAGCACACAGCGGGTTTCCGAGGCCACTAATCGCAAGGAATACCGCACACGCATCGTCACCACCGCCAACAAGGCCAATCTTGAACTGGAAGAGGCTCAACCTTTGATGTTCGCCAAAACCGCCTATGCCATGGCCAGCTTTTTCTAAGCGCTAATATCATAGTACGCAAACGAAAAGGGCGCGAAAGCGCCCTTTTTCATGGCCATCGCCTTGGCAGACTTGTCTGTACACACCTCCGACCTTACATCATACTTGTCACCATACAGCAACACAGGAACAATCAAGCAATGGAAAACAAACTCATCAAGGCCTATGAACGCATGCGCGAGCGGGTGCATGAATTTCTACAAAATACCAGCGGAGATATTGTCCCCACCCTGCAGGATGCCCTGGAATCTGCAAAGGAACAGGCCGTACATCTGGGTGAACTCACCAAGGATGAGGCCGAGCGGGTCAAGGACTATCTGCAGCGCGACCTGCACGACGCCGCGGAATACGTTGAACAACAACGCGGAGAATTGGCGGACTGGCTGCGCTTCGACGTGCAGCTGGTGGAAGAGCGCATTTGGGACTCACTGTCCAAGCTGGTGGATCAGACCACTGTTGAACTGGCGCAACTGCGGGAGCGCGCAAACCTGCTGGGTGAGTGGCACACAGGGGAGATCACCGGACCGGGTACCCTCGTTTGCACAAAGTGCGGCGAGGTATTGCACTTTCACAAGACCGGACATATCCCCCCCTGCCCCAAGTGTCACGGCACGGTATTCAAACGCCCCAGCGACTAAGGCCCTGGAGCTTATATTAAGGTCTCAATATAGGCTTGACAGACATCAAGGGGCATTTGCCACCTTGCGAATACCTGGACCGGCAGTGAATGAATGCCAGTTATCCCATGGCGCACTTACCAAGATTGACGGTGGGAGCGCCTTTCCAGGCGCTCCCACACAGGGGAAATGACCCTGAATCCATTGTTTTTAGACACTAAACAACCGCCGTCTAAAGCCGGTGTTTAAAACCTTTATATTGGAAAATTAAAAAGACCGGACCAATAGTCAATAGACACCGATATCCAGGTAAGAACGGGCAATCTTGCGAATGGCATTGACGTAGGCTGCCATGCGATAGCTGGTAATCTTGTCATTGCTCTCGCGGGTGTCACGCATTTGCACAAAGGCCTGGCGCATGGAATCGTCCAGCCCGGAACGTACCAGATCCAGTTCACTTGCGCCCCCATTGATCTTTTGTTTGAAACGATCCGGTACATGCTTGCCGGTCACTTCTTCAAGGGCATCGATCTGGTTCTGGCTGCGTATCTCATCATAGCGCCTTTGCATACGCCCGAAACGGATGTGTGACAGATTACGTATCCACTCAAAGTAGGAAACAATCACACCGCCGGCATTGGCGTAGGCATCGGGAATAATGATCACACCACGCTCATTGAGTTTCTCATCGGCGGCGAAGGTGATGGGCCCATTGGCGGCCTCGATAATCACATTGGCTCTGATCCTGTCCACATTTCCAAGATTGATCTGCCCTTCCAGCGCAGCGGGGATCAGAATGTCGCAGTCCATTTCCAGGGCGCGCGCCGGGCTTCCTTCTTCATATCGCCCACCAGTGAAACCGCTCAGGGTCTTGTTCTCTACCTTGTAGCGATAGGCGCTCTCGATATCCAGGCCATCCTCGTTGACCAGAACACCCTTGCTATCGGCCACCGCGATGACCTTGCAACCATCTTCCTCGAACAAAAACTTTGCCGCATGGTAACCCACGTTGCCAAAACCCTGGACGACAACTCGCTTACCCCCCAATCCACCGCTAAGACCAGCCTCTTTCACGGCGCCTGCATGACGAAAGAATTCCTGCAGGGCATATTGCACACCTCGGCCGGTAGCTTCGGTACGCCCGTGAATACCGCCATGCTCAACCGGCTTGCCTGTGACACAGGCGGTGTAATTGATGTCATCCGGATTGAGATGCTTGTAGGTATCCGCCATCCAGGCCATCTCACGCTGGCCTGTACCCATATCCGGCGCCGGCACATTGGTGGCGGGATTGAGAAAGTCCTTACGCACCAGTTCAAGAGTAAAGCGTCGGGTGATCAACTCCATTTCATCGCGCTCATACTTGCGCGGATCAATCAACAATCCCCCCTTGGATCCGCCAAAGGGCACGTCCACGATGGCGCACTTGTAGGTCATTAACGCCGCCAGGGCCTCCACCTCGTCCTGGTTCACCACCGAGGCATAACGAATCCCGCCCTTCGCCGGCAACCGGTGAGTACTGTGTACCGCACGCCAACCCGAGATCACTTCTATCCTGCCACGGATCTTTACCGGAAACTTTACTTGTAATACGGCATTGCAGGACTTGATGGCCGCGGCAACATCCGGTGACATGTCCATGGCCTCGAGGGCATGATCCACCATACGGTCAACACTCTCCCGAAAGGAAATTTCCTGGCTTTGTCCATCTGGCATAGCTGCCTCCTTCATAGTTTAGGCCGAACCCTGGGCCGAAATCATAACCGATTTTCACGACAAGCCAGCGCCTGCCCGTTATTCTGCATATCGCGTCTGTTTCCTTTCGCGGGAGGCTTGGCGCACCGCAAAAGAACACACTATCAAGACCAGGGCCAGGCCCACCAATACAGGCGCATTACCCAGGCGCACATACCAGGTGGCACCCTGTTGCGGCTGAATTTTACCATCGAGCACAGCTACCTCGAACTGTGGCGAAGAATCCTTCACCACTCCGTGATGATCGATGATTGCGGAAATACCATTATTGGTAGCGCGCAGCATAGGACGAGAGGTTTCAATACTGCGCATGCGCGCCATTTGCAAATGCTGATGCGGCGCAAAGGAATCACCAAACCAGGCATCATTGCTCACATTCACCAGTAGTGAGGCGTCGGGCAGGGTACGTATCACCTCCTCACCAAAGGCGTCTTCGTAACAAATGGAAACCCCAACCTTCTGACTATCTATTTCCAGTAAAGGTTGGTCCGCAGCACCGCGACTGAAATTGGCCATGGGCACGCGAAGGATATCCAATAACTCTCCTAGCACGGATTTAAGGGGAATATATTCCCCAAAGGGCACCAGATGGTGCTTCCGATAGATTTGTATGGAGACCTTGCCCGCAGCATCTGCAGCCACCCGCACCAGGGCATTGTAATATCGCTCATCGTCCTGCGCGGCCAGGAGTGGCAAACCCACCATTAGCGTCGCACCACCCTTTTTACTCGCTTCCAGGGCGAGGTTTTCCAAAAAGGATTTGGCCTGATGAAAATACACCGGCAATGCCGTTTCCGGCCATATCACCACATCACGATCCCAGCGCTCACGACTCAACCGTGTATAGAGCTCAATGGTGGGCGCGCGCTGCTCCGGACGCCACTTGATATTCTGAGGCACATTGCCCTGGATCAGACTGGCCGTCAGGACTTTCCCATTTGCCCGCGACCAATCAATCTGCGCCAGCCCACCGGCCAACAGCCAAAGCATCAACACAACTACCCCAGCCTGGACGCGCTGTCGCTTCCGGCCCAGCACAGCCCACACCAGCAAACTAGCAGACATCGCCACCGACCAGGAAACACCATACACACCGAACACCGGCGCCAAACCAATCAATGGCGCATCCGTCTGGCTGTATCCAAGGGCAAGCCAGGGAAAGCCCGTCAAGATCCAGCCACGAATCCACTCGAACAACACCCACAAGGCCGGCATGAGCAACAGTAAATAGTAGCTCTTTTTAAGCGTTGAATAATAACGTCGTGACAGCCAGGCCATGACCGCCGGAAACAGGGCAAGAAACAATACAAACAACACAGTGGCCGCAAATGACAATACCGGCCCCATACCACCAAAGCGATAAAAGCTTACCGCTACCCAGGAAACACCCACACCAAAAAACCCCATACCAAACAGATAACCAAGCTTGAACGCCTGGCGAGGCGTAGCATGCCAGCAAAACCAGAACAAAACGGCCGGCATAAGCACGGCGAGGGGAAACCAACCAAGAGGGGCATAGGCCAGCGGCAGGGCCCCGCCGACCAAAAAAGAGTAAAAATAATGGCGGCGCTTATGCGTCGCCGCGTTCTGCATTGTCTGTCGCTTCGGTTAGCCCGGCATCATCTTCCGCAAGCACATTAAGTTGCAGCAGATGAATGCGCCGGCTGTCAGCACGCAATACCTTAAAAACAAACCGGCCAATAGTGCATTGCTCGTCTCGTCGCGGCATACGGCCAAACTCACGCATCAACAGCCCGCCGATGGTATCCACGCCCTCGTCACTCAGGTCGGCACCGAAGTACTCATTGAAATCTTCAATGGGTGTCAAGGCCTTCAGGGTGTACTGATCATCACTGTGTTTGACGATAAACACATCCTCTTCAAAATCATGTTCATCCTCGATATCGCCAACAATCTGTTCCAGCACGTCCTCGATGGTCACCAGGCCGGCCACACCTCCGTACTCGTCCACCACGATGGCCATGTGATTGCGGTTGGCACGAAAATCCTTGAGCAGGACATTGAGACGTTTGCTTTCCGGAATAAAGACCACAGGCCGCAACAGGTCGTTGATGTGAAAATGATGCTCACTCCCCTCCGCCGACTGGGCGTCACGCTCGGCCATGTAGGCCAGCAAATCCTTGGCCAGCAGGATACCCACGATCTCGTCACGCGAATCCCCCACCACGGGAAAACGCGAGTGCGCAGATTCGATCACCACGGGCAAAAAGGTCTCGGGGGCGGCGGACTCTTCCACCACGATCATTTGCGAGCGCGGCACCATTACATCACGCACCTGCATGTCGGACACGGTGAGCACGCCTTCGATCATGGTCAGGGCATCGTGATTGATCAGCCCATGTTTTTCCGCACCACGCAGCATGGCCGCCAGTTGTTCGCGGCTGTGAGGTACCGGAGAAAAAGGTTTGTTCAGCAGGGATTGCTTGAGCCGGCCGAGCCAGGAAGGGTGTTGCTGGCCGTTGCTGCCGGCCGCGCCACTGGATTGATCTTCACTCATAGATTTTATGCATGTCCTGATTGAGATTGTTCATTATACAGCTGCTGCAATAATTCACGACTGAAACAATTCATGAATAGGGGTCTGCATACCCCAAGCCAGCCAAGGTGGCTATTTCCAGTGACTCCATTTCAGTCGCTTGCTCGTCGTTGAGGTGATCGTAACCCAGCAGGTGCAGGGTACCGTGAATGATCATGTGCGCCCAGTGTGCCTCGCTGGTTTTGCCCTGTTCCTGCGCCTCACCTTGCACCACCGCGGCGCAAACCAGCACATCGCCCAGTTCGGCCTCGGCCAGCTCCGCCGGTATTCCCGGCATGGCCTCGAAGGGAAAGGACAGCACATTGGTGGGGCCGGTCTTTCGCCGGTATTGTTCGTTGAGCCGGCTGATCTCGTCCACGTCCACGATGCGCACGGTCATGTGCGTGTCCTGGGTCTTGCCCCGGGCCTGTTGCAGGGCGGCCTCGGCCCATTGCCGGATCTGTTGCGCCGCGGGCAGCGCCGGGCCGTCCACCGCCCGTTGTACCTCCACCTTCATATCAGTCTTTTTTGTCGGCCTTGCCGGCCTCGCCGTTTTCATAGGCCTCGTAGGCCTTCACCACCTTCTGCACCAGGGGATGACGCACCACGTCGCGGGCGGAGAAGAAGGTGAAGCTCACCCCCTTCACGTCCTTGAGTACCTCCACCACGTGACGCAGGCCGGAGCGGGTGTTCTTGGGCAGATCCACTTGCGAAACATCGCCGGTGACCACCGCGGTGGAACCGAAACCGATGCGCGTCAAAAACATCTTCATCTGTTCCACGGTGGTGTTCTGCGCCTCGTCGAGAATGATGTAGGCATCGTTGAGGGTGCGCCCGCGCATGTAGGCTAGCGGCGCCACTTCGATGACGTTGCGTTCGATGAACTTGTCGACGCGCTCGAAGCCCAGCATCTCGTACAGCGCGTCGTACAGCGGACGCAGGTAAGGGTCCACCTTCTGCGCCAGGTCGCCGGGCAGAAACCCGAGGCGCTCGCCGGCCTCCACCGCGGGACGCACCAGCACGATGCGCTGCACGGTCTGCTTTTCCAGGGCCTCCACCGCGCAGGCCACGGCCAGGTAGGTCTTGCCGGTGCCCGCCGGGCCGATGCCGAAATTGATGTCATGGGTGAGGACGTTGTGCAGGTATTTGCGCTGGTTGGCGCCACGGCCGCGGATCACGCCGTGGCGGGTGGTGATCGCCACGTTGAAGGCGTCGCTGCCCGCATCCGCTGCATCCTCGTGGGCCAGGGCCTCCAGGGCCTCCTGCAACAACAGGTGCACCCGCTCCGCCTTCACCTCACCCTTGGCGCTGTCGGCGTACAGATGCTGCAACACCTGCTCCGCCGCCTGCACCGGGGCGGTCTCGCCCAGCACGGTGAAGCGGTTGCCGCGGTTGTTGATCTCCACCCCGAGGCGTTCTTCCATGAGGCGCAGGTGGTCGTTGAACTGGCCGCAGACACTGGCCAGTCGCTGATTATCGGCGGGTTCGAGGGTGAGACTGCGCGAGTCGGGCTGATCGTTCAAGACGGGAAAGGGGATTCCTGGATCATGGCTACAGGCTACGCCATTTGGCGCGCATCTGCCAAGGGCTTTTCGTCATCCACCTGCACCACCTCGCCGCGCAGGGAATTGGGGTAGGCGGCGGTGATGCGCACGTCCACGAACTGGCCGATGAGCCGCGGCGCGCCGGCGAAGTTGACCACCCGGTTGTTTTCCGTGCGCCCGCTCATTTCGTTGGCATCCTTACGCGAGGGCCGCTCCACCAGCACCCGCTGCACCGTGCCCACCATCTGCTGGCTGATGGCCGCGGCCATCTCGCCAATGCGCTTTTGCAGGATGGCCAGGCGCTGTTTTTTCACCGCCAGGGGCACGTCGTCGGGCAGGTCGGCGGCCGGCGTGCCGGGGCGGGCGCTGTAGACGAAGCTGAAGCTGTGGTCGAAGCCGATGTCCTCGATCAGGTCCATGGTGGCCTGAAAGTCCGCCTCGCTCTCGCCGGGGAAACCGACGATGAAATCCGAGGACAGACTCAGATTGGGCCGCACGGCGCGCAGGGCGCGCACCTTGGCCTTGTATTCCAGGGCGGTGTGACCGCGCTTCATCTGTACCAGGATACGGTCGGCGCCGGTCTGTACCGGTAGGTGCAGGTGGCCTACCAGCTCGGGCACCTCGGCATAGGCCTGGATCAGCGAGTCAGATAATTCCACCGGGTGCGAGGTGGTGTAGCGGATACGATCGATGCCCTCCACCGCCGCCACGTAGTGAATCAGCAGGGCCAGGTCAGCCATCTCGCCATCGTCCATCTCGCCGCGATAGGCGTTGACGTTCTGCCCCAGCAGGGTCACCTCGCGCACGCCCTGGGCGGCCAGTTGCGCCACCTCGGCCAGCACGTCGTCGAAGGGCCGGCTGATTTCCTCGCCGCGGGTGTAGGGCACCACGCAGAAGGTGCAGTACTTGCTGCAGCCCTCCATGATGGAGACGAAGGCCGTGGGGCCATCGGATTTGGGTGCGGGCAGGTTGTCGAATTTTTCGATCTCGGGGAAGGAGACGTCCACCTGCGGCTTTTTGTGTTTTTGCAGCTCGGCGAGCATCAGCGGCAGGCGGTGCAGGGTCTGCGGGCCAAAGATCAAATCCACGTAGGGCGCGCGCTGACGAATGGCCTCGCCCTCCTGGCTGGCCACACAGCCGCCCACGCCGATCACCAGCTCGGGGCGCCGGGCCTTGAGCTCGCGCCACATGCCCAGTTGGGAGAAGACCTTTTCCTGGGCCTTTTCCCGTACCGAGCAGGTATTGAGCAGCAGCACGTCCGCCTCTTCCGGGGTGGCCACCAGGGTCAGGCCGTGAGACTCACCGAGCAGCTCCGCGGACTTGCCGGAGTCGTACTCGTTCATCTGACAGCCGAAGGTTTTGATGTAAAGCGTGCGTGGGGAATTCATGCTCGAACCTGAACCGGTATTCGCTCAGTCATAGCGCCGGATAACGATTTTAAGGCCGCGCAGAATAGCATAAATTCAGGGGACAGTCCTAAGGACTGTCCCCATACCCCGCCACCAAACGCGACTTTTATTAATCGTCTCAAAATAATTGTTACAGGGTTATTTCTCCGTGTGGGAGCGCCTTTCCAGGCGCGATTCGCGCCTGGAAAGGCGCTCCCACATATTTGCCATTGTGTGAGTCGCTATGGATAACTTGCGTTCACTCACTGCACCTTCAGGCATTCCAAAGAGAGTAAATGCCCACCGTTGTCTGTTAAACCAATTTTGACACCCTTAATAAGTCGTCGGCTCGATAACCAACGGGCATTGCGCCGAACGTGGATTGCGCTATTTCTCGTAAGGCGATTCCGCGGCGATGCGATGGATGCTGAGGTCCGCGCCCTCGTATTCCTCTTCCTGGGTCAGGCGAATACCCAGGGTCTTTTTCACCAGGCCGTAGATCACGAAGCCACCGCCCAGGGCTATGCCCACGCCCATCAGCGTGCCGGCCAGCTGGGCGCCAAAAGTCACGCCGCCCATGCCGCCCAGGGCCTCGAGGCCGAAGATGCCGGCGGCGATGCCGCCCCAGGCGCCGCACAGGCCGTGCAGGGGCCAGACGCCCAGCACGTCGTCGATCTTCCACTTGTTCTGGGTGAGGGTGAAGGTCCACACGAACAGGGCGCCGGCCACCGCACCGGTGATCAGCGCGCCCAGGGGATGCATGAGGTCGGAGCCGGCGCACACCGCCACCAGCCCGGCCAGGGGGCCATTGTGCACGAAGCCCGGATCATTTTTGCCCATCAACAGCGCGGCGAGGATACCGCCCACCATGGCCATCAGCGAGTTCACCGCCACCAGGCCGCTCACCGCGTCGATGGTCTGTGCCGACATCACGTTGAAACCGAACCAGCCCACGGTCAGTACCCAGGCGCCCAGGGCGAGGAAGGGGATGCTCGATGGCGGGTGGGCGGAGATGCGCCCGTCCTTGTCGTAGCGGCCGTGACGCGCCCCCAGCAACAGCACCGCGCCCAGGGCGATCCAGCCGCCCATGGCGTGCACCACCACGGAGCCGGCGAAGTCGTGGAACTCGGCGCCGAAGCTGGCGTTGATCCAGTCCTGCATGCCGAAGTTGCCGTTCCAGGTCATGCCCTCGAAGAAGGGGTACAGCAGGGCGACGATGAGAAAGGTGGCCAGCACCTGAGGATAGAATTTGGCCCGCTCGGCGATGCCACCGGAGACGATCGCGGGGATGGCCGCGGCGAAGGTGAGCAGGAAGAAAAACTTCACCAGCTCGTAGCCGTTCTTTTCGCTCAGCGCCTGGGCGCCATCCATGAAGCCGATACCATAGGCGATGGCGTAGCCGATAAAGAAATAGGCGATGGTGGACACGGCGAAATCCACGATGATTTTCACCAGGGCATTGACCTGGTTCTTTTTGCGCACCGTGCCCACTTCCAGGAACGCAAATCCGGCGTGCATGGCCAGCACCATGATGGCGCCGAGAAGAATGAATAAGACGTTACTACCCGCTTCGAGACTTTCCACGTGCTGACTCCCCAACTGATCCCGCGGCGTGTTCGCCGCACCATTTGTTGTTTTGCCGTGCAAGCCGTGGCAGACGAACCGCCGAAATTTGCCCTGTCACCGGGCAGGCCAGCACCACATCCGCGCAAACTATACCGAACCCGGCGGGAGACCGCTAATTTCGCCTTATGCAGAAGAGGATTTTTGCACGATGAATGTGCGGACAGGCAACCAAAATAGTGCGCAGACATTCGCGGCTGGAAAGCCGCTCCCACAAGATTCGTTAGTCAGCTTGTGAGAGTGGCCTTCCAGCCGCGAATATCAGTGGGCAATCTTGGGCCAGTAGGTCTCCAGATTGAACCCGGGGCTATGTTTCTGCACATGACACTGGGCACAGACCTTTTCCTTGGGCCAGTCCTTGTTGGGCACCGGCTTGGTCCCGGCGGATTCCACGTGGGCGCGGCCCGCGCCATGACAGTTTTCGCACTGCACCCCCAGCAAGTGGCCGGTGATGTTCATGTCGAAAAAACCACCAGGTTGATCAAAGCCCACGGTATGACAACGGATACAAGCGGGATCGAAGGCCTTGCCCACGTCTTCCAGGTCCTCGTAGGCAATGGCGTGCTGACTGCCGAACCACACCTGATGCTGCTTTTCGTGACAGGTTTTGCACACCTCTTCGCCAACAAAAGGACTTTGCCCCGCCTGTTGTTTTTTACGCGCCTCCACCCGCTTGAGATAATCGGCCTTTACCCGGGCATTGTATTCGTCGTACCAGGCCTGAAGCTCCGGCGCATCGGGCAGGGAATCGGGCATGGGCAACACGGTGTGTTGCCAGTGGACAATCTTCCCACCCATAATTTGCAGATCCAGCCGGCCGAGGCGCATGCCCCGCGAGCCGGGCTGCACCACCAGGGTCCGCCCTTCCCGATGCGGCTCTCCATACACCTCGTAGGCGGCCTTTTCGATGTACAGGTCAATATTCTCCAGTCCCACCTGTTGGGCAAACGCCGCGGCCGTCAGAGTGCTCGCCACCACGGTGAGTTCCCCCGCCCGCTTGGCGCGCCCCAGGGCTACCTGCAGGGTCTTGGGTGAGGCATCCACCAGATCATGCTGCCCCTGCATGGCCTTCAGCGGTGAGGCGGCGGGATCCAGCCAGCTGAAAAAACGCAACCGCTGTTCGCCACGGATGATCAGTCGGTCACGGGCGAAGCTCTGTTGAGCGCTGTTGCTCAGCACCCAGGGCAGCCCGGCCTGGGCCGCAAAATCCACCCCATAGGCCAGATCACGCCATTGCACACCTATGGCATCGTAGTTCAGTTGCGCCATGCCCTTGAGGATGTATTCCCCCTTGAGACGATCCCCCGGGCCATCGGTGCTGAGCAGGCCGCCGGCGGAAATCACCACCAGCGCCGGGGTACGGGCGCGCAACTGCTGCAACAGGGTGGCGCGGCGCTTGATGCCACCGAGATTGCCCTCGGCACTGCAGCCGCAGGGCTCCAGCTCTCCATCCAGATTGCCGGAATAGACAATGCTCAGGGCGTCATTGGCCGCGACCGGGGACATGACCACAAGCCACAGGCCCGACAGTAGCAAGAAGAGGAAAAATGGGATTCTAGGCATAACGGACTCCGTTAAAACTCCCTGCACCAGTGCTGACGATCAGAGCCAGAATAATGCCATACTTGTTGCCAGCCATGAAAAAACCTTTTCTCCATGCCGACCCGACCAACTTCATTTGCTGCATACTGCTGGCAACGAGTTACATAGGCGCGAGCACTGCCGCACAGGCGGCGGCCCCGGATTTCGATCGCCCCTTCCAGTTCAGCCTCAACCTCAGCAATGCGGACATCAACCTGAAAAGCGACCTGGCTGAGCACAATGTGAACCTGGATCGCATCGCCATCTCTGTGTTCAGCCAGGCGGATCCTCGACTACAACTGGGATTCGTCACCGGCTCCAGTTACCTCACCCTGGACAATGACCCGCCCAGCGCCGGCATGAGCCTCAACGGCTATCACGCCGGCCTGGCCATGCGCAGCCGGTGGGGCAGCAATCCGCAACTGGGTGTCCATGCCCGCTACCTTTATCAGGACACCCGCAATGAAACCGCCACGCAAACAGTTGTTCTGAGCTGGCATGAATGGACAGCGGGCATTTCCGCCACATTGCTTCTCGGCGGGCAACTGGAATTACGCGCCGGCTGGGCGCATCACGAGGTGGACGCGCGGCGCCGCGCCACAGGGAACATCAATGAAACCCGCCGTCTCGAACTGGCCGCCAGTGGCCAGGGATTACTGGGCCTGGCCTGGCGCACGATCAGTGGCGGCCACATGGGCGTACGCCTGCTCGGGGGAGATTACCGGCAGGTGGAATTTCGCTTTGCGCAGACCTTCCGCTAAAGCATTGCTCGGGGCTAACTGCGTGGCGAGGCGAGAATAGCGATGAGCTTGTCTTCCAGCTCGATGCGATCGGCCAGGCGTTCGCCCAACTCCGAGAGATCATCGGCCAGGTGGCTGAAATCACCACAGTGATCTTCGCAATCGTACTTATCGTTGAAATCGAGAATCTTCTGGGTGATATCTGAAATATTGGGATACACCTCATCGGCGATGGCACGAATCGGCTGGCGGCGCTCGCGGTCTTCATCGATGTGGCGGTATAACTGGAAATGGGCGCTGGCGGTGTAATCGATAAGCCTTTCACAGAAGGTCTGCAACAAACGTTGGGTGTCCTGCTCAGGCTTGAAGGGCTGCTTGGCAGCCAGTTCGGTGTACAACGACAAGGCGCCGGTACGGCATTCAACGAGGTCTTCGATTTCCTTGTGGGAGCGTGCCCGGCGTTCCGGGATCGAGCGGCTATCAGACGACATAATTTCCCCTTACTACATTTTCAAACACATTACCGTGAATGTGCAGGCTACAAAATGTTGTTTTGGCCAGACGTACATCATCGAGCGCCGAAATAACAACAACCAAGTCACAACTTGCGCAGCAAGCGTGTGACCCCATAGTAGCAACCCAGGCTTTTCTTTGTAAACAATTGGCTGGCAGGTGCCAGGCAATTGTTTTCGCTGGGGTTTTGCCGTCTGCCCAGAAAACAGAATCCTGCCGTGGGAAGTACGGCGGGGTGGCAGCGGGTTCAGCTGCCGATCAGGGACTCAATTTTCCCCAGCAGGCGCGGAAAATCAACAGGCTTGGTGTCGTAATCCTCGCAACCGGCCTCGATGGCCTTTTCCCGGTCTCCCGCCATGGCATGGGCGGTAAGGGCAATGACCGGGATATCCCTGGTATCGGGGTCCGCCTTGATGCGCCGCGTCGCCTCCCAGCCATCCATCACCGGCAGGCTCATGTCCATGAGAATCAGGGCGGGTTTTTCCGAGCCCGCCAGATCCACCGCCACACTCCCGTCCTGCGCATACACCACCTCAAAGCCCTTGCGCTCCAGGCGCCGTGACAACATGTCTCGATTCATCTCGTTGTCTTCAACCAACAACACTTTAGACATCGTTCTGTCTCCTCATTTTTCCTTCTCGATTTACAGCCATCTTCAAGTTCGAAACAACAGCGCCATCGACTCAATCCTGATCAGGATCCTTGTATTCCTGACGCACTCGTTTGAATTCCTCCTCCGCCTCGAAAAAGGCCAGCACCACATCGGGATCAAAATGCTTGCCTCGCCCCTCTTCAATAATGCTGCGACTCTTTTCATGACTGAAGGCATCTTTGTAACAGCGCTTGGAGGTCAACGCGTCGTACACATCACCCAATGCCAGGATACGCGCCACCAAGGGGATTTTCTCGCCGGCCAGGCCATAGGGATAGCCACTACCGTCCCATTTTTCATGATGACCTTCGGCGATGTCGATGCCGGTATGGATAAAATCATTCCCGGGATGCTGGCGATCCACTTCACGCAGGGTCTCGGCACCAATGATCGGGTGCTGCTTCATTAACACCCACTCCTCGTCGGTTAATGCCCCGGGCTTGAGCAGCACGCTGTCATCAATGCCCACCTTGCCGATATCATGCAAGGGACTGGCAGCATAAATATTACCCACAAAGGCCCGGTCGATAATATGTCGATACTTTGGCATGCGGCTCAACTGCTCGGACAGCAGTTTGCAGTATTCACGCATGCGCTCGAGATGCTCGCCGGTTTCCGGATCACGGGACTCCGCCAACTTGGACATGGCAAAAATGGCCGCCAGCTGTGACTCTGATATTTCCTTTATCTTGGCTCGAACTTCTTCGGAGAGACTTTCATTGCTACGCTCGACCTCCTGTCGGCGCTCTTCTTCCAGGTCACTCATGCGCTTTCGGTCAAGACTGGCTTCAACCCGCGCACGTAGCAACACTGGATTGAAAGGTTTGGTGACATAATCCACCGCCCCCATTTCGATACAGCGCACTGCACTGTCCACATCATCCAGCGCAGTGATCATGATCACCGGCACCCGCCTCAGGCGCTCATCGGCCTGAATCACCTGCAAGGTTTCGTAACCATCCATGATTGGCATCATGATGTCCAGCAGCACCAGATCAAAAGGTCGCTCCCGAAGCCTGGCCAGCGCCTGCTCACCATCCCCGGCAGATGAGAGATCATATCCGGTGACTTTCAGTCGCCGCAACAACAACTCCCGATTCATTTCATTATCATCCACCACCAGAATCGAGAAATTTCTCGCGTCAGCACTGACATTGCTATTTACTGCATTCATGATCTTTACCCTTTCAATGTCCAATTCATGCCATGGCAGCAGATGACTCCGCCCCCATCAGTTCCCGCAAACGTCGCAGCAAGGTGTCCAGGCTGTATGGCCCTTTCTCAACCACCATATCAACATGTGTCAGCAAGGCTGCCCGATATTCATCCGCAAGCGTCTCTTCGGTTAACACCAAAACTGGAATTGAGCGCCATAGCTCATGCTCCCGTAAAGCTTCTACAAAATCTATCACAGGCATTTTTTCCAGCCCGGCATCAACCACAATAGCGGAAGGCATCAGCTCCGCCACGCGCATCATGCCCACTTCACCATCACCACACTCCGTAACCTGCCAACCCTCATTTTCAAATACCATTCTGCTCATACGACGGGCGTCCACATCCGCGTCGATCACCAGCACAGTGGAAGAATCACTGGTTTGCAATTGCCCCTGTACCATGGCCATCAACTCGTGACGCCCCGTTGGCTTGGAAAGATAACCCGCCGCGCCCAAGGCAGCTGCCGTTGCCCGCTCATCAATCATGCTGTGCACAATCACCGGCACATGCAACAGAAGCGGGTTCTTCTTTATTTGTGACAAAACCGTCCAGCCACTCGTATCCGGCAGGGTTATATCAAGGATAATAAGCGCCGGAATGAGGTTTGCGGCCTTCTCCAATCCCTCACGCCCAGTCTTCGAGCATTCACACCTGAAACCTTCCTCCCCCAGCATGCGCTGCAACAAATCAATCTCGGAAGAATCACCATCGACAATCAGTACAAGCGGGGAATTGTCCGACAACTTCTTCAGGCCGGACGCCTCGCTCTTCTGCCTCTCTAGCTCCCCCAAAGACTCCGACATCCCTTTTGCAAGAACATCCGAATTCTTATCATCCTCACCTCCGCCCACTTGCACTGGAATTCTTATTTCGAATATCGAGCCTTCCCCAGGATGGCTACTTACCGTTATATCACCACCCATCAACTGACACATACTGCGACTGATGGTCAGCCCCAAACCTGTTCCTCCGTATTTTCGGGTAGTGGACTCGTCTGCCTGTGTAAAGGCCTTAAAGAGATTCTTCTGCTGTTCCTCACTGATACCGATTCCGGTATCTCGCACCTTAAACAAAACCCACTCACCAGTATCGTCTGTCAGTCGCTCAACAGTCAGGCCGACCTCTCCATTGTGGGTAAACTTCGCCGCATTGCCCAATACATTGATCAGCACCTGTTTGAGCTTTGCTTCGTCCGCATGAATACTGCCTATTTTTTCATCGCACAGAACATCAACAGTATTATTATTCGATGCAATAAGCGGCTCGATATTGTCCATTACTTCACATACCAACTGAGGAAGATTGAGATCGTCCAGATAGAGCTGCATTTTACCGGCTTCAATTTTTGACAAATCCAGCACATCATTGATCAACGACAACAAATGCTTCCCCGAGTTAACGATACGCACCAGGTCGCCTGCCATCTCCGCATTGCCGGATTCACCCACCTCTTCATACAGCATTTCGCTGTAACCAATAATCGCGTTCAGCGGGGTCCTCAACTCGTGACTCATATTGGCAAGAAACTGGCTCTTCTCACGACTGGCCGTCTCTGCCTCCAGTTTTGCCTGTAAGGCCGCCTGCGCCGCAGCATGTTCTGACTCCAGCGCCTCATCGCGCTGACGCAGGCGAGAAAACAATTGCTCTATGGACTGCCACACCTGAAGAATTTCCGTGCTCAACGCAGGGTCCGCCGGCGGCAGGCTAGGCTGCGTATCCAGATCCACCCGCACCAGACGATTGGACAACTCTGTCAACGGCCTCAATAAACGCCTCACCCAATACTGCATCGCCACAAGCAGTAACAAAGCCATCAACATGGATGCCCCCATCTCCCACCACACCTCACCAATGAGGCGGTTGTAGAAAGCATCGTTATATTCCAGCTTCACACTGCCCAGCAGCTCCATAGTGCGAGGGGAAAAGATGGGGGTTTCTGCACGAAAAGGGGTCGTATTGCGCTTGATGGTATTGTGTCGCTCTATCACACGTCCATCCAACAAGGATATCTTCAGGCTCAACACAATAGGCTCGTTATATGTCACATCCTCCAACAATACTAGTTGATTGAGAATATCCCCTAACTGTGATTCGTCGCCTTCGTCCACCGCCGATTCCAGCAACTGTGTATAGGGTGTGATAAGCAATTCAGCCTTAGTTTGTTCCGCCGCTTTCAATGTGGGGGCCGTCACAAAGGCCCAATGACGCACGATCACTGCCATGCTCAATAAAACCACTATCACCATGGCAAAAGAGACTCGTGTCGTCAGGCGTGAAAACATCTTATTCATAGCGTTTGGACATCTTCATCAGCAAGGCGTTGATCTCCACGTTTGCACGCCGTAATGCCTGGAGATTAAAAAAAGGCTTGACACGATTAGTCACAGAAATACCCACCATCACACCACGCTCCACATCACCAGAATAGGGTGAAAACAGCAAACGATGTTTTTTTTCGGCAAATGTAATCACCCTTGCCAACTGCGCATCATCAAGCCTTTCTACTAGGAATATGGCAACTGGCACCTCATTATCAGGGAGCGGGGCCCGCACACTGGCAAGCTGGGTGACAATCTTCATACCACCAATCATTTTTCCGTCTTTGCCTATCCGCGCCATCAAGGATTCCGCCAAAGAGCGATCCTCATCATAAACAAACAACAGCCTAACCTTGTTGCCAACCTCCAGCTTTTCACGGAAATGATTATCCACCGCCACGATGCGCGGAAAAATTGAAATGGAAATATCTACCCGACGCTTTTCGGATTCATCTGCAACAAGGACTTCACTGAGCATCAAGCCCAGCACCAGCCATATTGTCAACCTCACCTGGGACACTGGCTCAAACACTCTTCTTCATAATCTAGAATCTCGCATCCATTTGAAGCCAATATTCGCGTCCGGGACGGGGATAATCTTCGGGATAGGATGGGATAACTGAACCACCAAAGCTTGTCATGGGCGCCGGGTAAACAACACGCTCATCAAATAAATTCCTTACCCCAAGGCGCATATCCACACCATTCGGTAATGAATCCTCAAACAGGTGTTTCAGGGAAAAAGTGAGATCAACCGTTTGATATCCTGGCAAGTCATCTCGCAGATCATTGGTTGAACGATTGCGATCACCCACAAAACGGTACTGGGCTGAAAGGCTGTAACGCCTGCTGAAACGATAACTCACACCCAGATTGGCTAGTACGCTTGCCACACCCGCCACAGGCTTATTTTCGTCCTCATCCTCAGTCTCAAGCAGCGTGAGATTGCTGTCCAGTTTCAGTTTTCGCCCAATGCTGCGACTGTATTCCAACTCTGCCCCCACCACATGTACTTCACCCTTATTGGCATAGGTGTTGGGACTACTTGTGGTATCAACCACGATCAAATCCTGAAGGTCGGCATAAAAAAAGGTAGCCCGTCCTACTGACATGCCATCATTATAGATATAAGCCAACTCATAATTATCAATGGTCTCGGACTCGATATCGGGGTTCCCTGTTACCACTGCATTATTCTTTGTCGACGTTTCCAGAAAGGTTGGCGGCCGGAAAGCTCGGGCATACTGTACTTTCACTGTTTGCTGTTCGGACAATTGAAACACGGCGGCAACACGTGGACTGGTGGCATCACCCACATCATCGTAACTGTCAAAACGAATACCGGCGGTGAATGTCAAACGATCACTCCAGCTGAACTGATCCTGCACAAACACTGCCCACAGGCGGCGTTGCAAGTCTTCCTCCAGCCAGTTTTCGCTGCCTGTAAATTTTTGCAATGGCAGCAACGTCGGGGGATTAGTCGCCGGGTCGTAGTTGCGAACGGCAAACACATCACCCTGCCTGGTCTGATACCAGTCCGTCCCAAGTAGGATCTCATGCCTTTCAAACCCGGTATAATTCAACTCCAGGCCAACGTGGTATTTACGTTCTTCGTGATTGGGACTGGCAAGCATGCCATTGGGGAAACTGCCGGCAAAGCCCGGTGGATAGAGCTGATGCAGGCCGGAATCCAGCTTGTAATTCAGCCATCCCATGCGCACACGACCGTCAAGTTCACGCATGGGGGAAAAACGCCAACCGGCATCCACCGACAGCATGTCCACATCACGGACCAACTTCTGGCCATTACCCGGCAACGCATTCGCCAGACCAAAATAATCACCGCTTTCCACATCCGCCCATTGCACGGAAAAATCAAAATTGCGGAAGGCCGTATTAAGAATCAACGTGCGGTTTACTTCTTCTTCATTGGTTTCACCAGGGGCCCGGGTAATTGGCGTCCCCCGCAACACATCAGGACCGGTCTGCACTCCGCCGCCATCCATTTTTGCCCCGGAAAGGCTCAGGCTGGTAAACCAATCCTCTCCAGGCCTTCCCAGGGTAAAAACTCCTCCCAGGGTCTTATGTCCCAGATTTCCATAGCGGGCAAAAACCTGCTTCTGTCGTTTGCGGGTAACAATGTTCACCACGCCACTGTAGGCAAACTCTCCATAGATTGTGGATCCCGGGCCGCGAATCACTTCGATGCGGTCGATCTGTTCCACAGGAATGGCCAAGGCAGTGGTGGCCACACTCAAGGTGGAATTAAAGGCCACATCATTGAGCATCACCTTGACCTTGCCAGAGGCAAATACCGAACCGATACCGCGTACGAATACCTGAGTGGTGCCATCACTGGAAATAGACAATTCAATGCCTGGAATCAACGCCAAGGCCTCAGCAGCATTGCGCACTCCCCTGTCAAGCAAATCCCCACCATAAAGCACCGAAACAATACCCGGCACAAAATCGATATTCATTTTGCTGCGCGTGGCGATCTGCGTCTGTTGCTCCAACTCACCCAGCAAGGCCTGCAGGGCATCATGGGCGCCATCAACCTCCTCACCTGCCGTAGCCAGCAGAGGCAGACACAACAGGATGCCCAGCCAGTCCCAGCATTGTCGTTTGCAAAACCCCTTGAACCCAATGCACATCGTCGTTATCCGCAAGTGTTGAATTTTCTGTCTCTTTTGGCCTGGTTTGACGCACAGGCAGCGCCGCCGGACGTCTCACGCCGGCCCCCATAGATTTTTCGGCATAAAGACAAGAATCTTAAACAACGACAAGCAATTAGACAGGACTGGGATCCTGGCAATATCCGCAAAAATGGCCCGTTTCCCGTCTTTGCTCCGCCTTGCGGGCAGAAAAAAAGGGC
>DRKQ01000177.1 GCA_011051685.1 Gammaproteobacteria bacterium
CGGTGCGTACCCACTGGCATGTGTACACGGTGATGAAGGACAACTCGGCAGACAACTTTATTCCTACTATTGGTTATGCGGGAAACATGATGACCATCGTCACCGTCATGTTTGTGCTCTTTGTGCTGTTCATCTTCTGGATCGCGAACCTCAGTGGCAGCAAACAGGCGCCACCGTTGCCCGTGACTAAAAAGGCAGGAGAGGCCGCATGAGTAGCGAGAAAAAATCCTCCGGCGGCGTGCTGGCAAAAAGCATGGGCTTCAGCCTGGGTTTGGCGCTGTTATTCACCCTGGTCGCCAACCTGTTGCCGCAGGTGGAGGGCGAGGCCCCTGTCGAGCAGAAGGTGGATCTGGGGGCGTTGACCGTGGAGTCCTACGCCGCCCTGGGTGAGACCCTGTTCGCCGGCAAGGGCACCTGCACCCTGTGCCATAACGATCTCGGCCGCGCGCCGAATATTCTGGGCATCGACATCGTGTCGGTGGCTCATGAGCACCTCAAGGATGAACGCTACAAGGGTGCGGCCACGGATGCCGAATCTTACCTGCATGAATCCATGGTCGACCCAGGTATCTACGTGGTGAAAGGCTTTGGCAAGAAGGGCAGCAACGACACCATCTCGCCCATGCCGGCCGTTGACAAGCCGCCGATTGAACTGTCGGAAATGGAGATCAACGCCATCATTGCCTTCCTGCAGAGCAAGGATGGTCATGAGGTGACGGTGCCACTGCCCACGGAGGCACCGGTGGTGGAAAGCGCCAGCCCGAAAGCGGCCGGCCCCGCGGGCAGCATCGAAGCGGTGGTCGCCAAATACGGCTGCCAGGCTTGTCACGTGATATTGGGTAGCGGCGGCGATCTCGGCCCTGACCTGGACAAGACGATCGGCCACTTCAGCCGTGAAGAGATCCAGCAGAGTATCGTCGACCCCGATGCGGTCATTGTCGAGGGCTTCCCAGCCGGCGTGATGCCGCAGGACTTTGCCGATCAGATGTGGGTTAAAGAGCTGAATATATTGGTGGACTATTTGGCCGGCGGTGAAGACTCCAGCATGCCATTGCCGGCGGCCACGTCTTCGGACGGCAGCGATAACAACCACAATAACAAACATGATAACAACAGCGCCGAGGCGGTGATCCTCCATTTTGGCTGCCAGGCCTGCCATATCATGTTAGGCAGCGGCGGCAAGATCGGCCCGGACCTGGATGGCGTCGGTACGCGACTGAGTGCCGAGCAGATTCGCCAGAGCATCGTTGATCCCAATGCCGTTATCGTCAAGGGCTTTCCCTCGGGTGTGATGCCGCCCAACTTTTCCGAGCAAATGACGGATCAACAACTGGATACGCTGGTGGTCTTTCTGTCGGCGCACAAGTAATGCCGAGCTTGCCGCAGGCTGCAGAAGAAAAAATGTATAAACCGATTTTGTTGCTATGGGGTGAATGATGAAAGGCATTAAAATTCCCGCATTTTGGCAGGCCGTGCTGGTCGTCGTTGTCGCCTATTTGATCTTTGATAATGCCTTCCCGCCCTTGCTGCCCAGCTCGCTGATGGCGCAGTACATGATCATTACCATCGTCGGCGTGCTGCTGTATTTCTCTTTTGACGAGGGGCGCTGGGAAGAATTCAAATCCCCCGTGCTGGCGGTGCTTCGGCAACCGAATCTGGCCGTCGTCCGATGGGGGTTCCTGATCGCCATCCCGGCCATCGTCGGCTACACCGCCTATGGCTTCGTCAAGCCCTCCATGGATGCGCCGGTGGAACTGCGTCAGGTACATCCCGCGCCGCCAGGCTCGCTGCGCGTGTTCGGCAAGAGTTACAACCTCTCCAAACTGGAAAACCCGCTGCGTGAGCAGGCGTTGAAAATCATGGCCGAGGATGAAGACAAGGGCTGGGAGGCCTATGAGGAGATCGTCGAGTCGGGGCGTGAGGTCTATTACAAAAACTGTTTCTTCTGTCATGGCGATCTGCTCGACGGCAAGGGCCAGTATGCCCTGGGCTTCAGCCCACAACCGGCCAACTTCCAGGATGTCGGCACCATTGCCCAGCTCCAGGAGGCCTATCTGTTCTGGCGCATCTCCACCGGTGGTCCGGGCTTGCCGAAGGAAGGTACGCCGTGGAATTCCGCCATGCCGGTCTGGCACGAGATGCTGGATGAAAACCAGGTCTGGCAGGTCATCACCTTTCTTTACGACTATGTCGGCCAGGTGCCGCGCATGTGGGACCCTGAGATATCAAAAATGGTGACCGGCATGAAGACCAAGATTGCTGCCCGCCACAAGCAGCAGATGGGCGCCGATGTCTATGTGCAGCGTTGCCAGGTGTGCCATGGTGAGCAGGGGGCGGGTGACGGTGTCGCCGCTGATCTCATGTATCCCAAGCCGCGTGACTTTACTCTCGCTCTGTTCAAGTACAAGACCTCGCCGGGCACCGAGCTGCCCACCGATGACGATCTGTTCAACACCATCAAGCACGGCCTCAACGGCACCGGCATGCCGGCCTGGGGCAGCCTGCTGAGCGACAAGCAGATCCGCAGTCTGATTCCCGTGATCAAGGGCTTCGATGCCACTGCCGCGTGGGCGCCGGAAGATGCCGATGATGAACTCTTCGATGATGACGGTCGTTATCTGAAGACGGATTTCCGCATCATCACCAACAGTGAGCCCATTGCCTCCCAGGTGCCCTTTAGCGATGAGTCGGTGGCCAAGGGCAAGCCCATTTTTGAAAAGGTCTGCGGCAAGTGCCACGGGCTCACCGGGCGTGGCAACATCACCTCCGGCAAAAAACTGGAAGATGACTGGGGCAACCGTCTCTGGCCGCGTAATCTCACCAAGCCGTGGAGCTGGCGTGTTACCAACGTGTCCGGCGAGGATGAAAAGGCCCGCACGCAGACCATTAAGAATATCTACACTCGCCTGTCCATTGGCCTGCCGGGTACGCCCATGCCAGCACACCGGGCGACGGAAGAGGGCAATAAAGACCCCGTTTCCCTGGAAGACCGCTGGCACGTGGCCAACTATGTCTACAGCCTGCGCAACACAGCCGTTGCCCCCGGTGACGAGCCCGTGCTGCGTGCCACCAAGATCGAGGGCGCCCTGCCGGACAGTCTGAGCGCCGAGGTCTGGGATACGGCACCCGCGGTGACTCTGCCCCTGGTGCCCAACATCATCAAGGAAGATCGGCTGTTTACGCCGCTCAACGATGCGGTCACGGTACGGGTGCTGTACAACGCGGACGAGATCGCCTTCCTGCTGCAGGTGGACGACCGCACCGACAGCCGCCCGGGTGAAAAGGTCTCCACGCAGATACACGACAGCCGCTTGCCCATGCATTCCGATGCCCTGGCGATTCAGTTCCCCAAGCAGGATTCGTTCGAGACCCGGCCAGTGGTGGTCAAGCCCCTGTTCCGCCACGGCGATGGCGCCCATCCCACCACCATGTGGTATTGGAATGCGGGCAGTGTGGAGCCGCCAGTGGCCATGCGGGGCACCCTGCTGGACGCCTCCGGGCCTGATCAGAAGATCGTGCCACGCGAGGGCGATGACAGCCTCGTGGTGCAGAGTCGCTGGAACGACGGTCAGTGGACCGTGCTGATGAAGCGCCCCCGCAAGGGGGGGGACAGTGGCGACGTGGACTTTGTCGAGGGCGCTTTCATTCCCGTGTCCTTCGCCGACTGGGATGGCAACAATGGCGAGGCCGGATCAAAACACACCCTGACCACTTGGTATTGGCTGGTGCTACCCGCCGGGACCGATCCGGTGAAGGTCTATGGTCTGCCCCTGGGCATCGCCGGCGGCGTCTTCCTGATGGGCCTGCTGCTGGTTCGCCGGCAAACAAAGGCGGCCGTCTGAGCGGCATGTGGAGAGAGGGACGATGAACAAGCTCAAGCCAACAAGCGGGTGTTTTCTGACGGGCGGGCAGATGGCAGCTTACCCCCAGTCTCTGATGTGTCGAGAAGTAGTGAATAAACTCGCCTCTGTTGTTGACCGCATGGAACAAAGCGTTCATAAAACGATCCGCGAAAGAATTGATGTTTGTGTTATAAGCTTCTGTTTAAGAAGAAGAATATGTAACATGGCCAGCTTGGCCTGCATTGTGCAATACCCCCATTCAAATAGGTATTTTTGACAGATTTACTACGCGTCCTCGCCCTCAGGGCATGGGCGAGGTCCGCAATCCATTGAGGAGGAATAGGTAATGGCCGGCATGATTACCACAAGACCATTTTTGACGAAAAGGGGTTTCCTCGTAACAGCCCTCGGCATGGGTTTGATACTGGCGAATCCCGTCGCGGTCGCAGGCGCTGACATAGGCCCGCTGCCCACCCTGAAAGTCAACCAAGCCAGGGCAGAGCTGGGCAAGCGTTTGTTCTTCGACAAACGCCTGTCAGGGGATGCGGCTATCTCCTGCGGCACCTGCCACAAGCCGGAATACGGCTTTGCCAATCCGGACGCCCTGTCTGAGGGTTATCCCGGTAACAAGCATTTCCGCAATGCCCCCAGCGTGATCAACGCCGCACATAAAAAGGTGTGGATGCATGACGGGCGCATCGGCACCAACCTCAATGATGTGACCCGCGGCATGATTACCGAGGATTACATCATGAACATGGACATGCGCATCATGCAGGAGCGCCTCAAACAGGATCCCGTCTATGTCGAGATGTTCAAGGCTGCCGGCCTGGGTGAGCCGTCCAATGGCGGCGCCCGCAAGGCCATCCCTGAATATCTCAAGACCCTGAACTCGGAAGGCGTACCCTTCGACAGCGGCCAGATGTCGGCCGATGCCAAACGCGGCATGAAACTGTTCAAGGGCAAGGCGGGCTGCATCGCCTGTCACAACGGTCCCATGTTCACCGACGGCAAGGCGCACAACACCGGCGTGAAGGAAAACTTCGACGTGTTTCTGGATCCGGCGCGTCATCAGGCCTTTATCGCCTACGCCGCCTTCCTCGGCGTCGAAAATTACATGAATCTCAAACGCGATCCCGGCGCCCATGTGCAGACGCACAAGGCAGATGGTTCGGACATGGGCAAGTTCATCACCCCCAGTCTGCGTGAGCTGAAGTACACCGCACCGTACATGCACAACGGCATGATCAAAACCCTGCCGGAGGTTATCGCCTTTTATAACCGGGGTGGCGACAACGACCGCCACAAGGACAGCAGAATGAAGCCCCTGGGTCTGAGTTCGCAGGAGCAAAAGGAACTGGTGGCCTTCCTGCTCGCCTTGTCCGGCAAACCACTGACCAGCAGTCGGTATGTGTGGACCGAAGGCTATCCGCAAGAATACGAAGCCATTGCCAATTGGCTGGATGTTCCCAACTAATCGCTAGGAGAGAGCCATGAGTTCCTTAAAGAAAACGCCTGTTCTGATAATGGCGACGGCAGTTGCAGCGGTTCTGTCGGTATCCGCCGCGGCGGCCATGGGTGACAAGCCACCGGCTTCAGCAGACAACGGCAGCTCGCAAGTGGCGCCGACCCCCGCCATGGCCGGCACCTTCGCCAAGGCGCCGGCGCCGGAGATCCCGCCTCTGGCCCCCCTGGGTGAACCGCCGATCCCGCCCGACAACCCCATGTCGAAGGCCAAAATCGAATTGGGTAAGCTGCTGTTCTTTGATCCCCGCCTGGGTGGTGACGCCTCGGTGAGTTGTGCCACCTGTCACGATCCGGAGCAGGGCTGGTCCTGGGCCGAGGATATCTCGCGCGGCTATCCCGGCACCGTGCACTGGCGCAGTAACCAGAGCATTATCAACAGCGCCTATTACAGTAAGTTGTTCTGGGCGGGTTCGGTGCCCTCCCTGGAGGCACAGGCACCCAGTGCCGCCAAGGGTGGCGTCGCCGGTAACGGCGAGAATGACATCATGGAGGCACGTCTGCGCTTGATCCCGGAATACGTCAAACGCTTCAACGAGGCCTTCGGCGAGCCCTGGCCCACCATCAATAACGCCTGGAAGGCCATCGCCGCCTTTGAACGAACCCTGGTGCAGCGCGATACACCGCTGGACAAATACTTGCTGGGCGATAGCTCCGCGTTGACGGAACAGCAGCTACGCGGCAAGGCACTGTACGAAGGCAAGGCGCGTTGCCTCCTTTGTCACAACGGCGCCCTTGCCAGCAATGAAAAGTACTACAACATCGGTGTTCCCCGCGCAGAGCGATGGCTGGAAGACGGACTGGCGCAGATTACCTTCCGCTTTGAATATTATGCCAAGGGTGCCACCGAGGAACTGTATCGCAAGGTCAAGGACGATGTCGGCCTTTACTTCCGCAACAAGAACAAGTGGGACATGGGTAAGTTCCGGGTTCCCAGTTTGCGTTATATCGGCTACACCGAACCCTACATGCGGCAGGGCCAGTTCTATACCCTCGAAGAAGTCATCGACTTCTATGACCGCGGCGGTTTCGATGAGGATGGCAACACCACCAGCTATCCCAACACCAAGACCCCGCTGATCACCAAGCTCAATTTGAGCGATGAGGAAAAGGAAGATCTGTTGGCCTTCCTGGAAGCCTTCACGGGTGAAAAAATCATGATGGACAAACCCAAACTGCCGGGCTACAAGCCGCTGTTCACATTGGCTGAACTTGAGGCGGCGCAGGCTGCGAAATAACCGTTCCTAACGGAAATCGGAGGCAAGATAATGAGTACTGAAACAGGCACACCGAGGGACACGCAAAAGCAGGAACGTTCAGCCACGGTGCATAACAAAGTTATGCTCAACCGCCGCCAGTTCCTTCTCTACAGCGGCAGCACGGCAGTGGCGGCGAGCACCATCAGCATCTCGCTGTTTCCGGGCAGTGCAGAGGCGGCCCAGGCGCGGGTGGTGAGCTACCCACGCAAGCTCATCGCCAAGCTCAGCGAACTGAAAGACAACGTACCGGTGGATTTCAATTATCCGGATGAACTGGCCAACTCCTCCGCCATGGTGGTGAAAATGGGCGGGGTGCAGGCCGGTGGCGGCATCGGCCCGAAACGGGATGTGGTGGCCTTCAACTACATCTGCACGCACCAGGGTGGCCCGCTGCATGGCAGC
>DRKQ01000178.1 GCA_011051685.1 Gammaproteobacteria bacterium
ACTTGATGCCGCTGCGGATCAGGAAATAGCCAAGTGCGAAGCCCAGCAGCAACACCACCACGCTGAGCACCAGGGTGGTCTCCACGGTCCAGTTGCCCACGGCGATCAATACATAGCCCGGGTCTTCCATGGCCAACAGGGCCACCACCACCGCGATGACCAGGGCCACCAGGCTGAGGAATAACAGTCTCACAGCGCGCCGGCCTCTTTGCCTGCGGGTTTTGCGGCCGCTGTGTCTTGTGCTGTGCCGGCCGTGGCGCGGGCGTTCATCAGCGCGCGCAGTTCTTGGCGCAGTTCGCGCAGGGAGCCGCTTACGTCCGGCAGTTCCGGTTGCAGTTCCACACCCTGCAATTCCGCCAGGGCGGACTTCATGGCCTGCACCTCGGTGGCCTCGGGCTCGAAGTAACTGTCCAGCCATTGCGTGGCTTCGCGCAGGACGGCGGCGAACACCGCGGTATCGTGCTGCAGCGCGGCCAGCTTGGCCTGCTCCAGTTTCAGTTGCAGGTTCTGATACAGGAACCCGGCCTGTTGCGGCGGCAACAGGGGCTCGGTGGGTTGTTGATGGCGGCGCACCTGCACCAGGCTCTTGATGTCCTGCCACACCACCGAGGGAATCTGCTTCCAGTCCTTCACGGCAGGGCGTTGTTGTTTTTCCGTGGCCACCGCCAGGCGCTTCTTGTCCAGCAGGGGCAGTTGCGGCACCGCCTCGGCCAGGCTGGTCAGCTTCAACACCACGCCCGGGATGTCCACCGCTGGCACTGCGCGCAGGGCGGTGAGTTCCCCGGCGATCTTTTTGCGCACCTTGAGCAGAGCGGGATCGCCAATGGCCTTCAGCCGGCTGTCGGCGGTTTCCAACACGGCGATGGCGGTCTGCCGGTCCCGGGCCAGCAGAAGACGGTCATTGGCCACGGTGAGCAGGTATTCTACCTCCGCCATGCGCCAGGCCAGGGTGCTGCGGCCCAGCCGTTCGTTGACGCTTTGCAGCGCGGCCTTCAGTGCCTGGTGTTCCGCCTCGGCGCTCTGCCGTGCCTGTGCCTCAGCGGACAACCGGCTTTGCGTGTTTCGCAACTGTTGTTCCAGTTGGCCGATACGGGCTTCAAAACTGTTCTGCAGATTGATGACCTGGGCATTGATGGGCGCCTGCAGGCGCAGCAACCAGAAGTCGTAGCCCGCCAGGCCGGCGGCGGCGAGGGCAATGACAAACACAAGGCTAACGAAAATTAGGCGATGCTTTCCCGGGGCCTTTGTGCGGGGTGTCTTGCTCGCTGCTGCGTGTTTTGCACCAGCCTTTTTGGCCTTGGTGTCTGGCTTTTTCTGCGCTTTCTCTTTCTCCTCCGGCGGATTTTTGTTGGCGCTGGCCTCTGCCTTGTTGCCGTCAGTCTCTGCGGGTTTCGTCGCCTTGTCGGCCACTATGGCCTTCGATGGCGCTGCGGGTGTCGCCTGTGCTTTCTCAGTGCTTGTGTTTTTATCGGGTTTCTTTTTCATGTGATCAGTGCTGCCCCGCTAACTTTATATCCGTCATGCCGGCGTATGCCGGCATCCAGAGAGTCGTTGAAACTACTAGATCCCGGCATTCGCCGGGATGACGATAGAGGTTATTTGTTTTTCATGTCTCAACTTCAATAAATCCTCTTGCGGGCCTTTACAAAGACTCAAATTATACTGGTGCAAGAATCTGTTAACGGGGCAGTACTTATGTGTGTTGTCTTGCCCAGTTCGCCAGCGCCTCGACGATGGCTGTGTCGTTTGCCGCCCTGGCAACAAGCGCGGGATGCTCAAAACCCAGTTTTTCCGCGTGGCGTGCCGTTCGTTCGCTGATCACCACCAGGGGTGAGGCCAGCAGGGCGGGGCGGTGTGCCTCATCGATCATCGCCCGCAGGTTTTCCAGGCCCTCGTTACTGGTCACCACGATAGGCAGGGTGTGTCGTTGTTCCCAGGCGGCGATCAATGGCCTGGTGTCGGACGCCGGCCGTACCCGCAGGTAGCATTCAAGATACTCGACATCGGCGCCCCGGTCACTCAGTTGCCGGCCCAAATAGGCCCGCCCGCCCTTACCACGCAGGATCAGCACGCGCTGGCCGTCCAGGCTTTGCAGCTCGGGCAGGCTCAGCAGGGCCTCGGAATTGTAGGGTTCGGGGGCCACCAGCTTGGCATCCAGGCCCTTTGCCTCCAGCGCCCGGGCGGTGGCCCGGCCCACGGCGGCGATGGCCAGCTCGCTGGGCCAGGCCTGGGCGGAGGGCAGCAGGGCCAGGGCGGCGTCCACCGCGTTGGCGCTGACGAAGATGGCCAGATCGAATTCCGCCAGGCGGGCCAGTTGGGTCCGGCAGTGTTGAGGGTCTTCGGGGGGGGCGATCTCGATCACCGGCAGGCGCAGCACCTGGCCGCCGGCGTCCTCGATCAAACGGCACAGCGGGTCTGCCTGGTGCGCGGGGCGGGTGACCACCACCGTGACACCGGACAGATCACTCATTCAGCCGTTGTCCTTCGTGGCGTAGACTTCCTGCAAAATCTCTCGGGCGCCGCGGGACAGCAGGTCGTCGGCCAGGGTGGTGCCCAGGTATTCCGCCTCCTCGGCGCGCCCGGCGATCTCGCCGCGCACCATCTCGTTACCGTCGGGCCGGCCCACCAGGCCGCGCAGCAGCAGGGTGTCGCCGTCCAGTTCGGCGTAGCCGCCGATGGGCACCTGGCAGCCGCCCTCGAGGCGGTTGTTCATGGCCCGCTCGGCCCGTACGCGGGTGGCGGTGGCGGGATGATTCAGCGGGGCGATGAGTTCATTGATCAGCGGATCGTCGCTGCGGCATTCGATGCCCACGGCGCCCTGGCCGATGGCGGGCAGGCTGAATGCGGGATCAAGATGCTGGGTGATGCGCTCGTCGAACTTCAGGCGCTTGAGCCCGGCGCAGGCGAGGATGATGGCATCGTACTCGCCCTCATCCAGCTTGCGCAGGCGGGTGTTCACGTTGCCACGCAGGTCGAGGATCTCCAGGTCCGGGCGCCAGGCGCGGATCTGGCAGGTGCGGCGCAGGCTGGAGGTGCCCACCCGGGCGCCCTGGGGCAGGTCTTCGATGGTCTGGAAGGTATTTGAGACGAAGGCATCGCGCGGGTCTTCGCGCTCGCAGATCACCGCCAGATGCAGGCCCTCGGGAAACTCCACCGGCACGTCCTTCATGGAGTGCACGGCGATATCGGCGTCGCCGTTGAGCATGCCCACCTCCAGCTCTTTGACGAACAGCCCCTTGCCGCCCACTTTCGCTAGCGGGGTGTCGAGGATCTTGTCGCCCTGGGTGACCATTTTCACCAGCTCCACCTCGATATCGGGGTGCAGGGCCAGCAGACGGTCGCGGACGAATTCGGCCTGCCACAGGGCCAGGGGGCTTTTTCGGGTGGCGATACGGATGGTTTGGGTCATGTCTGTGCTCGTCGTCGGGAAATCGGGCCCTGCCCGCCGGGCGTGGCCGCTAAAAGTGCCGCATATGCTACGGGCTGCGCTGGATGCAGGCAACTTTTCCCAATGCCGACGTCCTTGTTTATGTCCTTGCGGTGACATTTTCTGCCAGTCCAAACCGCTGCCCGCAAGACCATCGATACACCGCATTGCCACTGTTCCGGCCAATTATGCTAGAATGGTCGGCTTTTCCGGCGCGCGGTGGGTTGTCGGATGACCGAATTTTCAACTAATCAGGATAATGAACAATGCATACTGGTGAAACGATTACCCAATTTATCATCGAGGAACAACGCAAGTCGCCCTCGGCCTCCGGCGATTTTACCGCCCTGCTCAACGATGTGGTCACGGCCTGCAAGGCCATTTCCAGCTGCGTGAATCAGGGCGCCCTGGTGGGCGTGCTGGGTTCCGCCGGCAGCGAGAACATCCAGGGTGAGACCCAGAAGAAGCTGGACATCCTTTCCAACGACATTTTCCTCAAGGCCAACCAGTGGGGCGGCCACCTGGCGGCCATGGCCTCCGAGGAAATGGACGATATCTACCCCATTCCCCCGCAATACCCCAAGGGCAAGTACCTGCTGACCTTCGACCCGCTGGACGGCTCGTCCAACATCGACGTCAACCTCTCCGTGGGCAGCATCTTCTCCATCCTCCGCGCACCGGAAGGCAAGGAAAACCCCACCGCCGAGGACTTTTTGCAGCCGGGCACCGAGCAGGTCTGCGGTGGCTTCACCCTCTACGGCCCCTCCACCATGCTGGTGTTGACCACCGGTAATGGCGTCAACGGCTTTACCCTGGATCACAACGTGGGCGAGTTCATCCTCACCCATCCGGGCATGACCATCCCCGAGGACACCGCGGAATTCGCCATCAACATGTCCAACCAGCGCCACTGGGAAGCCCCCATGCAGCGCTACGTGGAAGAATGCCTGGCCGGCACCACCGGCCCTCGCGACAAGGATTTCAACATGCGCTGGGTGGCCTCCATGGTGGCCGAGGTGTATCGCATCCTCACCCGCGGCGGCATCTTCATGTACCCGAAAGACACCCGCGACCCCAGCAAGCCCGGCAAGCTGCGCCTGATGTACGAGGCCAACCCCATGGGCTTCATCGTCGAACAGGCCGGTGGTGTGTGTTCCACGGGACGCGAGCGCATCATGGAGATCCAGCCCGAAGGCCTGCACCAGCGCGTGCCGGTGATCCTGGGTTCCAAGAACGAGGTGGAGCGGGTGATCGAGTATCACAAGGAAGGGTAAAGCTTGTAGAAACTATGAAGGACCGCAATCTACTATCCTAAATTTTTCCACCACGAAAAAGAGAGGACAGGAAAATGACTGCGATCCTTCAGAATGACAATAACGCACTGGGCCTGGTTTTGTACATGGCAATAGAACTC
>DRKQ01000179.1 GCA_011051685.1 Gammaproteobacteria bacterium
TCCGGCGGATGGTGGGGGCGCGCGGGCTTCCGCGGTACTGGCGGCCATGGATCGGGCGCTGAGCCTGAAGCGGAACTTCAACGCCGGGCAGCCTGTGATACCTGTGGCAGGTTCCGGAAGCGAGGATGATCCTTTTGTGTTCGACACTTTAAATATCCAGGTGGTGAATCTCAGCCTCGGCGGCCCCACGCTGATCCCTGGCCTGGAACTGGAGGACGTGTTGGTGCGGGAGATGCTGGCCAATGGCATTACCGTGGTGGCCGCCGTGGGCAACGAGGGCCCGGCAACCCTCACCGGCGGCAGTCCGGGCACCAGTGTCGCCGCCTTGGCGGTGGGGGCCGCCAACACCGCCGCTCACGAGCGAATCTGGTTGGACAACCTGGTGGGGCCGGGCTTCGGTCGTCTGTATCGCGCCAATGACGCAGTGCAAGTGGCCGACTTCAGTTCCCGCGGTCCCACCGCCGATGGCCGGCGTGGAGTGGATCTGTTGGCCAATGGCGTGGGCAGTTTCGTACAGGCCGCCGACGGCGGCCTTTTCATGGTGGCGGGTAGTTCCTTCTCAGCCCCCACAGTGGCCGGTGCTGCCGCCTTGTTGCATCAGGCCCAGCCTTCTGCCAGCGCCAGCGCAGTACGCCATGCCCTGATGGACGCCGCCAATGACGACCTGCTGGAGGACACCGCCGGGCGGGTGGATCAGGGCAAGGGCTTCCTGGATGTGGAAGAGGCGTTGGAAGAACTGCGTGAAGACGGCGGCGAGAATACCCTGCCCATGTTGCCAGTATTACCCAGGGAGCCAAAATCCATCGGCAAATCCCTCAAAAAGCAGCATCTCAAACTCGTCGATCTGGAGGAGGGAGAGGTGTACTCGCGTACCCTGAGCCTGTTGCCCGGGGAGGTGAAACACCTGCTGGTGCCAGCGGATGCGCACACTGCGGCGATTCATGTGGGAGTCAGCGACATCACGCCGGCCCTGCCTGCCGAGGCGCAAAATTCCCTGTTCGGGGACGACGTTCTGCTCACCGTGGTGGATGCGCCCACCTCGTACAATGAGGTGTTGGCCTCGGAGTTTGTCACTGCCGACGGCCAATGGGTGTTTGCCAATCCCCAGCACGGTTTTGTGCGCCTGGCGGTGATGGGCGATTTTACCAATGCCGGCAGGGTTAGCGCGCGCATCAGCCTGTCCACTGAACAACAAAAACCATTACGGGCCCAGCGCAAACAGGAAATCCACGACGCTCAACTGGACACCTATGCACTACAGGTGCCGGCAGGCGTGTCGGATATCCACATCGAGTTAGACTGGAAGGGTGACTGGGGGCACTATCCGGTGAACGACCTGGACCTGATCCTCATTGATCCCGCCGGTAATCTGTTGTTCGACGGTGCCACCTTACGGGTGCCGGAACAGGTGAGTCTGAGTAATCCCCAACCAGGCGTGTGGACGGTGATTGTGGACGGTTTTGAACTGCATGGCACACGCGACCAGTACGTGTTGCGTGCGTTGGATGGGACAGGAACGCCATTGACGGTGTTACCTTGAGTCCTGATCGCAGGGGACAGAGCGTTCATCAATCCGGGCATAACGATAAGTGGTATCCCGGTAACGCAGCTCGATGAGTTGCAGGGTATCGCCAGTCATCGGCCTGCAGCCCGGCGGCGCTTTTTCGCGCGCCACCTCCTTGCTGCCCAGAACGCTAATGGCTTCAATGGCTACACCGAGGCGCCGGGCCAATAGCGCCCGGGCTTCCTGAGCATGCTGCCAACGTTGGCCGAAACGCAGGCTTTTTTCGTCCTGGGCTCCGGCGCCTGGTGGGGGATCGCAGATTATGGCCCGCTGACCCGCAAGGTGAACCCGGTAAATCTTTCCGCTGGTGGTATCCAGCAGACTGACGCGGTAGCCGGGAGTGATCATCTGCTGGTACATCATGCCAGGCTGCGGGCAACCCAGGCTGCTGTCCGGCCAGTCCACCGCCTGGGCCGATTCCACTTGCAGGGATTGCGGTGCCAGTGAGGCCTGTTTGGCAACGGCCTGCCTGGCCCGGTCAATGGCTGCTTGGCGGGACAGGCCCGGATCCGCGAGGGCGGGGATGGACAGGCTGAGCCACAGGCACATCACCAGAAATGATAGGATCAAACGTCCGTTGTGCATCATGTTTTTGTCCTTGTGTTGTCAAACGGCGGTTCGGAAAAGCACACAGCATGTGAATCGATAATGCTCATCATAGCCGAGCTTGTCGTCGGCTGTCTTTTTTGGTGTCCGTCGGTCTTCGCCAGTGCTGTCAAGTCTTGAATCTTCTCTCCCAACACCGGAAACTTAGCGCCATGAATTCCGGCTTCATCCACCTGCGCCTGCACACAGAATATTCGCTGGTGGACGGCGTGGTGCGCATCAAGCCTCTGGCCGCGGCGGTGGCGGAAAAGGGCATGCCGGCGGTGGCGGTGACCGACCAGAGCAACCTGTTCGCCATGGTCAAGTTTTACCGCGCGGCCATGGCGGCGGGCATCAAGCCCATCATCGGTGTGGACGTGTGGCTGGCCAATGACGACGAACCCACCCAGCCGCACCGGCTGACCCTGCTCTGCCAGACCAACGACGGCTATCGCAATCTCACCGAGCTGGTGTCTCGCACCTATACCGAGGGCCAGCATCGTGGCCTGCCCATCCTGCGCGCCCAGTGGCTGGAGGGGCACAGCGAGGGACTGATCGCCCTGTCCGGTGGCCGCGAGGGGGACGTGGGCCGCGCCCTGCTGGCGGGGGACGAGGCGCGGTTGCAGGCCTGCCTGGCCCACTGGCAGCGGCTGTTTCCCGAGCGCTACTATCTCGAGCTGCAGCGCACCGGTCGTGCCGAGGAAGAGGATTATTTGCACGCCGCGGTGGCGCTGGCGCAATCCGCTGACCTGCCGGTGGTGGCCACCAACGACGTGCGCTTTCTCAGCGCCGAGGACTTCGAGGCCCACGAGGCGCGGGTCTGCATCCACGACGGCCGCACCCTGGACGACCCGCGTCGGCCCAGGCTCTATTCCGAGCAGCAGTACCTGCGCTCGCCGGAGGAGATGGCCGAGCTGTTCGCCGACATCCCCGAGGCGCTGGAAAACACCGTGGAGATCGCCAGGCGCTGCAACGTGTCCCTGACCCTGGGCAAGAATTTCCTGCCGGACTTCCCCATCCCCGACGGTCTCAGCGAGGCGGAGTACTTCCGCCAGGTCTCGCGCGAGGGTCTGGAGAAACGCCTGGACAAGCTGTTCGATCGCGGCGCCCCGGATTTCGCCGAAAAACGCAAACCCTACGACGAACGCCTGGAGATCGAGCTGGATGTGATCATCGAGATGGGCTTTCCCGGCTACTTCCTCATCGTCGCCGACTTCATCCAGTGGGCCAAGAACAACGGCGTGCCCGTGGGCCCGGGGCGTGGTTCCGGCGCCGGTTCCCTGGTGGCCTATGCACTGACCATCACCGACCTGGACCCGCTGGAATACGAGCTGCTGTTCGAGCGCTTCCTCAACCCCGAGCGCGTGTCCATGCCTGACTTCGACGTGGACTTCTGCATGGAGGGTCGCGACCGGGTCATCGACTACGTGGCCCAGCACTACGGCCGTGAAAAGGTCTCGCAGATCATCACCTACGGCTCCATGGCGGCCAAGGCCGTGGTGCGCGACGTGGGCCGGGTGTTCGGCCATCCCTACGGCTTCGTGGATCGCATCTCCAAGATGATCCCCTTCGAGATCGGCATCACCCTGGACAAGGCCATGGAGCAGGAGGAGGCCCTGCGCGAGGCCTACGAGCAGGACGAGGAGGTGGCCGAACTCATCGACATGGCGAAGAAGCTGGAGGGCCTCAAGCGCAA
>DRKQ01000180.1 GCA_011051685.1 Gammaproteobacteria bacterium
AGGCTGCCCCCCAGCAGGCGGGTGTAGCTGTCCTGTGCCTGGGCAGATATGAGCAGGCCACGCATGATCACCAGCAGGTAGAGGCTGAGCAGGCCGATGATGCCGAACAGGCCGAATTCCTCGGCATAGGCGGCAAAGATGAAGTCCGTGGAGCGCTCGGGCAGGAAGTTGAGCTGCGACTGGGTGCCGTTGAGCCAGCCTTTGCCATACAGGCCGCCGGAGCCGATGGCGATCTTCGACTGGATGATGTGATAGCCCGCCCCCAGGGGTGAGGCCTCCGGGTTGAGGAAGGTGAGTACCCGCTGGCGCTGATAGTCGTGCATGAAGTGCCAGAGGATGGGGGCGCAGGCGGCAAGTAGGGCGCCGGAGCTGATGATCAGCCGCCAGGAGATGCCGGAGAACAGCAGGACAAAGACCCCGGCGCAGGCGATAAGCAGGGCGGTGCCCAGATCCGGCTGCTTGGCGATGAGCAGGGTGGGAACGATGATGAGCAGGCTGGCCACGGAGAGGCGTTTGAGCGACGGGGGCAGGGGATGGTCGCTGAGATACCAGGCCACCATCATGGGCACGGCCAGTTTCATCATTTCCGAAGGCTGAAAGCGGAACAGGCCCAGATCCAGCCAGCGTTGAGCGCCCTTGCCGGTTTCACCGAAGAACAGCACTGCCAGGAGCAGGGCAATACCCAGGCCATACAGCCAGGGCGTCCAGCGCATGAGGGTGGCGGGGTTGAGCTGCGCCAGGGCCAGCATGATCAGGAAGGCCACCCCCAGGCGCAGGGCCTGGCGCCAGATGATGTCCATGTTCTGGCCGCTGGCACTGAACAGCACAAACAAGCTGATGGCTGAGAGCGCCAGCAGGCAGACCAGCAGCGGGGCGTCCAGGTGCAGGGTTTCCGCCAGGGTACGGCGGTTGGTGCGCAGGGCCTCGGCACGGGCTTCGAACAGGCTCACGAGCCGGCCTCCTTGTGTGGGGGTGTTTCCGTTGAGAGCACCCGGTTGAGATAATAGTCCATCACTTTGCGCGCGATGGGCGCGGCCACTGCACCGCCGCTACCACCATTTTCCACGATCACCGCCACGGCGATACGGGGGTCGTCCACCGGGGCAAAACCCACGAACAGGGCGTGATCGCGAAGTTTTTTGCTGATATCTTCTGCCACGTATTTTTCGTCCTGCTTGATGCCGAACACCTGGGCGGTGCCTGTTTTGCCGGCAATCTTGAATTTGGCGCCGCGGCTGATACGTCGTGCTGTACCGTGGCTGCTGTGCACCACCCGGGTCATGGCACGGATAATGTAGTCCCAGTTGGCCTTGTTGTGCACAGGCACGGCGACATTGGGCACTGCGGGCAGTCCCACGATCTCCCGGCTGTCCGGATCCTCGGTGGCCGCCACCAGACGTGGGCGCAACTGGTTTCCGTAACGCGACAGGGTGGCTGTGGCCTCGGCCAGGCCCAGGGGGGTGGTGAGGAAAAAGCCCTGGCCAATACCGGTGATCAGGGTCTCACCGGGGTACCAGGGTTGGTGTTTGCTTTGCCGCTTCCACTGCCGCGAGGGCACCAGGCCGGCCAGCTCGCCGCTGGTATCGATGCCGGTGAGATCGCTGAAGCCAAAGGGCTCGAGGAAGGCGGAGATGCGGTCGATGCCCAAGGTAAGGGCCAGGTCGTAAAAATACACGTCGCAGGATTCCACGATGGCCTGGCTGAGGTCCACCGGGCCGTGGCCGATCTTTTTCCAGTCGCGGTATTTGCGCTCGTCGCCGTCGAGCATGTACCAGCCCTGGCAATAGGTATTGATGTTGGGGTCGATAAGGCCGTATTCCAGGCCGGCCAGGCCGATGAAGGGCTTGATGGTGGAGCCAGGGGGGTAGCGGCCGCGTAGGGCGCGGTTGAACATGGGTTGGTCCGGGGAGTCCTGCAGGGTGCGATAGGTCTTGCTGTCGATGCCGCCCACGAACAGGTTGGGATCGAAGGTGGGCATGCTCACCAGGGCCAGCACGCTGCCGTCGGTGGGGTCGATGGCCACCAGGGCTCCGTTGTTGTCACCAAAGGCGTCCTCGGCGATGCGCTGCATCTCGATATCCAGGCTCAGGTAGAGGTTGAGGCCAGGTACCGGCGAGGTGCGGTCCAGGATCCGCAGGGTGCGGCCCTGGGCGTTGGTCTCCACCTGTTCCACACCCACCTCGCCGTGCAGCAGGTCTTCGTAGAATTTTTCCACGCCGGTCTTGCCGATAAAATCGGTGCCCTCGTAATTGGTGGCGTCGATGCGCTGCAATTCCTGTTCGCTGATGCGCCCCACGTACCCCAGTGCGTGGACGCCGCGGCCTGCGTAGGGGTAGTGACGGTAGAGTTGGGCCACGGTATCCACGCCGGGGAAGCGGTGTTGGTTGACGGCCAGGCGCGCCACTTCCACGTCGGAAAGCCGGGTGCGCAGGGGCACCGATTTGTGGCGCTGGGTGCGTTGCAGGCGTTTTTTGAAACGCTCGATGTCTTCGTCGGTGATGTCGATGATCTGGCGCAGATCATCGATGGTGGCATCCAGGTCGCTGATGCGTTCCCGGGTCAGTTCCAACTGGAAGCTGGGCAGGTTCTCCGCCAGCAGCACGCCATTACGGTCATAGATCAGTCCGCGGGTGGGCGGGACGGCTCGGATGTGCACGCGGTTCTGATCCGAGAGCACGGAATACTTGGCGTATTGCAACACCTCCAGGTCGAACAGCCGCACCAGCAACAACAGCATCAGACCGATGCTGAGTAGCAGGGCAATAATGGCCCGGCTGGTGAACAGACGGGTTTCGCGAAAGTGATCCTTGAGGGTGGTGGGTGAGGCCATCAATGTTTAGAGCAGCTGTAGGTACACAGGTTCAGCGCACCCGGTAGGCCCGGCGCAGTCCGCGCAGGATGAGAAACGTGGGTGGCCACAGCAGCATGCTGGTGAGTGCCGGCAGCCAGTAGGCCCAGGTCTCGGCGGACTGACCCGTGGCGCCCTTGAGCCACAGCACCAGCATCAGATGCAGTGTCACCAGCAACAGGGCGCTCACAGCTTGTTGCCAGAGAGGGAAAACGCGAATGCGCTGATGCAGGCGAATGGCCAGGTAGGCCACCACCGCCAGGGCCAGGGCGTTTTGCCCCAGCAGGGCGCCATGGGCCACGTCCAGCATCAGTCCTGCCAGCCAGCCGATACCCACACCCACCCGGTCGGGTAGGGCGATGCACCAGTAGATGAGTACCAGGGCCACCCAGTCCGGGCGCAGGGGCTGGGCCCATTCGGGCAGGGGCAGCATCTGCAGCATCAGCGCGCCAATGAAGGTGAGCAACAATGTGGCGCCACCGTGGTGTCGGGCGATATGGGTCATGATGGCGGGGCGGTGGCCGCAGACTCGCCTGCGGTATCGGACGGTGCATCCTTCTGCTGGGTGGTGGGCCAGAGCAGCAGCACTTCACGGGCCTGTTCCAGGCGCGCCGTGGGCATGGCGGAGACCACGGCGTAGGGCAGGGTGGGATCCTTGACCACTTCCGTCACCATGGCTACAGGGTAACCGGCGGGGAAGCGCCCACCCAGCCCGGAGGTGGTGAGCAGGTCGCCCTCGACGATGTCGGCGCTGATGGGCAGATAGGGGATGTCTAACTTGTCGGGGGCGCCGGTACCCATGGCGATGGCGCGCAGGCCGTTGCGGTTTACCTGTACGGGGATGGCGTGGTTGGCGTCGGTGATGAGCATGGCGGTGCTGGAAAAGAGGCCGAGGTGGACGATTTGTCCCATCACGCCCTCGGCGTCCACCAGAGGCTGGCCGAGGTAGGCCTCGTCGCGGCTGCCCTTGTTGATGACGATCTGCCGGGTGAAGGGCTCTAGATCCACGGACAGCAGCTCGGCGATGAGCACCCGTTCACTGACCTTTTTCGAGGACTGCAGCAGTTCACGCAGGCGCTGGTTTTCCGCCTTGAGGGATTGCAGGGTCTGCAGGCGCGCCTTGAACAGGGTGTTCTGGCGCTTGAGGCGCGCATTTTCCTCTTGCAGGGATTCCCGACTGGAGAGGCTGTCATCCAGCCACTGGGTGGCGGCGATGGGCAGGTTGATCACGTACTGCAGAGGGTAAATCAGCAGTGAAAGGGTGCTACGTATACCTTCGAGGTGATTCTGGCGGTGATCCAGGGTCATCATCAGTGAGGATAGGATCACCAGCACCACCAGGCGGGTGGTGATGGAGGGCCCCTGTATGAATAGTGGTTTTATCTTGCTGCTCCTCCGTTACGACAGGATGTCGCTACCACGGGTCAGGTGAATCCTCTGCTAGGGCTTGTTAATGCTAATGTGGGAGCGCCTTTCCAGGCGCGATTTTATTCCGTGGTAAAGACATCGGTACCGGTCTCGTCGATCATTTCCAGTGCCCGGCCGCCGCCGCGGGCCACGCAGGTGAGCGGATCTTCGGCGATGATCACCGGCAGGCCGGTCTCTTCCATCAGCAGGCGGTCCAGATCCTTGAGCAGGGCGCCGCCCCCGGTGAGCACCAGGCCGCGCTCGGCCACGTCGGCGCCCAGTTCCGGCGGGGTCTGTTCCAGGGCGGTCTTCACCGCGGAGACGATGCCCGACAGGGGTTCCTGCAGGGCCTCGAGCACCTCATTGCTGTTGAGGGTGAAGCTGCGTGGAATGCCCTCGGCCAGGTTGCGGCCGCGGACTTCCGTCTCGCGCACCTCGTCGCCGGGATAGGCGTTGCCGATGTCTTCCTTGATGCGCTCGGCAGTGGACTCGCCGATCAGCGTGCCGTAGTTGCGGCGCACGTAATTGACGATGGCCTCGTCGAAGCGGTCGCCGCCGATGCGCACCGAGGCGGAATAGACGATGCCGGTGAGCGAGATCACCGCCACCTCGGTGGTGCCGCCGCCGATGTCCAGCACCATGGAGCCGCTGGCCTCGTTCACCGGCAGGCCGGCGCCGATGGCCGCGGCCATGGGTTCCTCGATGAGATACACCTCGCGAGCGCCGGCGCCGGCGGCGGATTCGCGAATCGCGCGGCGCTCCACCTGGGTGGAGCCGCAGGGTACGCACACCAGCACTCTCGGGCTAGGGTGGAAGAACTTGAACTTGTCCGTGTGCACCTTGTGGATGAAGTGCTGGAGCATCTTCTCGGTGACGGTAAAGTCGGCGATGACGCCGTCCTTCAGCGGCCGGATGGCCTGAATATTCCCTGGGGTGCGGCCCAGCATGCGCTTGGCCTCGAGGCCCACCGCAGCAATGTTTTTCGGGTTGCCGGTGCCCCGTTCCATGCGTATGGCCACTACCGAGGGCTCATCGAGCACAATGCCTTGCCCCTTCACATAAATGAGCGTATTGGCGGTGCCCAGGTCGATGGACAGGTCGTTGGAAAACAGGCCGCGGAATCGTGCAAACATCGTGATTTTGGTCGCTCTTGTTCGTGTGTGGTGCGCCGGTATTCAGGGCGCGCGGATCAATGACAGTCTAAAGTGCAGGCCTGGTGAGAAACGACCGCAGCAAATTTCTGCTAATGTAGCAATGCCACGAGGTTTCAGCAAGTTACCTGCCGGTGTATTCGCGGTGTCAGTAGTGTAAACAGGCCCTTGTGTGCTAAATTCTGCACTCATTTTTTTCAGCTCCCGGTTTTTATTTTTATTAAGTACAGACAATAGTAGAGACCCCGCATGTCCCTGGATCAGCACGACGTGGAAAAAATCGCCCATCTAGCCCGCCTTGGTATCGACAATGCCGATGTGCCCGAATACGCGCACAACCTGTCCGCCATTCTCGATCTGGTGGAGCAGATGGCCGCCGTGGATACCACCGGCGTTACTCCCATGGCCCACCCCCTGGATGCTCGCCAGCGACTGCGCGAGGATGTGGTCACCGAGACCAATCAGCGCGACAAGCTGCAGGCCAATGCGCCTCAGGTGGAGGGTGGCCTGTTCCTGGTGCCGCAAGTCATTGAGTAACAGCAGAGGAAAGGGGAAAGATAAAAGAGGAAAGAGGGGTAGCATTTTTTACTTTACTCTTTCATCTTTACTCTTTTCTCTGAATTGAAAATGCATAACAAATCCATAGCAGAATTATCCCGCGGCCTTGCCAGTGGTGAGTTTTCCTCCGTTGAGTTGACCCGCGCCTTTCTCCAGCGCATCGAGCAGCACAATGCCGGACTCAATACCTTGGTCACGGTCAGCGCGGATCAGGCCCTGGCCGCCGCCGAGGCCGCGGACAAAACACGCCAGGCAGGTAACGCCGGCACGCTCACAGGCGTTCCACTTATTCATAAAGATATCTTTTGCACCGAGGGGGTAAAGACATCCTGCGGCTCGAAGATGCTGGATAATTTCATTGCGCCCTATGACGCCACCGTGGTGAGCAAGTGCAAGGCGGCGGGCATGCCCATGCTGGGCAAGGCCAACATGGATGAATTCGCCATGGGCTCGTCCAACGAGACCTCTTTTTACGGCCCGGTGAAAAATCCCTGGGACAGCGAGTCCGTGCCCGGCGGTTCCTCCGGCGGTTCCGCGGCGGCCGTGGCCGCACGCCTGACACCCATGGCCACCGGCACCGATACCGGTGGCTCTATTCGCCAGCCGGCAGCCTTGTGTGGTATCACCGGCCTCAAGCCCACCTACGGACGGGTGTCACGTTACGGCATGATCGCCTTTGCCTCCAGTCTCGATCAGGCTGGGCCCATGACCCGCAGTGCCGAAGACGCGGCATATCTACTCAATGTTATGGCCGGCTTCGATGAGCGGGACTCCACCAGCATGGAACGCGAGGTGCCCGATTACACGGCCAGGCTCAATGACGACCTGAAGGGTTTGAAGATCGGCCTGCCCAAGGAATATTTCGGTGAGGGTCTGGATGCCGGGGTGGCCGAGGTGGTGGACGCGGCCATCAAACAATACCAATCGATGGGCGCGGAACTGGTGGAGATCAGTCTGCCTAACTCGAATTTGTCGGTGCCTACCTACTATGTTGTGGCCCCGGCGGAGTGCTCGTCGAATCTGTCGCGCTTCGATGGCGTGCGTTTCGGTTATCGCTGCGATGAGCCGAAAGATCTGGAAGACCTGTACAAGCGTTCGCGCGGTGAAGGTTTTGGCGCCGAGGTGAAGCGTCGCATCATGATTGGCACCTATGCGTTGTCCGCCGGTTATTACGATGCCTATTATCTGAAGGCGCAGCAGTTGCGCCAGCTGATCAGTGATGATTTCAAACAGGCCTTTGCAAAGGTGGATGTGATCATGGGGCCCACGGCGCCCGATGTGGCCTTCAAGCTGGGCGCCAAGTCCAGTGATCCGGTGAGTATGTATCTGTCGGATATCTACACCATCGCCACCAACCTCGCCGGGCTGCCGGGTATGTCTATCCCGGCGGGCTTTGTGCGTGGCATGCCCGTGGGCTTGCAGATCATCGGCAATTATTTCGATGAGTCGCG
>DRKQ01000181.1 GCA_011051685.1 Gammaproteobacteria bacterium
CGACGAGCCGGCCCTGTGGGCGCGCTGCCATCATGTCGAGGGGCATACCGGCGAGGGCCCCATCTCGGTGGTGATCTGGACCACCACGCCCTGGACCCTGCCCGCCAACCAGGCGGTGGCGGTGCACCCTGAGTTGGACTACGTGGTGGTGCAGAGCGAGGGCGAGCTGGGTGCGGAGCGGCTGATCCTCGCCGAGGCCCTGCTCAAGGACGCCATGGTGCGCTACGAGCGCAGCGGCCTGTTTGAAAACAGCCGCGTGGTGGCCTATTGCCGCGGCGCCGACCTCGAAGGCCTGAAGCTGGGGCATCCGTTCTACGAGCGCGAGGTGCCGGTGATCCTCGGCGAGCACGTCACCACCGAGTCCGGCACCGGCTGCGTGCACACCGCGCCCGGCCACGGCCAGGAGGACTTCGTGGTGGGGCAGAAATACCACCTGCCGGTGCACAACCCGGTGGACGGCAACGGCGTGTTCCTGCCGGACACCGAACTGTTCGCCGGCGAGCACGTGCTCAAGGCCAATCCGCATGTGGTGGAGGTGTTGCGTGCCAGGGGCGCGCTGGTGCACGAGGAGGCCCTGCGCCACAGCTACCCGCACTGTTGGCGCCACAAGACGCCCATCATCTTCCGCGCCACGCCGCAGTGGTTTATCGCCATGGATGGCGTGTATCCCGGCCTTGTCGGGAACAAGGGTCGGGACATCAGCGTGGACCAGGCCGGCCTGCGCGAGGCGGCATTGGCCGAGATCCGCAACACCCACTGGATGCCAGACTGGGGCCAGGCGCGCATCGAGGGCATGGTGGCGAATCGCCCCGACTGGTGCATCTCGCGCCAGCGTACCTGGGGCGTGCCCATCGCCCTGTTCGTGCACCGCCAATCCGGGCACCTGCACCCGCGTACCAGTGAGCTCATCGAGCAGGTGGCGCAGCGTGTCGAGACGCAGGGTATCGATGCCTGGTTCCAGTTAGACCCGGTCGAGCTGCTGGGTGATGAGGCCGCCGATTATGACAAGGTCACAGACACCCTCGACGTGTGGTTCGACTCCGGTGTCAGCCACGCCTGTGTGCTGGATCGGCGCGAGGAACTGCGACGGCCCGCGGACCTGTACCTGGAAGGCTCGGACCAGCATCGCGGCTGGTTCCAGTCTTCGCTGCTGACCTCGGTGGCGGTGACCGGCAAGGCGCCGTACTGTGCCGTGCTCACCCACGGCTTCACCGTGGATGCCAAGGGGCAGAAAATGTCCAAGTCCAAGGGCAACACGGTGGCGCCGCAGAAGGTGGTCAACAATCTCGGCGCCGACATTCTGCGCCTGTGGGTGGCCGGCGCCGACTACCGCAACGAGATGACTGTCTCCGACGAGATTCTCAAGCGCACCGCCGATGCCTACCGCCGTATCCGCAACACCGCGCGCTTCCTGCTGGCCAATCTCAATGGCTTTGATCCGGCGCAGCATCTGTTGCCGATGGATGAGATGCTGGCGCTGGACCGCTGGGCGGCGGCGCGCACGGCCCAACTGCAAGTGGAGATCGTCGCGGCCTTCGATAGCTATGATTTCCACCACATTCATCAGAAGCTGCACAATTTCTGCAATGTCGAGCTGGGCGGTTTCTATCTCGACATCATCAAGGATCGCCAGTACACCACCCAGGCCGACAGCCGTGCGCGGCGTTCCTGCCAGACCGCCATGCACCACATCATCGAGGCCATGGTGCGCTGGATGGCGCCCATCCTCAGTTTCACCGCCGAGGAGGTGTGGGGGCACCTGCCGGGCGAGCGCGGTGATTCCGTGTTCCTCGAACAGTGGTACACGCTGCCGGAAAACGCCGAAGATCCGCAATTCGACCTGGCCTTCTGGGCGCAGGTGCAGGAAGTGCGCGAGGCGGTGGGCAAGGAGCTGGAACAGCTGCGCGTCGCCGGCGGCATCGGCTCCTCGCTGGATGCAGAGGTGGACCTGTACTGTGGCGAGGAGATCTTCCAGCGCCTCGAGCGGCTGGGTGACGAGTTGCGTTTCGTGCTCATCACCTCGGACGCGCGCCTGGCCCGCGACACGGCGAAGACCGACGATGCGGTGCACTACACCCTCACCAGCAACGACGAGCTGTGGGTGGCGGTGATGCCCTCCGCCCACCCCAAGTGTGCGCGCTGCTGGCACCACCGCGCCGACGTCGGGAGCAATCCCAAGCATCCGGAGCTGTGCGGCCGTTGCGTGGAAAACGTCGAGGGCGCGGGTGAAGAGCGGCGTTTTGCGTGATAGCAAGCCTGGGATTTTCAACGCAAAGGCGCGAAGACGCAAAGTTCGCAAAGGAAGCGGGTGTTTCAGGATGCCTGGAAATCGGTCCGCAAATGAAGGCGAATGAAGGCAAATTCTGTTCGGGGTCGCTCAATCGTACCCCTATTTCCGGGCTTGACCCGGAATCCAGAAATCTCGGCAACGTCCTGGATGCCGGCTTGCGCCGGCATGACGACGGCGAAAGCTTGTTCCCGAAACTTGTCAAAGTTTTTCTTCGCGACCTCTGCGCCTTTGCGATCTTTGCGTTGAATTCACGCCCTACCCACATCCTCCTGAGTCGGCGCCATTATGCATAACCTGAAATGGCTGCTCCTATCCGCCGTCGTGGTCGCGCTGGATCTGTGGACTAAGGCCCTGGCCAGTGAGCACCTGGCCATGCACGAGCCCGTGCCCGTTTTTCCTGGTTTTAACCTGACCCTGATGCACAACGAGGGTGCGGCCTTCAGTTTTCTCAGTTCGGCGGGCGGTTGGCAGCGCTGGTTCTTCACCATCATTGCTATTGTGGTGAGCGTGGTCATCGTGGGCTGGTTGGCGCGTCTCAAGCCAGGCCAGCGCTGGCTGGCGCTGGCCCTGGCGCTGATTCTCGGCGGTGCGCTGGGCAATCTCTGGGACCGCCTGACGCTGGGTTATGTGGTGGACTTTATTCAGGTGTATTACCAGAAATGGTATTGGCCGGCCTTCAATATTGCCGATTCGGCGATCACGGTCGGTGCGGTCATGTTGGTGCTGGACAGCCTGTTCGGTCGCCACGGTGAGAGGAGAGAAGGCCATGAGTGATGCCGCGGTGATTGGCCCTGACAGTGAGGTGCTGATGCACTTCACCCTGACGTTAAAGGACGGCACGGTGGCCGAATCCAGCCGCGACAGCGAACCGCTGCAGTTCCGCATGGGTGACGGCTCGCTGGTTGTCGGCCTCGAGCGGGCGTTGTACGGTCTGCACAGCGGCAGTGTGCAAACGCTTGAAATCGAGCCGCAGGATGCCTTTGGCTTCCCCGACCCGGCCAATGTGCATGCCCTGTCGGTGCATGATTTCCCCCATGACATGTTGCTCGAAGCGGGCGTGATCGTTAATTTTACTACCCCCACCGGTGATGAGCTTCCGGGTACGGTGGTGGAAGTGGACGACGAGCAGGTGTTGGTAGACTTCAATCATCCACTATGTGGCTACACGATAAATTTTGCGGTGGAGATACTGGCCGTCTCCAATGATCCGCAGGTGACGGACGAGTAACTGGAAGTGGGTATTATGCAGATTCAACTGGCCAATCCGCGCGGTTTTTGCGCCGGCGTCAATCGCGCCATCGAGATTGTCGAACGCGCCCTCGAGTTGTTTGGCGCGCCTATCTATGTGCGTCATGAGGTGGTGCACAACCGCTATGTGGTGGATTGTCTACGCGAGCGGGGGGCCTTGTTCGTCAACGAGCTGGACGAGGTGCCGGCGGGTGCGACGGTGATCTTCAGTGCCCACGGCGTGTCGAAGGCGGTGCGCGAGGAGGCCGAGATGCGAGGACTGAAGGTGTTCGACGCTACCTGTCCACTGGTGACCAAGGTGCACATGGAGGTGGTGCGCCATCAGCAGGTGGGCCATGAGGTGATACTCATCGGCCACGCGGGTCACCCCGAGGTGGAAGGCACCCTGGGCCAGTATGAAGGCAAGGGCATGTATCTGGTGGAGACGCCGGACGATGTGATGAGGCTGAAAGTTCGTGATTCGGACCGGCTGGCCTTCGTCACGCAGACCACCCTGTCGCTGGACGATACCGCGCTGGTGATCGATGCCCTGCGCGCGCGTTTCCCGGCCATTGTCGGGCCGAAGAAGAATGACATCTGTTATGCCACGCAGAATCGCCAGGATGCGGTCAAGGCATTGGCGCGCAATTGCGATCTGGTGCTGGTGGTGGGTTCAGCCAACAGTTCCAATTCCAATCGCCTGCGCGAGCTGGCCGAGCGCTTGGGCAGCGATGCCTACTTGATCGACAATGCCAGCCAGATCCGGCCGGCATGGCTGGTGGGTCGTGCGATGGTCGGCGTGACGGCGGGGGCCTCGGCGCCGGAGGTGCTGGTCGACGAGGTGGTTGAGCGCCTGCGCACGTTGGGCTGTGATGAGGTGGTCAATGCCGAGGGACGCGAGGAGACGGTGACGTTTTTGTTGCCCCGTGAGTTGCGCCTGGGTGGTGAATACGAGGATTAAGGGGACTTTCAAGTGATATAGAAAAGGCGCCTTAGGGCGCCTTTTCACGTTATGTGCTGGCAGATTCCGGTATTACCAGTTGCCGGTTTTTGCTCCGGCCGAGTTGATGGCGAGATCACCGTCGTTAACTTGTCTGCCCTTTGCGGTAGCGGTGAGTTTGATGCAGTCAGAGATATTGTTGCTAAAGGCGCCGCCGCATACAGATGCCGCAATGCTATAAAGGCCATTATCTGTCACCACAGGATCAGCGGTATAACCCAGTTGTGTCAGGTCTGTGGTGTAGGTCATATTGCGGCTGAAGAAGTTCTGTTGCTTGGTAAGGATTTCCAGCAGCTTGGTTTGGCCTTCGCTGCGGTTGGTTTTTAATATATGGCCCTGGTAACTGGGGTAGGCGATGCTGGCCAGGATGCCGATGATGGCCAGGGTGATGAGCAGCTCAATGAGGCTAAAGCCTCCATGTCGAGGTGGTGAGTGAATGCTTGTTTTCATACGGGGTGTTTTCTCCTGGCGCCTGGTGTCGCACATGACTGGGTGCAACACCAGGCGTTTCTTATGTCTGGCCGGGATGTGAGAATTGTCCGTTTGGCCTGGATGGGCCTAGCGGTTTTGCCAGGAGAGGCGGCCGCTCAGCCCTGAGTCTCTGCCGATTGGATCCTCACCGGCAAAAAATTCCGCAAAATCTGAGTCTGAATCGGATCCGGATGAGGGGGGCGTGTTGTCTCCACCATTGTTGCCGCCGCCGTTATCTCCTCCGTCGTTGTTACTGTTGCCACCATTGTTACCGCCACCACTAAAGACGATATAGGGTGAGCCCGGGATGAACTCGACGGAGTTCAGCGTCATGTTGCGGTCGAGTCCTGCGGTGTTGTCGAGATCGGCCAGCGGCCGGCCGTCGGCCAGGGCGAGCAGGTAGGCGCGCGGGGTGTTGCCGGAGAGGTTGCAGATGCTATTGCCGGTCTCGAATTGCGGCTGGTAGCTGGTGAACATGATCTTTCCGTTGAAGATGATGTTTTCGGCAAGCACCTTTTCGCCCTTATCCAATCTCAGATACCAGCCAGGCTTGTTGCTGGTGAGCGTCAGGATGTCGGTGATGTCACCGAGGTCGTCTTCGATGATGGCGGAGGAAGCAGGTGTTGCGGGCTTGTAAAGGGTGTTCGGGTCTTCAAACACATAGAAGCGGTCCTCTGTCATCGTCTCGGTGGGCTTAGCGCGATAGCCGGAGCCGATGGCGATCATCAGCCGATGCTGTCGGTCGAGGGCGACGCTGGGCGGGTAGTAGAAGCGGCGATTACCCGTTTCTGTGCCGTCATTGAAATCGGCCAGCAGGTAGCCACTGCTGTCGCTGATGTTGTCCTGATCAAGGTCGATGCGCCAGATGCGGCCACCCATATCTCCTACATAGATACGGTCGGCCAGGCTGTTACCGTCGAGGTCGATGATGCGCACGTCTGAGGGGATGCTATTGCTCAGTCCCAGATCATAGTCAAAATCGCTGCTGTTGTAGCCAGCGCTCCAGATTTTCTCACCCGTTTCTGCATTGACGATAAAAATGGCGCGACCGGTGTCGTCCGTTGTGCGAGGAGACGTTTTGGTTTTATCGTCCTGGTCGGTGTCATAGCCACCACCGAAGATCAGTGCCTTGGTCTTGATGCTGCCAACCATGACGTTGGTCAATTGTGGTGTGGACCAGGTTTGTCCCAGCTCGGCAAAGTCTTCGGCGCCACCCTTGATGGTCCATAGCATCCTGGGTTTTTCCGGGTCGCTGATGTCGAGAGCGTAGTAATTATTTCCACCGCGACGCATGCCGATGTAGAGATAGGTCTTTCCATCATTGCTGCGCCAGATGGTCATGTTGCCATCCAGGCCATAGACCTTTGTGTCGGTGTTGCTGTTGGCATACAGTTTTTTGAGGTTGGGCAGCAGCTCCGGCGGGATAAAGGCGAAGATTTCCGCCGGGGTGTCGCCAGAGATGTCGAAGGCGTGCAACAGGCCGTCGTTGGTGGGGACGTAAAGCACTTGCCTCCTCGGGCTAGTGGTGTAATTCACTAGTGCCGGCGTGGTGTGCAACGGGTCTCCCATGTGCTCGCGCTGATCGGTGGTATAGCCGTCATTATTTTCGTCTTTGACATCCAGGCCTCGCGCCCACTGAATCAGACTGTCGCGATTGTCGGTGTTGACCGCCAATAGCTTGGTTGTCAGCTTGTCATTGCTTGTGGCTAATGCGTTACTCGCATCGGTGAGATCGTCGTTCGTGCCGGTGTAGGTATAAATCTTCCGCTGGCTGTCGACCAGGGTGCTGGCAAAGGTGATCTCTTCGGTAAAGGTGGGGTTGCCGTCAGTGTCCTGGCCCATCCGGGTCTTGACGATGTCGCCACTCCAGGCGGGTTTGTCACTGGGAGTGAATACCGACCGGTAGAGGTATTTGCTGGTGGCTAGGCTGTTGTTCTGGTCAACGCTGAGAGAGGGGGCTGAGAAACTGACGTTGTTGCCGGTGACTTCGTTGATGATTCGCTTGAAGACATTGACCAGATCGTCAGGGGAGTCGGCGTCAAAATAGTTACCCTGGCCCTTGTCGGCCAGCAGCTTGAGGAAATCCTGTGCGCCGGGGTTGTTCGCGAGCTGGAAGCCGATGGTGTAGGTGGAGATGATCTGTTTCTCCTCCAGGTCGGGAGCCTGATCCATGGTGGCCATGTACTCGACGAGTTCGGGCAGACAACGGCCATAGGTAAGGATGTTATTGCTGAGATTGCTCAGAGTGTTCAGGGCTTTGCAATCCTGATAGCGGTCGCTGCCAGTAATGGGGCGGACACGCGAGGCGATGTGATAGAGGGTGTCTCTGCGCGTTGGTTCACCGTCGGTGAGCAGTATCACATGGTTGCTTTGGCATTGGTGCGTGATAGGGCTTTTGTAAGTGGCGGTCGGGCCATCTGTAGTTTCGTAATGGGTATATTCCTCTTCACAGCGTTCATAGGTATAGCTACTCGCTTCCCGGGCTGCCCGGCACTGCACCCAGGTGTCCCCGTCCTGGGGGGTTGAGGGCCGGTTGCTGCAGCTGGCGTCACCTGGATAGTCGGCATCGATGTTTTTATAGCGGGGATAACGCCACTTGCACTCGAGGCCACTGCTGTCACATGAGTAGGTGTTGATACGATATAGCTTGGGGCGGGCGCTGATGTTGTGGATTTCGGTGGTGCAGTTATCGTATTCGGAGCTGCAGTGGCGGATGGGGCGGGGATTGCTGGGGGAGCAGGCCCGCGTCCTGATTTCCGCGACCGTTGTTGAGTCGATGGAACCGGTATAGGCGGCCGGGTTGTCGGCGTACTGGCTGCCGCCACGGTAGCTGTTGCTACTGGTATCCCAGGCATTAGGCTTTCCCCGCCACCCTGTGTTGAAGACATGTGTGCCGAGGAAATAGCTTGAGGCAAAGTACAGGGCATCACCCATGGGGGTTTCGCCGGATGCGCTATAGCTTTGTGAGATGTGGTCAATAACACTGCCGACATCGGTGTTTGCCGGAATGTCGACATCGACATCATGGGCATCACTGTTGATATCAGTGATCGGGAAGTCGATACCGCCACTGCGGTTGCCGTTGAAGTTCATGATGCCGACGTTTAGCTTCTTGTACTTCTCCTGCGGCTTGAGAACTTCATGCAGGGAGTTTTTTAATATCTCCATGCGCGTATTGTTATTTTCCTTGCTCTCCATACTGCCTGAGGAGTCAAGGACAAAGAGCACATTGGGTGCGACACTGTTGGCCTTTTTGGTAAAGAAAACCTCAATGTCTTCGGCTTGGATCGGCGCGCTGATCATGCCGAGGCAGAGCAGGATGCTCAGGGCGGCATGGCGGTGGTGATTTCCTTTCATCTGGGTTCTCCCGGGAAAACTACTGTTGTTCGTTGTTGTTGTATTCTTGATTGGGCCTATACGCCGGCATGCCGCCCGGCGGGGGAGGCATTAAGCGGTCGCTAAGCTGGGTATGCCGAGTGCTGGCCTGGGTGCTGTTGCCGATGGCCGTGCTGGCTACGAGTTCGAAGACGGTACAAATAGGTGTGGTAACGGTTGTTGATTGATTGCCGTTTGTTCCCGTGGCCTTTGAACATGTGGCTTTCTGGCCTAGAGGGGTAACCTGAATGGCGGTGTTGATGGGTATGGTGGTTTTATCCTCTGTGTCATTTTCGTTCACTTGTATATCGAGAACGGCTTGGAATTGGTTGTAGTCGGGGGTGTCTGTAGCGACGTAAATGCCATCGTTCAAGGCTTGAATGCCATTGTCCAAGGCTTTTTCCAGCAGGGATGCATCGTTGGAGGCCCGGGCCAGGGCCGTTTCGGTAGATTGGAAACCAATGGTGTTCAGCTGGGCATTGGTGGCCAGGTTGCTCTGGGTGATGGAGGACTGCATGGCGGTAATGCCGATAAGGGTCATGACGATCATGATGAGCAGTCCGGTCACTAGGGCCGCGCCGCGCTGTTGTCTTGGTAATGAATGCGGATGATGGAGGATCGTCATGGCACTGATTCCTAGGGGATACGGTTGCGCAGGGGGATGGTGGCGGTGAAGACACGGTATATGCGGCCGTCATCCTTGGTAATGGTGGGTGCGTCCAGCAAGGTGAAGTCTTTTGATGCTGAGTTGGTGGAGGTGTCGGAGGCAACCAGCAAGGCCAGGCGCAGGCTGACTACTCTGTCCCAATCGGGGGTGCCGGCATTGATGATGCCGGCGTCGACTTCGGTGGCGGTGACATAAAGGTTGGCTGAGCCATCAATGTCGCTGTCAATACCGTAGAGGACTTGCAGGTTGTCAATGTTCTCAACCAGAGTCAGTGGGCGGGTTGGGTTGCCGCTGCCCAGACAGCGCAGCTCGCCATTATTGATGCTGTACTGGTTGATGATCAGGCTTCCATCCGCGATGACTGCGCCCTGACAGTCCCTGTTGGATGGGGCGTCGGATTGGTATTGGATAGTAACAATATCGCTAACATTGCCTCCCCCGTCCGTGGTTACTTCAATATTGCCAATGAGAGTGTCCCCGTTGACAGCAAAGGGGGTAATGTCCTGCTCCCACGGGAAGCCGGCCATCTCTAAGTCGCGGCGTAGGGCATGGATAGCAAAACGGGCGTTTTCCTGCATCCCGGCAATGTTTTCCTGTAGCCGGTAGCTGTCCTTACTGCTGGCGTAGATGACGATGGTGCCGCCGAGCAGTACCAGGCTGAGCGTCATGGCGACCAGTATTTCAACCAGAGAGAAACCGGACTGCGGGTTGTGTGAA